>JAKBAX010000017.1 GCA_021808785.1 Actinomycetes bacterium | reverse complement strand
CGAACTCTGCTTGCTCACCACACGCCGGCGCGCCGGCGGTGGCTCCTGGTCAGGCCACGGTGAGGGCAGAGTCCGAGACCGGGACGTCCAGACCATACAGCTCGACCGCATTGTCCCATACGAGCCGCTTCCGGGTGTCACCGTCGAGCCCCGCGAAGGTCTCGTCGAGGCGGACGTGGATATCGCCGTAGAGGCAGGTGGGATGCGGGAAGTCGGTCTCCCACATGACGTTGCCGACTGGTATCGCTTGGCCGACGAGCTCTCGGATGGCGAACTTCTCGAACCAGAAGGTGATGTACACCTGGTCGGCGAAGTACTCGCTCGGCAGGCGGTCGAACTCCGGACGCGAGTTGAAGCCGCCACCCTCGATGAACTGGTAGTCGATGGCCTCCATGGCAAACGGCATCCAGCCGATGCCCGATTCCACCGACACGATTCGAAGTTGAGGAAACCGGGGCAGCAACCCCGACAGCAGTACATCGCAGACCTGCTGGCCGTTCTTGTGGAACAGCGTGAGTCCCTCCAGGGCGAAGGACTCGGCGAACCCTCGCTGCTCCATGCGGCGGGTGTCCCAGTTGAACTCACCACCACCGACATGAAGGTTGACCGGCATGGAGTGAGCTGAGGCGGCCGCCCACAGCCTGTCCCAGTAGCCTTCGCCCAGGTAGGGGAGATCGAATCGGTGCGGCTCTCCGGTGAAGAGGATGGTCTTGAAGCCGAGCCCGGCGCAGCGTTCCAGCTCTTTCACGCAGTCATCGGCGTCCCAGAAGGGCATCGAGGCCACCGGCACCAGCCGGGTCGGATCGGCGGATGCCCACTCGTGCTGCCAATCGTTGTAGGCCCGAACGCACTCGTACATCAATTCCCTGTCGCGCAGCTTCAAGAATCGCTGTCCGCCGAAGCCCCCGACGTTCGGGTAGAGAAGCTGGGCCCAGATCCCGACCTGATCGAGAAGCTCGAGGCGGGCCTTGGCGTCATAGGCGGCGGGGAGAAGGTCCTCGTAGGTGCGGGGCATGGTGGGCATGGGCTCTGGCCAACCGGCCGGGGCGGTGGGCCCGACCGGCGTGGCCGGCTGCCCGTCGATCAGCCAGATGTCCCGGCCCTCTATCCGCTCCACTCGTGGCACGCGGTCGCGATGACGGGCCGCCACGCGGTCCACCCAGGTGCCCGGGCTCTCTGTGATGTGCGAGTCGACGTCGATGAGGGTGTACTCGGTCACTGGGTCCTCCCGGGCAGTCCGAGGATGTCTATGGTCTCTGTAGGGGTGGCCACCGGCCGGCCGACTTTCTTGCACAGGGCGACGGCCTCCTCCACCAACTCCAGGTTGGAGGGTGTCCGGTCCCCGCGATAGTCCTCCAGCCCGACTCGGAGATGGCCGCCCTGCTCGATGGTGGCCCGGGCCACAGGGGTGTCGATGAGGTCGCCACCGACCACGGCCGAGAACCAGGGGAGCGGGCAGCTCTCGATGTCCAGCAGTTCCCGGTAGGCGGCGAGTGCGGTGCGCGTAGGTGGCAATCCGAATGTCACGCCCGGCTGGCGCGCCAGCACGCCGTAAGGGCCGCCGAAGTAGAACTTGACGAACGAACCGGCAGAGAGGCGTCCGGCGCGCCAGTAGGTCATCACGTTGCGGACCCAGCCCGGCTCGAAACAGGCGAAATGCATGCCCATTCCTCGCCGGCGTCCCTCATCTATGGCGAAGGACATGGCGTCGTAGTTGAAGTAGTACACGTAGCCGTCAGGTTCGGGCGTCCCGTCTTCGCCAGGGCGGCCGAAGATCGTGGCGCCGGGATCGACGAAGGCCAGCCGGAGCGCCCCCGCCTGGTGGAGGAGGAACTGGTGGGCGAATCGCTCCTCCAGGGTGTCGCCTGATCCGTTGGTCGGGAGGGCCAGCACATCGGGATCGCGATCCAGCCAGGTACGGAAGCAGCTCAGGTACTGCTCCGTCGCGATCGCGGCCGGGACGTGCAGGTCCGGGATGTGCATGTGCACGATCGATGCCCCGGCATCCATGCATGCCAACCCCTGCTCGGCCAGGTCCTCGAGCGTTCGGGGCGACTGAGGATTGCGGAACGGGTTCGAGCTGAGCGCGGCCTCGATGATGACCGGGTTGGCTGTCGCGGTCACTGGCGCACCATCGGTGAGATGACCTGACCGGGGCGCCGGCCCACCCCCTCGTCCACCGGCTCGCCGGATCGCCGGATGGGAGTCCCGTTGACCAGCACATGGGTGATGCCGAGAGGTTGGTCGGCGGTGAGACGGGCCGAGCCTCCCGGGAAGTCCCTGACCCGCCGGATCGGGCCCGGTGCCACCGTATCGGGATCGAAGACCACGATGTCGGCCCAACCGCCGGGTCTGAGGTAGCCGCGATCGGGAAAGCCGAACAGGTCGGCCTGGACACCGGTCAGCTTCCGGACTGCGGTCTCGATGGGCATCAACTCCCGATCGCGGACCCACAGGCCGAGGAAGTCGGTGGCCTGCGGGGCATCGCACAGTTGGCCCACGTGGGCTCCCGCGTCGGACAGGCCGAGAGTGCAGGTATCGTCACGAAGAAGCCTCGCCACCCCGGCCTGGTCGTCATTGGCGATGACGCATCGAACCTCCAGCTTCAGGTCCGGCGTCTCGGTGGCCGCGTCGAGAATCACGTCCAGCGGAGTGCAGCCCCGACCTCGCGCCAGGTCGACCACCCGACGGCCGGCGATCTCGTAGGTGTCCCAGCGCGGCGGCATGGCCACACCGACGAACCCGTCCCAGGCTCGCCGCCGCCAATCGGAGTCCAGATAACTCTTGCGCCGCTTCTCGATGCTGCAGGCCCCCAGGGCCCTGAACTCCGGGTTGACGTTCAGCAGATACGGGGCATCCATACCGAACACGAAGGTCAACGGCCGCGACGTCACCTGAGGCCACACATCAGCACCTTCCGAGCGGCCCCGACGATTGAGCTCGAGCAGATCGTCATGGCGACCGGCCGGCGACGTGAGCAGAGCCCCGTAGGTGAACGGCAGCCCCGTGGCCCGCTGGAGCTCATAGAGATCGGAGATTCCGACCAGCTCTCCGGGGGCGACCGCCACCACCCCTCGTCGTGTTCCGGCGATGGCCCGCAGAAGCGCGTCGAGCTCGGCCCGGTCGGCCAACCGGCTCGGTACCGGCCGGTGGTCCGCCCCGTTGTGAGGCGGAGCAAAGCTGGTGGCCAGGCCAGCGGCACCGGCCTCCATAGCTTCTCGCACGATCCCAGCCATCACCCGACATTCGTCCTCAGTGGCCGTCCGGTCATATGCCGACTCGCCCATGGCGAACAGACGCAGAGCGGTGTGGCCGACGTACGCGGCGAAGTTCAACACCGCGCCTCTTCGTCGTACCGAGTCGAGGTACTCGGGAAAGGTGGTGAAATCCCACGGCACACCTTCCAGCAGAACGTTGTAATCCATGTCCTCGACGCTCTCGAGGGTCCGAGCGATGAGCTCTCTCATCTCGGGTCTGGTCGGTGCGATGGAGAATCCGCAGTTGCCGGCCACCACCGTGGTCACCCCGTGATAGCACGACGGGGTCAAGGCCGGATCGAAGAACACCTGGGCGTCGTAGTGGGTGTGGATGTCGATGAACCCGGGCGAGACCACCTGTCCGGTCGCGTCGAGCATCTCGTGACCATGCAGGCCCGGCCCGATCTCCGAGATCCGCCCGCCGGTCACCGCTACGTCGGCCCGTTTGGGCGGAGCTCCGGTCCCATCGACCACCATGCCCCCCGCAACCACCAGATCAGCAGCCACAGCACCCTCCCCCAAACCAGAGCTCCAGCTTAGCCCACGCCGCCGACCCCCCCCGGAGCCCAGGAAGGCCGGGCCCGGGCCCCGTGTGGAGGGGCCGTCCGGCCCTAGTGGGCCCCGACCGCTGGACCATATGGTCGGTGCAGGAGGTGACGACATGGCCCGTCCGCCCGCCTGCACCATGTGACCCGGACGGCCTGACCCTATGTCCCAGAGAACACTGGTCGAGCTCGGTCGCGAGGAATGCCTGCAGCTGCTCGGGACCCAGACAGTGGGTCGGGTCGCCTATTGCGACCAGGCCGGAGCGATAGCTGTCCCGGTCAACTTCGGGCTGGCTGGAGACGACGTGGTCGTCCGGATGGAGAGCACGAACCTGGCTCTGCCCAGACTGGGCACCTTGGCCTTCGAGGCCGACCAGATCGATGTGGAGCAGCACTCGGGTTGGAGCGTGGTCGTGCGAGGATCGGCCGAGGAGATCGCCCTCGATGACGTCCCGGCCCTGCTCCAGCAGATGCGGGGTGACCCACCGACTCCATGGGCCGACGGTATCCACAACGTGTGGGTCCGCATCAGATCCTCCTCCGTCACGGGTCGGCGTCTGGGCGGCTCGGCTACCCCGTTGGTGATGTGATCACCACTGCACCGTAGCTACGGGTCGGCCTACTGGTTGACCGTGTAGCCACCGTTCACCGGGAAGGTCTGGCCGGTGATCCAGGCTGCGAGGGGGCTGGAGAGGAAGGTGATCATGGCCGCCGGATCGTCGGGTTGGCCGATGCGGCGGATGATGTAGGGCCGGTACCGTTCCTTCTTGGCCCGCTGCGCCTCGGGGGTGTCGGGGATGTCGTCGCCCTGGCCGAACGTGTTGATGCTGCCGAGCGTCACGTTGTTGGCGGTGATCGTGTAGCGGCCGAGCTCGCGGGCGATGCCGCGGGTGAACCCGGCCGCCCCCGCCTTGGAGGCGCCATATACCGCCAGGCGGGGTTCGCCCCAACGGCCGGCATCGGAGACGACGGTGATGATGCGGCCCCAACTCTGCTCGACCATGTGCGGGGCGCAGGCGTGGACGCAGTTCATGGGTCCGAAGAAGTTGACGCCGACGAACCGGTCCCATTCATGACGGGGCGATTCGTGGAACATGTTGAGCGTGTAGTCGGAGGTGCCCGCGTTGCCGGCGTTGTTGATCAGTATGTCGACCGCCCGGCCCTCGACGGCCCGGTGCACGGCGTCGAAGTCGGTGACATCGAAAGGCAGCGGCTCGGCCTGGTCGCCGTCGTGGCGGATGCACTCGGCCACCTGATCGGCGCGGTCAGGGTAGTAGTCGTTGACCAGTACCTTCGCCCCGACCGAGGCCAGCATGGCGCTCGTGGCCTGACCGACCCCGTGGCCACCGCCGGTCACCAGTGCGGTCCGGCCCGAGAGATCGACCTCGAAGTTCATTCGTGGTCTCCGAACAGTCCCGACGCGCCGAACGCGGATATCTCATCGGCGCTGAATCCGGCTTCGGAGAGCACCTCCGCGGTATGGGTCCCCGCCGGGGCGGGAGGCGTCGTATCGGTCGTGGTACGCGCACCGTCGGGACCGGCGATGCGTACGGGATTGGCCGGGACCGGCCGCCCGTCCACCTCGACCACCGCGTGGCGGGCCCGGACGTGGGGATCGGTCGTCAGGGTGGAACCTTGATGGACGGCGGCGATCGTGGATCCGGCGGGGGCCAGCTCGGCGATCCACTCGGCCGCGGGCCGGGTCTGCAGGACGTCACCGATCCGGCGCGCCGCCTCGTCCTGATCGGTCGGACGCCCGATGCCCAGATCCTCCAAGCCGAGCCCGGCGCACAAGGCGGCCCAGGTCTTCGGCTCGTCGGCGGCAACCGATACCCACTGGCCGTCCGAGCACTGGTAGAGACGGCGGGAGGCCGAGATGGGCATGGGAAACGCATTGTCGCTGAGCTGGCCTTCGGCGCCGCCGAGCAGCCAGCTGGCCGATTCGCTCATGCTGATGTCGACGTGGGCGCCTTTCCCGGTGCGTTGGCGGTCGTAGAGTGCGGTCACGATGCCGGTCGTGGCCATCATGGCGGCGGTGGGAAGGGCCAGTACCACCTGGGGATACCAGGGGAGGTCGGGGTTGATGGCGGCCAGTAGCCCGGAATGGCCCGTATAGGAGAGATCGTGGCCCGGGAAGCGGGCATAGGGTCCGTCCTGTCCGAAGCCGGTGATCGAGCACCAGATCAGCGAGGGGAATGCGGCCGCGGCGGCTCTGGGACCGAACCCGCGGTCGTCGAGGTCGCCGGGCCGATTGTTGTCCACGACCACGTCGGCCCAGCCGGCCAGCCGGCGCAGTACCGAGCTGGCACTCGGGTGACGGAGGTCGATGGCTACCGACCGCTTGGCCCGGCCGATCCCGGTGCCCACGCCGGCGTAGATGGGGTTCCAACCCGGTGGGTCGATCCGGACCACGGCCGCGCCGAGGTCGGCCAGCATGACAGTGCAGTACTGCCCGGGCGGGAACCGGGTCAGATCGAGGACCTTCACTCCGGAAAGGGCGCGGGAATCGGTGTCCACCACTGCGTGCCTGCTTCCTCTGTTCGGGGTCGAGGACACACTAGCTACTGGACTGCTCGGTACAAATTCTGTAGTGTCAAGCCCCTGAGATGACGGACGGAAGTCCGAGATGACGGACGGGGGTCTGAGATGACGGATGGGGAATGGTCGGGATGAGTGAGCCGTCGCGATGAGTGAGCCGTCGCGAGTGGCCATCGTTACCGGCGGGGCGTCGGGGATCGGGCTGGCGATCAGTCGCCGCCTGGCTGCGGACGGGCACGCGGTGGCCGTCTTCGACCTCGACGCCCGGGCGGCCGAGGAGGCGGCGGCGTCCATCACCGAGGCGGGCGGCCGGGCCGTAGGTATGCCAGTGGACGTGGCCGACCGCGAGGGGGTCTTCGCCGGGGTGGCCGCGGTCGGCGATCATCTGGGTCGGCCCGCCATCCTGGTCAACAACGCCGGCACGGGGGCCAAGATGACCCGCTTCTTGAAGTTGGCCCCGGAGGTCTGGGACCAGGTGATCCGGGTCAACCTGACCGGCGCCTTCAACTGCTGCCAGGCGGTGCTACCTCACATGTTGGAGGCCGGGTGGGGCCGCATCGTGAACATCTCCTCGTCGAGCACCCACGGCGGCCAGCCGCTGCTCAGCCAGTACGTGTCGTCGAAATCGGGGCTCAACGGCCTCACCAAGTCGCTGGCCCTCGAGTTCGCCCCCAAGGGCATCACGGTCAATGCCATCCCGCCCGGCTTCATCGACACGCCCATGCTGCGGGCGTCGGCCGAGCGGGGCGAGTTCGGGCCGGGTGGCATCGAGGACGCCATCACCCGGACCCCGGTGCAGCGGGCCGGTCAGCCGGAGGACATCGCGGCCGCCTGCTCTTTCCTGTGCCGGGAGGAGGCCTCCTACATCACGGGCCAGCTGATTGGGGTCAACGGGGGCCGCAACACCTGAGAAGCTGCCGTGTCCACGGCCGCTTCTGACCGTCAGGCGAACGGCTCGAGGTCCGCGTCCAGGGGGACGTCGAAGGTGCGCAGCGCCATGGCGAACGTCTCGTAGGCCCCGACCGTGAAGACCACGTCCATCAGCTGCTGCGGGCTCATCTCTGCTGCCAGCGCACCGTAGGCGGAATCGCCGATGCGGGCCTCGCCCACCAGATCGTCGGCGGCCGCGAGCAGCGCCCGCTCGAGCGGTGACCACCCGCGGCCGGTCGGACCGGCCCGCACCTGCGCCACCTCGTCGCGGGTGAAGCCCACCACCTCGGCCTGGTACACGTGTTGGGCCCACTCGTACTCCGAGCCACGCAAGTGGGCCACCCGCAGCACGAGAAGCTCGCGCTGGCGGGGCGAGAGGGTGGAGAAGTAGAGGGCGTGGCGGATGGACTGGTTGAACGCCGCGCTGACCTCCGGGTGGAGGGCCTGCATCCCCATGGCATTGATCCCCTTGGGGCTGTTCTCGTCGCGCCGGGGCAGCGGGTGGCGGGCGTCGTCGGGGCGCAGGGCCGACGCCAGCCCGGCCGCGAAGTCCTCGGGCCACTCGCGGGGCCGGAGCGGCCGGATTCGACCCACCGGCTTCTCGGCGGTCCCGTCGGTCACTGGATGGGCTCGTCGCCGGCGAAGGTGGTCCGGTGCATGTCCCTCGGAGAGGTCGGGTCGTACGGGGCGGCCCGGTGCAGGACCCCGCGGTTGTCCCACAGGACCAGGTCGCCTACCTCCCACTCGTGGCGGTACACCCGCTCGGGTCGGGTGGATTGCTCCAGGAGGCCGTCGAGGAGCGCCCGGCCCTCTTCGGCGTCCATACCCACCACGTGGTCGGTGGTGGCGCCGAGGACGAGTGACTTCCTGCCCGACCGGTGGGTCCACACCAGGGGCTGCTCCTTGGCCGGGCGCTGCCGCCACATCGCGACCTGCTCGTCTGTGGGGTCGGGCGTGTGCAGCCTCATGGTGGCCTCCACCGAGTGGACCACCCGGACCTTGTCGTAGCGTTCCTTCTCGTCGTCGGCCAGGTCCTCGTAGGCCTGGTAGGTGCTGGCGAACTCGGTCTCTCCGCCGGTCTCGGCCACGTCGTGGGCGCTGAGCATGGTGGCCATGATCGGGATGTCATCCGTGCATCCGTCGATATGCCACCAGAACGTCCCTTTCAGGTAGGGGGCGGCCCGATTTCGCGAGGGGTCGAGGGTGACCCGGAAGATCTCCGGGAAAGGAGGCGGGCCGAGCTTCTCGACGGTCCCCAGCCGGCGGCTGAACGCCACCTGGGCCGCGTCATCGAGATGGAGGCCGCGAAAGACGAGCGCGCCGAACTCCTCCAGCTTCTCCAGGGTCCAGGCCGGCAGGTCCTCGTCCTCGGCCATGCGATCCCGGTCGACCCCATGGACCATGGCGCCGACGGTCGGGCTCAGCCTCTCGGTGGTGATAGTGGTCAATGGACCGCCTCCTCAGCGTGGTTCGGGTCAGTCAGGTGCGAACTCGGGCCGGACGTCGCGCACGAAGGCCTCGACCTGGCTCGCGCCAGCGGCGGGCCACCCGCACACGAGGTAGCCGAACCCGGCGTCGCGCCACTTCGCGGCGTGGCGGCGGGCGGTGTCCAGGTCGTCGAGCGACAGTGAGCCGGCCCGCAGGATGGACGCCGGGTCGCGCCCGGCCTCCTCGGCCAGCCGGTCCAGCCGCAGACCGGCCTCGCGTAGCGATCCCGGGGTGCCAAAAGCGTGCCAGACGTCGGCATAGCGGGCGGCCAGGGGGAGGGTGCGGCGGGGCCCGGTACCGCCCACCCAGATCGGGGGACGGGGGGACTGCACCGGTCGCGGCCGCATCTGCGCCCGGGCGAGGGACACCTGGCGCCCCTGGTAGGACACGACCTCGCCGCTGAACAGGCGGGTGACGATCTCGAGCGTGTCCTCCAGCAGATCGAAGCGCCCGGTCGTGGACGGGTATGGGATTCCCAGCTCGTGGTGCTCCTGTTCGAACCACGCCGCACCGAGGGCCAGCTCGAGGCGGCCGTGCGAGGCGTGGTCGATGGTCAGCGCCTGGGCGGCCAGGACCGACGGGTGCCGGTAGGTCACGCCGGTGACGAGCAGGCCCAGGCGGATGCGGCTCGTCACCCCGGTCAGGGCGGCCAGGGTGGTCATCCCCTCGAACGTCTCTCCGGGCCCCTCCCCGTACATGGGCTCGAAGTGGTCGAACCCCCACGCACCGTCGAAGCCGAGGTCCTCGGCCAGGCGCACCCGGCGCACCAGCTCGTCCCAGGACACCCGCTGTTGGGCCACGTCCAGTCCGAACCGCATACCGACTACCTCGCCGACCCGGCGAAGTCGATCTCCACGATGGGCATCTCGAGCGGATTGAGATTCACCTTGGGCAGGGCGGAGGTCAGGGTCTCGTGCGAGAGGCCGGCCAGGTACCCGTCGATCACCCGGTGGAAGTTGGATATGTGGCCCTCGTTGCGCTCGCCGAGCCGCATGTACTCGAAGCTACGGGAGTGCAGGCCCTGCTGCTGCCTCGGCAGGTTGGAGAAGTCCTGAGCCGGAATGGCCGGCCAGCGGGGATCGTCGTGGGCCCACCAGTCCGGCACGGGAAGCGGCGGGGGCGGGGCGTCATCGGGGAAACGGGTGAGAGACCATATTTCCATGAGCGTGTCCTCGGGACCCAGGGGCCTGAATCGGTAGGCCGAAGCGCTGCTGTACATGGGCAGCACGAAGTAGTGGGGGAAGCAGTAGGCCATCGGATCGTTCTGGCCCCGGTCCGCCAGGTCGTTCAGGTCCGGGATGGTGCAACCCCTCGCCCGGTGGGCGCCCGACACCGCGTCGTTGAGCCCCCGCTCCCACTGCACCCGGGCCTGCCCGTAGTCGTGGGGCAGCTCGGTGCCGGCGAGGCTCTCGGCGATGGCGACGTCGCGGGCGTGCACCATGCCGCCCATGCCCTCGCTCATGGCGCGCAGGTACCGGAGCTCCCCTTGCACGAACGCCTCCGGATCGAATTCGTCGGGGTTGCGGGGCGGCAGGCGGCCGGGGATACGCAGCTGGGGGTGAGCCTCGAGCACGTGGTACTGCTCCACGAAGGCTTCCTGAGCCAGCTTCCAGTTGACCGGCAGACGGCAGGCATACCACCATTCGGCGCCCAGCGAGTCGACCTGCCAGGCGTCGAGGATCGTGGCGAACGGCTCGATGCAGGCCCGCAGCGGGGGCGCGGCGTCGTCCAGGTTGATCCACGCGCAGGCGCCCCACGTCTCGCAGCGGACCGGGACCAGATCCAGCTCGGATGGGTCCAGGTTGGGCTCGGAGAAGGCGCGGGCCTGCGTGACTTTGGTGTTGCGCCCGTCCGGTCCGTAGCACCAGCCGTGGAACGGGCACACGAAACCGCCCGAGCACGTCCCCCGCCCCTCGACCAGGCGCACGCCGCGATGGCGGCAGGTGTTGTGGAAGGCCCGCACCTCGGAGGTGGAGGTACGCACCACGACGACCGATTGATCCAGGATGCGGTACTCGCTGAAGTCACCGGGGTGCGGGATCTCCTCCAGCCGGCAGGCCATCTGCCACACGCGGGGCCAGAGCAGCTCCGTCTCCAACCGGTAGAACTCCGCGTCGTAGTAGCGCTGCTTCGGCACCCGATCGGGCACCTCGATGGCCAACGGCACTGGCCGGGTCGGCCACTTCGGCGCGGTCACGGTCATCGCGGCATCGTCATTGCGGTGTGGTCATTCGGACGTTCCCCCTAGGAGTATCAGCTAGTTTATACTAACCGGTCGGTACAAGTCTGGAGGAAGTCCCAGCCATGGAATCGCCTGATGTGGACCGGCCGCCCGATGTCGATGTAATCGTGGTGGGGGCCGGGATCACCGGTATCTACCAGTTGTACCGCGCCGTGCAGGCGGGCTTCTCGGTGCACCTCCTGGAGGCGGGCGAAGGGGTCGGTGGCACCTGGTACTGGAACCGGTATCCGGGGGCGCGCTTCGACTCGGAGAGCTATACCTACGGCTACCTCTTCTCCGCGGACCTCTTCGAGGAGTGGCGCTGGCAGGAGCACTTCGCCGCCCAGCCCGAGACGGAGCGGTACCTGAACCACGTGGTCGACCGCTTCGACCTGCGCCGTCACATCACCTTCGGGGCCCGGGTGACCTCGGCCGGCTGGCAGGAATCCTCCCAGCAGTGGAGAGTCGGTACCGAGGCCGGCCGGACCGTCACGGGTCGCTGGTTGATAGCCGCCACAGGCGTGCTTTCCATCCCGTACCTGCCCGACGTCCCGGGACGCGACGGGTACCGTGGCCGGTCGTACCACACCGGGCTGTGGCCCTCGACGGCGGTCGACTTCGCCGGCCAGAGGGTCGCCGTGATCGGCACCTCGTCGAGCGGCGTGCAGGTCGTGCCCGCCATCGCCGCGGAGGTGGAGTCACTCACCGTGTACCAGCGGACGGCCAACTGGTGCACCCCACTCAACAACCGGCCCATCACCGACGAGGAGCAGGCCGAGATGCGGGCCGGGTTCGCGCAGTTGAAGGAAACGCTCGACACGTCGGTGCACGGCTTCCACCACCGGCCCCACGACCGCACCGCGTTCGAGGACCCCGAGGACGAGCGGCGCCGCTTCTACCAGAGCATGTGGGACAGCCCCGGGTTCCAGAAGCTGACCAGCAACTACACCGACATCCTGTTCAACGCCGAGGCCAACGCCGAGTGGTGCCGGTACATCGCCGACCGGATCCGGGCCATCGTGGCGGACCCGGCCACCGCCGAGCGGCTGATACCGACCGATCACCGTTTCGGTGAGAAGCGGCCCCCATTCGTCTCCGGCTACTTCGAGGCCTTCAACCAGCCCCACGTGGAGCTGGTCGACCTTCGTCAGACGCCGATGGTGCGGATCACGCCCACCGGGATCGAGACCACCGACGGGCACCGTGAGCTCGACATCATCGTCTGGGCGACCGGCTTCGACTTCGGGACGGGGGCGCTGGCCCGTATGGGCATCCGGGGGCGGGGCGGCCAAGCGCTGAACGACTACTGGGCCGAAGGGCCGCGGACCTTCCTCGGCGTGGCGACCCGGGGCTTTCCCAACCTGCTGTTCCCCGGCGGACCACATGCCGCGGCCGGCAACAACCCGCGCTACAACGGCGACCAGGTCGACTTCGTCACCGACCTATTGATCCACGCCCGCGACCACGGAATCGGTGTGATCGAGGTGACGGAGCGGTCCGAGGAACGCTGGACCAGAATGGTCGACCGGGGTGCCGCGGCGTCATCTTTCGGCGAGGGCAGCTACTACTTCGGCACCAACATCCCCGGCAAGCCGAAGCGCTATCTGCTGAACTCCGGAGGTCGGCCCAAGCTGTTCGCGGTGATAGCAGAGACGGTGGCCAAGGATTACGACGCCTTCGAGATGGTACCGGTAGCAGAGAAGGCCACCGCCACCGGCTAGACCGTGGCGATCGGCGTCACCGGCGAGCCGACGATGCCGGGCAGGCGAAGGGGCGGCGCGGTCAGCAGGAAGCGGCTGCGACCGTGCTCACGCAGCCATCCGGCCAATTCGTGGAGGTACCACATCTCCCCGAGCGGAACGCCCAGCTTGAAGAGGCACAGGTGGTGGATGGGCAGGAACGAGTGGCGGCTCGGGTCCCGGTCCTTGCCGAGCAACCCCTCGACCGCGTAGTTGTCGGCGACCAGCCCCGAGATCCGGGACTCGGCGATCCAATCGAGCAGCGATTCATCCCGCGCGTCGAGGTAGCTGCACATCGTGTGAATTTTGACCGGATCCGGATCCCGCTCCCACTCGAGCACTTTGGTGGCGAAGCCGGTGTGCAGAACGAGCACGTCCCCGGGTTCGACCACCACACCGTCGGCGGCCATGATCTCCTCGAGCGTCCGGCGGTTGACCCTTTTCCAGTCGTGGCCCAGATGATGGGCCAGGTCGACCAGCACGCCCCGGCCCTGCACGCCGTGGAAGGCCATGTGCTCCAGTCCCAGATGGTGGGCGAAGGCCCGATGCCCGCTGCCGTCGCCCCGGGCGTCATCGCTCGGGCCCACCAGATCCACACCGGCCCGGTAGCCGTTGTAGTACACCGCCTCCTCGACCCCATCGCCGTCGGCGTCGAACTCGGCGCCCACGTGGGCGAGGGAGTCCCACTGTGTCGAGTACTGCAGCGACAGGGTGACCACGTCGTCGGCCCAGACGTCCACGTACTTGGTGTCGCCCCAGTCCTCCATCTCGCTCATGCGTACGTTGTAGAAGGTGCTGGGCGCGCCGTTCATGTCCTCGGTGGGGGCCAGGACGGGTGGGTGGCGTCGTTGGTTGAGCGAGGTGCCACCGGGATAGTCGAGGGGCAGGCTGAGGCAGAAGCTGATTCCCGCCTCGACCTCGCGCACCCCCTGCAGGACCTTCTCCGGGGTCATCAGGTTGACCCGGCCCAGCTCGTCGTCGTCGCCCCATTCGCCCCAGGTCGAACCGGGTGGGCGCTGGTTCCACCGTTTGGTCACTGGTCATCCTCCCTCGTCCGGCGGGTCGGCGAGCCGACGCTGTGGCATTGAACTGTACCGACCGGTTGGTCTAGCCTGCCGGGAGGAGCGTCGCAACGTCGGCGCGCGATTCCGCTGAGAAGGGAGGGTCAGCCGGTGCCGGACAAGCCCTTTGTCGTCTCGGCCGACGGTCACATCCTGGAGCCGACCGACCTGTTCATCACCCGGCTGCCAGCCCACTTGCGTGAGCGTGGTGTCTGGGAAGAGGACTTCGAGATCGAGCCCCTGGTGGCAGGCGGCGCTCGCAACTTCCGCCGCCTCCACACCCCCGGTTTCGAGGGATGGACCATCTCGCGTTACCGCCAGACGGGCGGGCGGATGCCCGAGGGAGACCCCGGGATGATCATCGAGGACATGGATCTCGACGGGGTGGACGTGGCCGTCATGCACCCGAACCTGTCGCTGTTCGGCCTCTACTCCGACGACCACGAGCTCTCGATGGCACACGCCCGCGTTTACAACGACTACGTGGCCGAACGGTTCGCGCCGTACTTCCACCGCATCGTCCCGACCGCCCCGGTGCCGATCACCGATGTCGGCGACGCGGTGGCGGAGATCGAGCGGGTCGCCGGCCTCGGGTTCCGGGCCATCCTGCTGCCGGCCACGCCGCCCCGGAACTATTACACCCGTGACCTCGATCCGGTGTGGGCGGCGGCGCAGGCCAGCGGGGTGCAGCCGTTCTTCCACACCCAGACCGGCGGGGTGAAGGTCGACGACCCGCAGTCGACCACGCTGAAGGTAGTGCTGGAGAACGCGGCCCAGGTCAACCAGGCGATGACGGAGAAGGCGGCGGCCAAGCGCATGGTGACGCAGGCGGTGTACGGCACCCTCGTCCCGTCGCAGCTGATCTGCCAGCTGGTGGGCGGCGGCGTACCGGAACGCTTCCCGGGCCTGCACTTCTCCCTCATCGAGTTCAATGCCCACTGGCTGTCGTCTCTGATCGGCGGGATGGACAAGTGCTGGGTGACCGGAATCGGCCAGGATGCCGACTGGTGGCTCGGGCAGTGGGATGACAGCCGCCCGGCCGGGGACCAGCCCAACATGGCCCAGCTGTTCAAGCTCAACGACAAGTGGCCGTACCCGCTCCGGCCCAGCGAGTACGTGCGGCGCCAGTTCCACGTGCAGTTCCAGGACGATCCGGTCGCGTTGGCGTGCCGGCACATAACCGGCGTGTCGACCCTCGTGTGGGGCAACGATTACCCCCACGCGGAAGGGACGTTCCGGGGCAGCCGGCAGCTCATCGCCCAGCAGTTCGCCGGCGTTCCCGATGACGAGCGCCAGGCCATTCTGGGCGGGACCCTCGGCGCCCTGCTCGGTTTCGAGTCGACGGTGCCGGTTTAGGCTTGTACCGCTTCGACGGCCGCGTGGCCGTGGTGACGGGGGCGGGGAGGGGCATCGGCCGCGCCTACGCCCGGCTCCTCGCCGAGCGGGGAGCGGCGGTGGTGGTCAACGACCTGGGTGGATCGATCGAGGGCGCCGGCGCCGATGCGGGTCCGGCGGGGGAGGTGGCCGCCGAGATCGAAGCGGCGGGCGGTACCGCAGTGGCCGACGGGCACGACGTGTCGACGGCGGCCGGATCGGGCGCGGTCGTCGCCGCCGCGGTGGGCACCTACGGTCGCATCGACATCGTCGTCAACAATGCCGGCATCATCCGCTGGGCCGGGCCACCCGACGTCGACGAGGCCAACCTGGCCGCCCACCTGGCGGTGCACACGATCGGTTCCTTCAACACCATCCGGGCCGCCTGGCCGCACATGGCCGGTCAGGGCTACGGGCGGATCGTCAACACCACGTCGTCGGGCATCTTCGGGCTGGCCAACAACACCTCCTACGCCACGGCCAAGGCGGCGGTCATAGGGCTGACCCGCAGCCTGGTCGTAGCCGGCGCCAAACGGGGTATCAGGGCCAACCTGATCGCCCCGGCGGCCATGACCCGGATGGCGGGTGGTGAGGGTCAGTCGCAGGACATGGCACCGGAGCTGGCCGCCCCGATGGCCGCCTTCCTGGCGCATGAGTCGTGCCCCGTGAGCGGGGAGATCTACACCGCCGGGGCCGGACGCTTCGCCCGCTTGTTCATCGCCTCGACCGAGGGATACGTGGACCCGGGTCCCACGCCGAGCATCGAGGACGTGGCCGGGCATTGGGAGCAGATCAACGACGAGACCGGATACTGGATCCCGGGCAGCCTGATGGAGTGGTCGGCCACGTTCCTGTCCCACCTGCAGGGCGGGGGTTGAGGGTCTATTCCTCCAGCAGATCCGGCTCTTCAGCCACCACCAGTTCGTAGAGCGGCTGGAACTGTCTCCAGCCGACTCCGTGCCCACCGGTCTGCGCGGCGGTCTTCTCGGCCACTTCGGGGCCGATGGGGACCGGGGTGCCGGCCGCCTCGGCTAGGAGCTGCGCCTGGCAGGTGCGTTCCATGGTCACGAACCACCAGGCCGCCTCGTCGACGCTGCGCCCGACAGTGAGGAGGCCGTGGTTGGCCAGGATGGCGGCCTTGGCCCCGCCGAGGGCGTGTGCGATGCGCTTACCCTCCTCGAGGTCCAGCACCGCCCCGGTGTAGTCGTCGAAGACCACGTGGTCGCGGTAGAAGGCGCAGGCATCCTGGGTCAGAGGGTCGAGCGGTCGGCGCAGGGTGGACCATGCCTTGCCGTAGATCGAATGGGAATGGGCGGCCGACACGACGTCGGGCCGGCTGGCATGGATCTGGGAGTGGATGACAAATGCGGCCTGGTTGAGTGGCCACGACCCTTCCACGACCCGGCCCAGGTGATCGACGAGCATCAGGTCCTTGACGCGTATCTGCCGGAAGCTCATCCCGAGCGGATTGACCCAGAAGTGGTCCGTCAACTCCGGGTCGCGGGCCGTGATGTGGCCGGCCGTCCCCTCGTCGAAACCCAACCGCCCGAAGAGGCGGAAGGCCGCGGCCAAGCGCTGCTTGCGGTGCCGGCGCTCGTCCTCGGGGCCGGTGAACCGGGGGAACACTGGGGGGACGCGCTCGCTCGCCATCCTCCCATTGTAGGGTCCTTGTACCGGTCAGTCCATACTATGGGGGGATGGACTTCTCCTTGCGGGAACCCGAGCGCGAGTTGGTCGAGCTGTGCCGGGGCTTTGCTCAGAACGAGATCGCCCCGCGTGCGCCCGCAGCGTGGCAGGAGGCCCGCTGCCCGACCGATCTGCTGCGCGAGATGGGTCGCCTGGGCCTGCTCGGGATGCTGGTACCCGAGCGGTGGGGGGGTATCGGCATGTCGACGGTCGGCTTCGTCGCGGCCATGGAGCAGATCGGCTTGGCCGACCAGTCGGTGGCCGCCGCCTGGCAGGCGCACGTGACCATCGGGTCGCTGCCCCTGTATCTCTTCGGCGACGACGGCCAGCGCGAGCGCTGGCTGCGCCCGCTGGCCGAAGGCCGGGCCCTGGGCGCGTTCGGCCTCACCGAGCCCGACGCGGGGTCCGACGCCCGGGCCATCCGCACCCGGGCCGAGCGCCACGACGGAGGATGGCTGATCAACGGGCACAAGACGTTCATCTCCAACGCCGGCACAGATATGTCATTCGGAGTGACGCTACTGGCCCGCACCGGTTCGTCCGGGGACGGGCCGCCCCGCTACGGCAGCTTCGTGGTGGAGAAGGGGGCCGAAGGATTCACGATGGGATCGAAGATGCGGGGCATCGGCTGGCGGGGGCTCGACACCAGGGAGCTGTACTTCGACGATGTGTGGGTCCCCGACGATCATCTGCTCGGCGATCCCGAGATGGGCCTGAGCCAGTTCCTCCGCACCCTGGAGGTGGGCCGCATCTCGATCGCCGCGCTGTCGCTCAGCCTCACCCAGGCGGTGCTGGATCTGGCGACCGGCTACGCCCGCCAACGGGTCCAGTTCGGCCAGCCCATCGCCAAGTTCCAGGCCGTGCAATGGAAGCTGGCGGACATGGCGACGGAGCTCGAGGCGGCCCGCTGGCTCACCTATCGCGCCGCCTACCTTCGCGATGAGGGCCAGCCGTTCCAGAAAGAAGCGGCCATGGCCAAGCTCAAGGCCAGCCGGTTGGCGACCTGGGCCGCGTCTGAAGCGGTGCAGATCCACGGCGGCCTCGGTTACATGATGGACACGCCGGTGGCCCGCTTCTACTGTGACGCCAAGGTGCTCGAGATAGGCGAGGGCACCAACGAGATACAGCACATGGTGATCGCCCGCGCCCTCGGCTGCTGATTCGGCCGCGCCGGCGGTCCTACACGGCGCTCATCCGCCGTATGGTCTCGGCGATCTGGTCGCGACCGGGCAACCAGGCCCGCTCCAGTTCGGGGGCGTACGGGGGCGGGGTGGCGGCGGCACCGATCCGCTCGATGGGGGCGTCGAGATCCCAGAAGGCCTCCTTGGCCACGGTGGCTGCGATCTCGGCCCCGATGCCGAAGGGGACGACCGCCTCGTGGGCGATGAGCAGGCGCCCGGTGCGCCGCACCGATGCCAGGACCGTAGCGGTGTCGAGCGGGGCGACCGTCCGCAGGTCGATCACCTCGGCCGATATCCCCTCGCCGGCCAAGGTCTGTGCCGCCGCCGTCGCTTCGTGGACCATCCGCGACACCGAGACCACGGTGAGGTCCTCGCCCGGTCGTACCACCGCGGCCCGCCCGATCGGGAGCACGTGCTCCGGACCGGGGTCGGGCCCCTTCATGCCGTACAGCAGGCGGTTCTCTACGAACACCACCGGATTCGGGTCCTCGACCGAGGCCCGTAGGAGGCCGTAGGTGTCGGCCGGGGTGGACGGCATCACGACGGTCAGGCCCGGGATGTGGGCGAGGAGGGCCTCCAGGCTCTGGGAGTGCTGGCTGCCCGAGGATCTGCCGGCACCGAACTGGGTGCGAACGGTGAGGGCCATGCGGGCCGCTCCTCCGGTCATGAAGGGCAGCTTGGCCGCCTGGTTGAGCAGCTGGTCCAGGCATACCCCGAGGAAGTCCAGGTACATGATCTCGACCACCGGCCGCATCCCGGCCATGGCCGCCCCGACGGCCAGGCCGGCGATGGCGGCCTCGGAGATGGGGGTGTCGCGGACCCGGTCACCGAAGCGGTCCTTCAGTCCTCGGGTCAGACCGAAGACGTTGCCGCCGGCGCCCACGTCGATACCGGCCAGGAGCACCCGCTCGTCGGTCGCCAGCTCGTAGTCGAGCGCGTTGCGGACGGCGTCCATGGTCCGATACACCGGTCCGTCGACGGGGCGCTCGGGCTCCGCCGGCTGGGCGCGCTCTCGCGTGACGAAGTCGAACAGGGCGGCTGCGGCGGGTGGCTCCAGGGCCCGGGCCCCGATCACGGCGCCGTCGAGCCGTTCGGCCACCCCGGAGGCGGTCGCCGCGATCTGCTCCTCGGTCACTCCGGCTTGCACCATACGGTCGCAGTGGCGCACCAGCGGGTCGCGTTCCTGCCACTTCGCGACCTCGTCGGTGCTGCGGTAGCGCTGCGGGTCACCCTCGTAGTGGCCGTGCCACCGGTACGTGTGGGCTTCGATCATGGAAGGACCCTGTCCCTGGCGGGCCGCTTCCACGGCGCGGCCCATCGCGGCGGCGGTGGCGACGGCGTCATTGCCGTCCACGGCCGTGTACGCGATGGAGTACCCGGCAGCCCGGTCGTGCAGGTCGGCTGCGTGCTGGGCCGAAGTGGGTGAGAACTCGGAGTAGCCGTTGTTCTCGCAGAAGAAGATCACCGGCAGGCGCCAGACGACGGCCAGGTTGACGGCCTCGTGGAACGCGCCCTGGGCCACCGCCCCGTCGCCGAAGAAGGCCACGGCGACCGCGCCGTCCCGCCGGAGCTGGGATGCAGTGGCAGCGCCGACCGCGATGGGCAGCCCGGCGGCCACTATGCCGTTGGCCCCGAAGATGCCGAGAGCCGGGTCGGCGATGTGCATCGAGCCACCCCGGCCCCGGTTGGTCCCCTGGTCGCGGCCCATCAGCTCGGCGAACATCCCTTCGGGTTGCAGGCCCTTGGCCAGGCAGTGGCCGTGACCCCGATGGGTGGACGTGATGACGTCGTCGGGCCGGAGTGGCCAGCACGCGCCCACCGCGGCCGCTTCCTGACCGATCGAGAGGTGAACGAATCCTGGGACCTCGCCGTCGCGGTACAGGCTGGCGACGCGCTCCTCGAAGCCCCGGATGAGCAGCATGCGCCGGTACATCTCGAGCAGCTCGGCGAGGGAGACCGAATCCGATGGGTCGTCTGCGGGCGTCACATCGTGTACTGTACTGACCGGTACAAGCGGAGGGTGATGTCCGAGCCGATCCAGATTCCCGACAGCTTCGCCGTCCCGGGGGAGGTGGCGGCCAAGCGCGTCGTGATCACCGGTGCCGGCCGCGGTCTGGGCGCCCTGCTGGCTCATGCCTTCTCCTCAGCCGGTGCCTCGGTGGCGCTGGTCGCCCGCACCGAGCGGGACTTGAAGGCGGTGGCCGAGCTGCTGCCGGGACCGTCGTTGGTGCTGGCCGGGGACGTCACCCATGAGGATTTCAACGAGGCGGTGGCCGATGCCGTCGCTCGTGAGTGGGGCGGTCTGGACGTGTGGATATGCAACGCCGGCATCTCCCCGATCGTCGCCGGTCCCCGCCAGACGGACGCTGCGGTCTGGCGACAGATCATGGAGGTCAACCTCACCGGCGCCTTTCTCGGCGCCCGGGCCGCAGCCGGGGTCATGTCCCCGGGTGGGCGGCTGATATTCACCGGATCGGTGCTCGGGGAGCGGCCCCGCAAGGGTCTGGCGGCCTACAGCGCGTCCAAGGCCGGGCTGACCGGCCTGGCCAAGAGCCTGGCCCTGGACCTGGCACCGGCCGGCATCACGGTCAACGTCGTGGCGCCCGGATGGTTCGATTCCCCGCTTGCCCGGGATTGGCGGTCGAACCCCAAACTCGAGGCGTCCATCGTGGGCCATACCGCGCTCGCCCGCTGGGGGGCACCGGGGGACCTGACCGGCGCCTACCAGTTCCTGGCGTCGGACGCAGCCGGCTACGTGACGGGCAGCGTGCTCACCGTGGACGGGGGGTACCTGCTCGTATGAGCCCATCCGCGAGGCCAGCCGGAGCAATGCGGGTGATCGCGATGACCGGAGCCGGGGGGGCGCTGGGCGGGGCCGTCGCCCGGCGCCTGGCGTCGGAACCCGACACTGCTCTCGTGCTGAGCGACGTGTCCGAAACGACGCTTGCCGCGACCATGGACGGCCTCGACCGCGACCACGGGCCGGTGGTGTCGGTGCTGGCTGACGTCACCGATCCGGCTCAGGTCGATGCCGTGGCAGCCGGGGCGGTGGAGCAGTTCGGCCGGCTCGACGTCTTCATCAGCAATGCCGGGATACTGACCGCGAGCGGCCGGATCCACAACGTGGCCACGGCCGACTGGGAGCGGGCCTTTCGGGTCAACGTGATGGGCGCGGTCCATGCCATCAAGGCGGCCGTCGGGGTGATGCGTCCCCAGGGGTCGGGCTCGATCGTGCTCACCGCGTCGGTGGCCGGGATGACCGCGTGGTCGCACTCGGGCCCTTACTGCGCCACCAAGGCAGCGGTCATCAACCTGGCCAAGGTGGGGGCCGTCGAGTACGCCCGCGACGGCATCCGGGTCAATTGCGTCTGCCCCGGGACTTTCCTGTCGGCCATCCACGAAGGCCTGTCGGAGGAGGCGCTGGAGGCCATCGCAGCGAAGCACCCCCTCGGTCTCGGGGCGGCCGAGGATCTGGTCGGGGCGTACTCTTTCCTGGCCGGGCGCGACTCCGGTTGGACGACCGGATCGGCGGTCGTCATCGACGGCGGCTACTCGGCGCCTTGAGCCCTCGTCGACAGTCGTCACGACCGCTTCTGCTACGACTGGCGAGCGATGCCCTGCATGAAGATCTGCGAGAACGGCTGGGCCACCGAATGGGCTGTGAGCCGACCACCGGGCCGCAGCCACAGGTACGTGTAGTTGTGCATGCCGAGCCAGGCCCGGGCGGTGATCCACGGGTCGATGTGGCGGAACTCCGCGGACTCCACGCCGGCTCGCAGCACGTCTTCGACCCGCTTCTCGTACTCGCGGCGCCGGACCCGGAACCGTTCGGCCCGTTCGCCGGTGAGGGCCGGGAACTCGTGGAGGAAGACCCAGACATGATCCGGGTAGCGATGGATCACGTCGAGCAGCTCCTCGCCCAACCGGGCCAGCTGGCCGGTAGGCGACCCGCCCGTGTCGGCGACCCGCTCGGCACCGGCCATGACCTCGTCCATCACCCGGTCGTGGATGGCGGCGAGCAGCTCCTCCTTGGACCCGATGTAGTGGTAGAGGGCCCCTTTGCCCAGGTCGTTGGCGGCGCACAGCTCCGTGACCCCGGTGGCGTGGTAACCCTGTTGGGCGAACACCCGGGCGGACGTGTCGACGATGGCCTGGCGGCGCAGCTCCCACTTGGTGCTGCGGCGGGCTTCCCCGCCGACCTCCCGGCTCATGGGATGGACGCTAGCGGGATCGAGGCGGCGGCCACGAGAGCTCGTCGCGGCCCGGCCCGGGCCACGAGGTGCCTCGGGTGAGCATCGACGTCAACTGGTTCGGTGTTCTGGCGCATCACGCCAGCCGGACACCGGATCGTCCGATCACCGTCTTCGAGGGACGGGTCACCACCTACGCCGAGATGGAGCAGGCCGCCATCCGGTTGGCGGGCGGCCTGCACTCGCTCGGCGTGAGGCCGGCGGACGTGGTGGCCCTGCTCTCCTACAACTGCCCCGAATTCCTGCAGACGGTCTTCGCGGCCAACTACCTGGGCGCCATCGCCATGCCGATCAACTGGCGGCTGGCGGCGCCGGAGGTCCGTTACATCGTCGAACACTCCCGGGCCCGGGCCATGGTCTGTGGCGAAGCACTGCTCGACCTGGCTGACGCCGCCCTCGGTGGCCTGGGCCGGCCGTTGGAGCGGGTCGCGGTCGGGGAGACACCGCATCCGGGGTGGCGACCCCTGTCCGAGATGGCGAGTGGCGACATGGAGCCGCCCGAGCGAGCCCGCTGCCAGGGCGACGACGTGCATCGCCTGATGTACACCTCCGGGACGACCGGCCGGCCCAAAGGGGTGATGCTCACCCACGCCAACCTGGCCTGGAAGAACCTGGCCCACCTGGTGGAGTTCGGCTTCACCGCGGGCGATCTCGGGCTGGCCTGCGGACCGCTGTACCACGTAGGGGCCCTCGACCTCACCACCACGTCACTGATCGCGGCCGGAGCGACCACGATCATCCACCGGGCCTTCGACGCCGCCGCGGTGGTCGACGAGATGGAGCGGTCCAGGGTCACCACCGTGTGGCTGGCCCCGGCCATGGTCAACGCCATCATGGCCCTCCCCGGCATCGAGCAACGCGATCTCTCCTCCGTCCGGGTGATCATCAACGGTGGCGAGAAGATGCCCGTACCCCTGATCGAACGAATCCAACGCACCTTCCCGTCGGCGTGGTTCGCCGACGCCTACGGACTGACCGAGACGGTATCGGGCGACACCTTCTTGGACCGGGAGAGCATCGTCACCAAGCTGGGCAGCGTAGGCCGCCCTTGCCTTCACCTGGAGTTGCAGGTGTGGGACCCGAACGGCCGGTCCGTGGCGCCGGGCGAGCGCGGTGAGATCGTGGTGCGGGGCCCCAAGGTGTTCAAGGGCTACTGGCGCGACCCCGAGGCCACCGGTCGAGCCTTCGCCGGAGGATGGTTCCACACCGGCGACATAGGGGTGCTCGATCAAGACGGGTACCTCTTCATCGTCGACCGCCTCAAGGACATGATCGTGTCAGGGGGCGAGAACATCGCCGGTTCGGAGGTGGAGCGGGTGCTCTACGAGCACGATGCCGTCGTGGAGGCGGCGGTGGTGGGTCGCCCCGACGCCCGATGGGGTGAGGTGCCGGTGGCATTCGTGGTGACGCGGCCGGGCAGCACCACGAGCGCGGCTGAGTTGACCGACTGGTGCCGGGACCGGCTGGCCCGCTTCAAGGTGCCGAAGTCGGTGACGTTCCTCGACGCGCTACCCCGCAACCCGTCGGGCAAGGTACTCAAACGCGAGCTGCGGACCCTGGGCCCATAGGAGAGGCCAGGCGGTCCAGCTACGTTCGGGTCGGGAGCAGGCGCAACGGTTCCCGGTCGCCGGTGAGCTCGAGGCGCCGCCACAGCACCTGGTTGGAGGTGGACTGGCTGCGATGGCACGCGATGGCGGTGAGCTGGGCCTGTCTGTCGACCATGATCCAGTGATCGACCTCGTCGGCCGTCCGCCCGGCGAAGGAAGTCCCGAATTCCGTGTTGAGCTCGTCGGCGACCCGCTGGGGAACCGACCATGAAAGCACCGGCAGGCGGAGATGATCGGCGGCTGTGCGAGCTGCTTCTGTGGCCCGCACATGGTCGGGATGGCCGGTGACGCCTCCTTCGTCGAACACGACCAAGAGGTCGGCGGCAACCTTTTGGACCAGAGCCCGCACGACCTCGGCCAGTTCGCTCACCGGCACGCTCGACAGCCGCCCGTCTGGGTAGTCGCACAGCTCGACGTGGTGAAGGCCCAGGGCGCGCGATGCCGCCGCCAGCTCGGCCTCCCGGACCTCGTGCAGCCGCTCCTCACCGTCCACACCGGCGGCCAGGGTGGACGCCTCGCCGTGGGTGAAGCACAGCACCGAGATCCTCGTCCCGGATCGGGCCAGGGCGGACAGGACCGCTCCGAGGCCGAACGACTCGTCGTCGGGATGGGCCACCACGGCCAGCGCCACATCCGAACGCCCCAGCGCGCCCAGGCCGGACGACCCCGCGGGCTTCATCCCCGGGCGCACGACGCCCCCACTGCCCGGTCGGTGCCCGACCAGCCCGGGACGTCGCCGTCGGGCCAGTAGTCGCCCGTGGCCGGGTCCTGCCGGTAGTGGACAGGACTCGGGCGGCCATCAGCGATGGCGCTGACCGCGGCGAGGAACCGGTCGATGTCCTCGGCTGTGGTGTTGATACCGGCGCTGGCCCGTACCGCGCCCGGCATGCGGGAGCGATCCCCGGCCATGACCGCGTGCCGGTAGGCGGCGATCTCGTCGCTGCTCAGCCCGAGGAGCCGCATGAGATACGGATGGGCGCAGAAGCAACCATGACGTACTCCGATGCCGTACTCGGCACTCAATCGGGCCGCGGCCAGCGCATGGGGCACCCCGTCGATGGTGAAGGTGGCCAGGGGCAGGGTGGAAACGGCGGCGGACGGGCCGAGCAGGTGCACCCCGCCGAGAGCCGCCAGCCCGCTCTTCAGATGCTCGGCGAGGCGGCGGTCGTGGCTGGTGATGGCCGGCCAGCCGATGCGGCCGAGCTCATCGATGGCGGCGTGGAGGGCGACGGCGCCGATGACGTTGGGGGAGCCGGCCTCCTCGCGGTCAGGCGGGTCGGTCCAGGCCACCTCGTCCAGGTCGACCAGATCGACCGCCCCCCCACCGGCCAGGAAGGGGTCTCCGTCGGTGAAGCTCGAGCGGGGTCCGATGAGTATCCCGGTCCCGAAGGGGGCGTACATCTTGTGCCCACTCCACGCGAGGTAGTCGGCATCGGGGCAGAGCGGAAGGTGGGCGGCCATCTGGGCGCCGTCCACCAGCACGGGGACCTGCAGATCGTGGGCCACTGCGACGATCTGGTCGATCGGTGGCAGCCATCCCGACACGTTCGACGCACCGGTGACCGCCAGAAGGCGCGGCCTCGGGCTTTCGGACAGCGCCGCTGCCACGGCAGCGGTGCTGAAGGTCCCTTCCTGGTCGCACTCGACGAAACGGCGCCGACCCACCCGCGCCCACGGCAGCAGATTGGCGTGATGCTCGACGACGGTCGTGACCACCACGTCTTCGGGTCCGAGGCGTAGCCGGTAGGCCAGGTGATTGATGGCCTCGGTGGTGTTGCGGCAGATCACCGCGATGTCGTCGCCTTCGGGGTCTCGCCCGGCGAAGGCCAGCGCGGCCTGCCGGGCCTGTTCGTACGCCGCAGTGGCCTGGCGCGACTTGAAGCCCGCTCCACGGTGGATGCTGGAGTACCAGGGCACGAAGTCGCGCACCGCATCGGCCACCGCCGGTAAGGCATTGGTCGACGCCGCAGAATCCAGGTTCAGGTAGGGCCTGTCGCGGCCGTCCAGGCAGGGTACGGGGAGGCCGTCACCGACCAGGGGGAGTGGTGGCGCGGAGCCGATCGGACCTGACCGGGCACTCATGGCCGGACAGCCCGAACGAGGGCGTCGATGGCCCACTTCGTGGTGGGCTCGGACGTCACGGCTCGCCGAACCGTGCCGGCCTTGACGACACGCAGGTCGCCGAGGTCGGCCACCACGTCGTCGGAGCTGAACAGCACCGACGCGTCCTGAGGACCTCCGAATCCCTCGGTGAGGTTCTGCGAATCGTGGCCGACGACGAGGATGGTGCCGCCCGGGGCCAGACCGGAGGCCATTCTCCGGTAGACCAGACGCCGCAGAGGGCCGGGGAGCTGGAGGTAGAAGACGATCACCAGATCGAAGGCCCCGACCGGGGGAGACCAGTCGGCCAGGTCGGCGGTGATCCAGGTGACCTCGACGCCCCGCCCGTCGGCGACCCGCCGCCCCTTGTCCAAGGCGACGGGTGAGAAGTCCACGCCGGTCGCCTGCCATCCACGGCTGGCCAGCCAGATGGCATTGCGACCTTCCCCGCACGCCACGTCGAGGGCCCGCCCGGGTGGCAGGTCCTCGACCTCTTGGACGAGGAACTGGTTCGGCTCGGCCGACCACAGCAGTTCGGCGCTCGAGTAGCGGGCGTCCCAGTCGTTTCTGTCCATCCTCATCTCCCTATCAGCCCTCATCTCCCCATCAGCACGGTCGACTGGACACCGGCGGCAGGAGCGAGCACCCGGTGGTCGTCACACCCTGCTGACCAAACTCGCTACCGGCACCGCCGGCCAGGGCCGAAAGACCTGTAGCCGTCTCGATCGATCCCACGATAGGTGACCGAAGCCTCTGATCGCTCGCCTCGGAGTGCATCAAGCTGAACACGATGACTCAATGTCACGACACCTACCAGTCGGATCCCCTCTCGGCGGCTCACATGCCGATCTTGGTCAGGGATGTGATGACGGCCGAGCCGACCACCGTGGAGCCGGCGACGGGGGTCAAGGAGATCGCCCACCTGCTGCTCGAGCACGACGTCAGGGCGGTGCCGGTGGTCGATATCGGCGACCTCCTGGTGGGGGTGGTCAGCGAGGTCGACATCGTCGGCCGGGCCTCCCCGAGCGGCCGTCATCCGACGCTCGACCGGCTCGTCGGCCGGGAAGGCGCCGATGATCAGGACGGGATCGACAGGGCACATGGCGTCACGGCCGGGGAGATCATGAGCAGTGATGTGATCTCCTGCGCCCCGGACGAGCCGGTCTCCATCGCCGCCCGGCGGATGCTGTCCCGACACGTTCGGATGATGCCGGTGGTCGAAGGTGGGCGCCTGGTCGGGGTATTGTCCCGCCACGACATCTTAAGGGTGTTCGACCGGCCCGACTCCGAGATCCGGACGCGGATCGCCCAGCTGCTGGCCAACCCTTTGTGGGCTCCCGAGGGCAGCCGCGTCCACTTCCAGGTGGTGGACGGCATGGTGCATCTCTCCGGCACCGTCCGCTATCCGAGTGATGTCCATACGGTGGCCTCGCTCATCGGGGCCGTTCCGGGAGTGGTCGGCGTGCGACAGGAGTTGTCGGCCGAGCGGCCCGCACCAGAGCCGTCCAGCTGACGCTGACCCGATATAGGGTACAGAACGGCTGGCCGGCGTCGTTGGCCAGAAGGGTATTTGGTCCCTGTTGGGACCAGCAAGAGGTCGCCAAGCTGGGCCGAAGACATCGATAGGGGGCAGCCCGCATGATCACATCCCAACTCGTCGGCTCGGTGACGAACATGAACGAGAGCGGTTACTACCTGCATTGGAACGTCTTCACCGTGTCAGTGGCCAACCTGGTCCTGATAGCGGTGATGGTGGCCATATTCGGAGCCGCCCTGCTGGTCCGTTTCCCGAACCACCGGGACGAGCCGGTCGGGAGCGCCTCCGGCACAGGGGACGGATCGCCGGCGCCGGCGGCCTACCTCGGCGATCCGGCTGATGAGCGCATGTGGACGAGCCGGCTCCGTCGCCGGGCCCTCTCCACTCTCCCCCCGGGAAAGCTCCTGCCCGATCGCCAACCGGCTTATGTCGCGTCATGGGTCTACGTCTTCGGGGTCGGCGCTCTGGCCGCGCTCGCCATGGCCGTCGTGTCGGGCTTCACCATCGCCATCGGCGGGACGGATTGGTGGCACACCAACCCGGTCGGTCACTTCTTCAACAGCCTTCACCTCTGGAGCGTCGAGCTGTTCATGGCCCTCATGGTCATTCACCTGTGGGGGAAGTTCTGGATGGCCGCGTGGAGAGGCCGAAGGGCCCTGACCTGGATCACCGGAGTGATCGCCTTCATGGCATCGGTGCTCGAGTGTTTCACCGGCTACCTGTCACAGCAGAACTTCGACTCGCAGTGGATCGCGACCAATGGCAAGGACTCCATGAACGCCGCTGGCGTCGGTGGGTTCTTCAACCTGATGAACGTCGGGCAGATGCTCCTGTGGCACGTGGTGCTACTGCCGATCGTGCTGATAGCCCTCGTCGGTGCCCACGTCCTGCTGGTCCGGATGCGCGGCGTGTCGCACCCCCTTCCGGAAAGGCGCCTTCGGTCCAGGGCGGAACGACGGGCGGCTGCCGCTGAAGAGCGGGCCGCATGGCGGGGGCCGACGCGTCGCTACGACATAGTCAAGGAGGCGACCGCGGCCGTCGCCATAGTGGCGGTGCTGGTCATCGCCCTGGCCGGTTTCCTGTCGTCCCCGGACGAACCGCCTGTGACGGTGCAGAGCTGGGCTCAGGTGGCACCGGCCGACTTCATCGGGACCGCGGCCAGTGAGCTGGCGGGCACCAGTGAGACGGCCAACTACGGTCCGCCCTACAACCATCAGAGCGGCTCGGTCCAGCGGCTCGGCATCTCGTGGCAGGTCCTGACCGGGGTTCTCCAGCCGATCGATGCCGCTTCGGCGTTCGTCTTGAACCCTCTGTCCAAGATCGCGCCGACCGACCCCCCGGTGGCCGCCGCGCTCAACAGCTATCAGTCGGCGCCGGCCAAGCAGCAGGACACCTGGACCACGAACTACGCCAATGCCCTACCCAAGGTGTCCTTCGTCCATGGCAACCCCGTGCTCCCCGCCGGTGACTACGGGCCCGTTCCCGAGATGCTCTCCACCGAGTTGACACTGGCCCGTTCCGGCGCCCTCGATGCCGACCTCCTGGCCCAGCACCCCTTCTACGGCACCAACTTCACGAAGCCCTTGCTGTTCCTGGAAGACGGCAGCTACTACTCGAATCTGGCCCATGACCAACACCTCACCGGTTCCCAGTGGGGGGTGATGAACGAGACCGGTAGCTACCCCGGCCAGCCGTGGCTGTGGCTCTACACCCTCTGGTACCAGGTTCGGCCGTTCAAGAACTCGACCAACGTGGACCTGATGGCGGTGTACCTGACCGGCGGGGCGACCATCCTGCTCCTGGCGGTGCCTTTCATCCCCGGTGTCCGGGACATCCCCCGGGTCATCCCCCTGTACCGCCTGGTCTGGCGGGACTGGTACCGGCGGGGCGGGGGCGGCGAGGATCCTCACGGGCTCAGCCTCGACGGCGACGCCAACGCCCCGGAGCAGCCGCCGGGGGACCGGCCGACGGGCGAGCTCGGCCTCAGGTCGTGAGGCCGTCGGTCAGCGGTCCGGCCGCACGACCACTACCGGAACCTGAGCTCGATGGGTGCAGGCGTGACTCACGGATCCGGACACCAGCTCGTGGGCCCGCCCTATCCCCCGCGCCCCGACCACCAGCATCCGAGCCGGGCCGGCGGCCTCGATCAGCGCCGCCGCCGGGCTCCCCATCATCATGCGGCGCTCGACCGTAACGCCATGGTGCGCGACCGAATCCAGCACCCGCAGTAGGGGTGCGTCTGGACAGCCGAGCCGCTCGGCTCCGGCGTCCCCCACTGGGCCGTGAGGCCGGCGCG
>JAKBAX010000270.1 GCA_021808785.1 Actinomycetes bacterium | reverse complement strand
GTGCGCGGCGGCCATGCGCACCTGGCCGTCGGGCCCGGCCACCACAGTCGTCGACCCCTTGAGCAGCACCACCGCACCAGTCTGGCGGGCGGTGTCGCGCACATCGGTGATGCGGTCCTCCGCCGGCTTGTGGCCGGTCAGCTTGGCGTACTCCCCCTCGTGCGGAGTCAGTACGACCGGCCCGGCTCGTCCGGAGGTCACCGCCCGCACCCCGGCCACGTCACCGAGGGCCGTGATCCCGTCGGCGTCCACCACGGCGGGGACCTCGGTGGCCCGCAGCAGGCGGCCCACCGGGGCGTCGGGGCCGGTGGCCCCGTCGGCGGACCGGGCCCCGGCGCCCAGCCCAGGACCGACCGCCAGCGCCCTGACCCGACCGGCGGCCCGGGCCGCGGCCGGCACCCAGTCCCCGGCGGGCAGCTCGACGCCCACCTGCTCACCCGGTGGCAGCCCACCCCCCTCGGGCCCTCCGGGCACCGCCACCAGGGCGTAGCCGGCCCCGGCCCGCATGGCGCCGTGGGCCACCATCAACGGGGCCCCGTTCATGGCGCTCGACCCTCCGACCACCAGCACCGCGGTCTGCCATTTGTGGCCGTCGCGCCGCCGGGTCGGCACCATCGCCATGTCGTCGTCCTCGATCAGCCACATCGACGCCCGGGCCGCGGCCAGCCGGTCCAGGCCGATCCCGGCCAACGCCACCCGGCCACACGCCACGGGCCCCTCGCCGAGCAGCAGGCCCGGCTTGTAACCGGCGAAGGTCACGGTCTTGCGGGCAGTCAGGGACGTGCCCGTACCGGTCAGCCCGGACAGGCCGGAGGGGATGTCCACGGCCAGCACCGGGGCGCGGCCGGGATCGGGTGGCCGGTAGGCCCGCTTCAGGCCGGTCCCGTAGGCCGCGTCGACCACCAGGTCGGCGAACCCCAGGCGATCCCCGCCCCCGATGCTGCGGGCGTCGACCACCGTGACCTTGGCCCCCCATGTGCGCAGCCGGTCGGCCGCGACCCGGCCGTCGGCCCCGTTGTTGCCCGGGCCGGCCACCACCAGGACCCGCCGGCCGTAGGTGCCGCCCATGAGATCCCGGGCCGCCGCCGCCACCGCGAAACCGGCCCGCTCGACCAGCACCTCGACCGGCTCGGAGGCGGACCGGTCCACCTCGCCCATCTCCTCCGGCGTGAGTACCGGGATCACGACAGGGCCAGCACCGTCGCCGAGGCGATCGTGTCGGTGTGGGAGATCGACACCAGCCACGATCCCACCCCTTTCCTCTCGGCCAGCCCGGCGGCCCGCCCGCCGACGTGCAGTTCGGGGGCGCCACCGTCGAGGCGGTGCACGGAGATGTCGGTCCAGTCCACTGCACCCAGTCCTACCCCGAGGGCCTTCATGACGGCCTCCTTGACCGCAAAACGGCCGGCCAGGCTGGGGGCCGGATTGGCCAGGGACGCCGCGTACCCCAACTCGCCGACCGAGAACAGCCGCTCGGCCATGCCCGGCCGGCGTTCCAGGACCTGGCGGAAGCGGGGAATGTCGACCACGTCCACTCCGAGGCCCAGGATCCGACCGGTCACCGGGAGGAGCGCCTCCAGCGGCGGGCCAGCTCATAGACCGGCTCGGTGAGCAGGTCGGTGATCGGCTCGTCTCCCAGCCGGCTGACGTCGAAGGTCGGCTCCGTCTCGGTCACCGCGTCGGAGAGGGCGTTGTACCGGGTTCGGTACCCCGAGAGCACCGCGGCGGCCCGCTCGGACGGCAGGCGGTCGGAGAAGCGGACCTGCAGGAGGGTCATGCCGATGACCTGCTGGCCCTTGGCCTCCGGCACCAAGATGACGGTGCGGCCGTCGCTGGCCCCGCGAACCACTGTCACCTCCCGTTCCTCGGCAGCCCGGTGCTTGCTGCCGAGCAGGCGGGGGTCGCGCTCGGTGCGCGACCGCAGGTTGCGGGCCACCCCGCCTTGATCGATGACCGTCGCGGTCGGCTCGGGGAGGGCCCAGTCGATCCGGTACCGGGTGTAGCCGAGGACCTCCTCCACCGCCTCGTCGAGGGCACCGAGGGTGCGCAGGGCCCGGTAGCCGAGGGTGTCGGGCGGGGCTCCGGCCGCCAGCGTGGCCTTGACCAGCGGGATGCCGTACAGGGCATCTTCGCTGCGGGATATGCCGACGGTGACCGTCTTGGCCTGGTGCTTGATGGCGTCGATGGGCCGGGTCAGCTCGTCGATGGCCGTGCTCAGCGCGTCGAGCAGGTCGGACAAAAGGGCCTCCGGAGTGCCGATCTTGCCCGTCTCGGACTCGTACACCTCGAGCGGCAGCGCGCCCGTGGCGTAGCGCAGCAGCGAGGTCACCCGAACCGCGCTCGACGCTTCCAGGTTGCCGTTGTAGCTGCCGTCGCGCAGCCCGTCCAGGAACGGGGCGGCCGCGGCCGACAGCGGCGGGCCCATCCGGGCCATCACCCGGTCCGGATCCTGGCCGGCGGCGCCCTCCAGCACCGCCCGTACGGCGCGCAGCGTGCGGGCCTGGGCATCGATCGAAAGAGCGGCTTCGTAGCCGAAGAGGTGCCCGACCATGGCGGACAGCACGAAGGCCAGGTTGACATCGGTGGCCGGCACCGTGACCAGATCCCGGGCCGAGGCCCGAAAACGATCCTCCTCACCCTCGGCGGCGATCACCACGGGGGCCGCCTTGTGGGCCCGGTAGATGGCCACCTCCTTGGCCACGTCGTCGGCGTTGGGGCCGCGCAGACCGGCCGCGCACACCAAGATGAGCGGCTCGCAGGAGAGGTCTATGTGCTTCTTGTCCTCGGTGTTGTCCGAGGAGATCGAGCGGTAGCAGAGCTCCGAGAGCTTGATGCGCACTTCCGACGCGGCGATGCGGTCGGGGCCGCTGCCCACCACCGCCCAGTAGCGTCGGGCCGGGGCCACCGACGCCGCGATGTGCCCGATGTCCTCGCGACAGGCCAGCACCCGCTCCATTGCCCCCGGTAGGTCCCGCAGGGCGGCCAGGCGATCGGCCGTCTCCTCGGGGCGCAGAGCCTGCCGGCCGGTGGCCCGTTCGGCCAGCCCGGCGGCCAGCAACCAACCCGCCGCCACCTGGGCGTAGAAGGCCTTGGTCGACGCCACGCTCATCTCCACGTCGCGCCCGTCGGAGGTGTGCAGCACCCCGTGGGCCTTGGCCGCCAGGTCGCTGTTGCGCCGGTTGACCACGGCGATCACGTGGGCGCCTCTGGTGCGCACCAGGTCCACCGTCCGATTTGTGTCAGTAGTAGTGCCAGATTGGCTGATGGCTACGACGAGGGTGTCGCTCATGTCGTCGCTCAGGCCGAACCCCGACAGCTCCGTCGCCGGCATGGCGTGGACCACGAACCCGGTCACGGACTGGCGCACCGCGGCGGCCAGGGCCTGGCCGGCCACCGCGGCCGTGCCCTGACCGATGGCGATCACCCGGCGTATTCGGCCGTCGGCCAGGGCCTCGGCCAGGCCGAACGGGATGGTCTCCTCGCCCAGCCGGGCGGCCAGCCGACCGTCCGGCCCGGCCTGGATGCGACCCCGCAGGGTCTTGCGGAACGAGTCGGGGGCCTCGGTGATCTCCTTCAGCAAGAAGTGGTCGAAGCCCCGCCGGTCCACATCGCGGGTGGTGATCTCGGCCGTGACCACGTCGGTCTCGGTGACCGGATGCGGAGAACCGTTGTAGCGCCGACGGGTGATGCCCCCGAGGGTGCCGGCTCCGGCCCGGTCGAGCACCACGACCTCGCCCTGGGTGACCTCGCCGTCCATGCGGACGTAGCGGTCGGTCTCCTCGACCAGCCCGTAGGGCTCACTGGCCACGACATAGGCGTCCCCGGCCAGGCCGATGTAGAGCGACTGCCCGGACCCGCACAGGGCCAACAGCAGGCGGTCGGGCTCCGATGCGACGGAGGCGGCGATGGCCACCGAGCCGTCGAAGCGGCTGACCGTGGAGAGAAAGGCGTCGGTGGCCCCGTGCCCTTCTGACATCCGTCGGGCCAGCAGGGCCGGGATGACCTTGGCGTCGGTGGTCACCTCGGGGGGGAAGTCCAGTCCGTCGGCCTGGCGCAGCTCGGCGTGATTGTCCACGTCGCCGTTGAGGGCGGCCGCGGCGTAGGGCCCCGACCGGTCCATCTCCTCGGAGTTGACCGGGTGGGCGTTGGGCTCGGAGATGATCCCGACGCTGGCCCAACGGGTGTGGGCGACGACGGTCACCCGAGCGGCCGGGTCCTCGATCACCCGGGCCAGGAGGGCATCGCCGCGGATGGCTGCCGAGAGGCTGCGGACGTTGTCCCCGAGCTCGCCGATCTCGGCCGCCGCCTTGTACACGAAGTTGACCGTGCCCTCGGCCAGCCGGATGGATCCTCCCGGAAAAAGGGGGTCCCCGCTCCGCCCGGCCAGCTCCTCGCCGTCGAGGGCCGAGGTGTGGCCCGAGACCATGACGTGGACGCCGGCCGAGTCGCGACCGCGCACTTCGAGCCGGTCCAGGGAAGCGAGGGCCACCTGGACCGCCCACCAGCCGTCCAGGTTGGTCCCCGCCACGACCGCCCTGTCCCCGATCAACGCCTGCACCCGCCGGCCGGCCTGCAACCGGTCGCGCGACAGGGCCCACCAGGCATCCTTGAGGCGCACGAGGGCCGAGCTGACCGCCTCCTGGGCGGCCGGCGCCAGATCCACCGCGACGGCGTCCAGGGCGGCCTCGATCCGGCCCACCGCCTCCCACCCGGCCCGCCCCGCCTGCTCCAGCCGGTCCAGGGTGTCGGGGCCGGTCAGCATGGTTCGCAGGCCGGCGGGCCCCCGGAGCCCTTGCTCGATCCGGCGCACCGCGGCGGCCGCCGCCCCCAGCGGCTCGGGCCCCCCGCGAACCAGATCCTGGGGCGGCCCGGAGACGGCCGAGGTGGCGGCCTGCAGCTCGTCCATCACCTCGGCCGGGTCGGCCGCGGCGCGGGCGGAGGGCTGGGCCAGGACCGCGACGATGCCGCACATGACCCAGAAGGGTACCGGTCGGCCGGGCGACCGGTGAGCTAGCTGGTCCCGCCGGGACCCGCCGGGTCGGGGCCGATCATGTGGCGCGCCGCCAGCGCCGCGAAGACCACGCAGGAGCCGATCGGCGACCCCGGTCCCGGGTAAGAGTGGTTGGTCCACGACGCCATGGTGTTGCCGGCGGCGTAGAGGCCGGGCAGGACCGATCCGCCCGGGCGCAGGGCCCGGGCCCGGGTATCGCAGCGCACCCCGCCCTTGGTGCCGAGGTCGGCCGGCAAGACCTTCCACCCCCAGTAGGGACCTCTGCTCAAGGGACCGACGCACGGGTTGGGCTCGACCGCCGGGTCCCCGAAGAACCGGTCGAACGCCAGCTCCCCCCGCCCGAAAAGGGGGTCCTTGCCGTCCGCCGCGGCCGCGTTCCACTCCTCCACGGTGGTCTCCAGCGCGCCGGATGGGACCCCGATCCGCTCGGCCAGGCCGGCCAGGGAATCGGCCTTGACCACCACCTCCCGGTCGAACCACTCCGCACCCACCTCGCGGCCCGGCCGGGCGGCGGCGAAGCCGTACCGGTCGACGTGGTCCTGGTCGGCCACGAACCAGCACGGTATGTGCGACACGCCCGCGGCGTGGCCCTCGACCATGGCCCGGCCCAACCGGTCGTAGGGCCAGGTCTCGTTGGCGAAGCGGACGCCGGCCCCGTTGACCATGATGGAGCCGGGCTTGCCCCGCTCGAACAGCCGGAACGAGGCGGTGCCGTCGGGCAGCATCAGCCCGGGCGCCCACCAACACTCCTCCAGCAGCCCGGTATCGGCGCCGGCCCGCTCGGCCGCCTCCAGTGCCGCGCCGGTCCCACCCGGCGCCCCGAGGGTCCAGTCGCTGCCGAGTGGGGCCTGGTCGCGGTGGCGCCGCTCGGCGTTGCGCTCGAAGCCGCCGGCGGCCAGGAGCACCCCGCGCCCGGCCCGAACGGTGAGCTGGCCGCCCGGCCCGGCGCACACCGCGCCGACGACCCGCCCGTCCTCGACGACGAGCGAGGTCAGCTCGGTCTCCCGGATCAGCCGGGCATCGGTCTCCCCGAGAGCGACGAGCAGGCGGGCCAGCAAGGCCCGTCCCCCGATCATCAGCGGAAATGGCTCCTTCCAGCCGCCCCGATCGGGGGGTAATGGCGGGCGCAGGGCGGCGACGGTGTCCTCGTGGCCGGTGGCATCGAAATCGAGGGCGT
>JAKBAX010000269.1 GCA_021808785.1 Actinomycetes bacterium | reverse complement strand
CGGGTGAGCAGGGCCTCCACCGCATGGGCGGAAGTGAACACGACCCACTCGTAGCGCCCGACGACCAGGTCGGCGGCGGCCCGGTCCAGCCCGCGCCCGCCGTCGGCCGGCGGGTCGATCCGAATGGTCGGGATCTCGAGCACCCGGGCCCCCTGATCGGCCAGCAGCTGTGAGAGGGTGGAGGCCGACTCACGAGCCCGGGTGACCACGACCCGGCACCCGAACAGCGGCTTGGACTCGAACCAGGCCAGGTCCAGGCCGGCCACCTGGCCGATCACGATGGTGACCGGTGGCTCCAGCGGGGTGGCGCCGAGCCGGTCCAGGCGGACCCGTGCCGTCGTCTGCTCCGGGCGGGTCCCCCAGTGGACGGCCGCCACCGGCGTCGCCGGGTCCAGGCCGCCGGCCATCAGCCGCTCGGCGATCTCGGCCCGGTGGGCCACTCCCATCAAGACGACGATGGTGCCGCCGGCCTGGGCGAGAGCCTCCCAGTTGGTCTCGCGGTCCACCGCGTGACGACTGTGACCGGTCACGACGGTGAACGAGGTGGCCCGGCCCCGGTGGGTCACCGGCACGCCGGCGTAGGCCGGCACCGCGATGGCCGAGGTGACGCCGGGCACCACTTCGTAGCCGATGCCGGCCTCGGCCAGGGCCAGGGCCTCCTCCCCGCCCCGCCCGAAGACGAAGGGGTCGCCGCCCTTGAGGCGTACGACGGTGCCACCGGCGCGGCCCAGGTGGACCAGGATCTCGTTTATCGCCTCCTGGCGCACCGGGCCACCGGGCGCCTTGCCCACGTCGTGAAAGCGGGCCCCGGACGGGGCCAGGGCAAGCAGGCGGGCGTCCGCCAGTCGGTCGTGCACCACCACGTCGGCCCGGGCCAGCACCTCCGCCCCCCGGACGGTCAACAGGCCTGGATCGCCCGGCCCGGCGCCGACCAGGTAGACCGTCACGTCGCCCTCGCCCCGACGAGGGGCCGATCGCCGGTCACGCCGGCCTCGCCCCGACGAGGGGCCGATCGCCGGTCACGCCGGCCTCGTGCCGGCATCGTCGAGCAGGTCCCGCCCGCCGGCCGCAAGAAGATCGGCGGCCAGCGCGGCCCCTAGCTCCGGACCGTCGGCGACGGCACCGTCGGCTCCCGACCGCAAGAGGATCCGCCCGTCCAGGGAGGCCAGCAGGGCCTCCACGTGCAGGGGGGCCGGCCCGCCGGCGGCATCGATCACCGCCAGCGCGCCGACCGGCAGGTCACACCCGCCGCCCAGCCGGCCGAGGAAGGCCCGCTCGGCGTCCACACAAGCCCGGGTCGAGGCGTGGTCGGCGGCGATCAGCTGGGCCCGCACCGACTCGTCGTCCTCCCGACACTCGACCGCGATGGCGCCCTGGCCCACCTGCGGCAACATCACGTGCGGCTCGAGCACCTCGGACCGCTCCGGCCGCAGCTCCAGACGCTGCAGGGCGGCGGCAGCCATGACGATGGCCCCGCCGTGGGGCACCCGGTCGAGGCGGGTGGCGATGTTGCCCCGCAGACTGGTGAAGGTCAGGTCCGGTCGGATCCAGGCCAGCTGAGCCCGCCGCCGCACCGAACCGGTGGCGATGGGAGCGCCCGGCACCAGCTCGTCCAGCCTGGCGCCGACCAACACGTCGCGGGCGTCGGCCCGCTCGGGAACGGCACCGATGACCAGGCCCGGGGCGGTCTGCGAGGGGAGATCCTTGGCCGAGTGCACGGCGGCGTCGGCCCGGCCGTCGAGCACCGCCGCCTGCACCTCCTTGACGAACACCCCCTGGCCGCCCATCTCCCACACCGGCCGGTCCTGGGTCCGATCGCCGCTCGTGTCGACCACTACCAGCTCGGTAGGACCGGCCAGCAGGGCGGCTACGAAACGGGCTTGCCAGAGGGCGAGCGGGCTGCCCCGGGTCGCCAGACGTAGGGGCAAGTCAGATGTCGAACAGCTGCCGCAGGGCCAGCGCCAGCTGGTCGCCGGTGGGGCTACCGGCCGACGCCTTGAGTGCAACGGTCGGGTCGTGCAGCAGCTTGGCCACGATGCCCCGGGTCAGCGCTTCCACGGCCCGGGCCTGGGTCTCGTCGAGGGAGGCCAGTCGGCGGGCGAACCGCTCCAACTCACCGTGGCGCACGCCCTCGGCCCGCTCGTGCAGAGCGGCGACCAAGGGGGCGACCTGGCGTTCGGCGGCCAGATCGGCGTGCCGGCGAACCTCGGCGGCCACGATGGCCTCGGCCTTGGGTACCTCTTGGCGGCGCGCCTCGACACCCCGGCCGGCGAACGTCGAGAGGTCGTCCATGTCGTGCAGGCGCACCCCGGGCACCAGCCCGACCGCCGGATCGACGTCCCTCGGCACCGCGATGTCGACGATGAGCAGCGGGCGCCCCGGGCGCGACGCCATGACCGACTCGACCAGCGCCGATTCCAGGAGGATCTCCTGGGCCCCGGTCGAGGCCAGCACCACGTCCGCCTCCTCGATGCCGCGGACCAACTCCGACCAGGCGATGGCCCGGCCGCCGCAGCGAGCGGCCAGCTCCTCGGCCCGGCTCGCAGTGCGGTTGGCGACCAGGAGGCGGCCCTCACCCAGGTTGCCGGCCAGAGCTTGGGCCATTGCCTCGCCCATCTCACCCGCCCCCATGACCAAGGTGGTGCGGCCGGCCAGGGTGCCGAGCTCGGCCCGGGCCATGGCCACCGCGGCCTGGGACAGGGAGGTCGTACCCCGGGCGATAGCCGTCTCGGAGCGCACCCGTTTGCCCACCTCCGCGGCGTGGCGGAACAGGATGGACAGGACCGGTCCGGCCGCCGCCTCGGCCCGGGCCCCGTCCCAGGCGTCTCCCAGCTGGCCCAGGATCTCCCCCTCGCCGAGCACCGCCGAGTCGAGTCCGGCCGCCACCTTGAACAGGTGGGCCACCGCCGTCTCCTCGTGGTACTCGTACAGATGGGGCGAGAAGGCCTCGGGAGGTCGACCGCTCCAACCGGCCATGAAGTTCCGTATGTCGGCCACCGCCGCGTGGTAGCGGCGGACCACCGCGTAGACCTCGGTCCGCTGGCAGGTGGAGACCAGCACCACCTCGCTGAGATGCTCGCTCGCCATCAGCGCGTGCAGCGCCTTGGGCAGGCGCGCCTCGGGCACCGCCATGGTCTCGAGGACCGGCAGCGGGACGGTGCGGTGGTTGAGTCCAACTACAACTACAGACACCCCTGCAGGCGCTCCCTTGCCTGGGCCATCCGGCCCGTACGAATCAGTTCGAGCATGTCCGAATCCAGTGCCCGGCGCCAGTCGACGCCTTCGGTGGAACGTCCGGCGGCCTGAAGTTCATCCCGGGCCTCCGACAGCAACTCGGCCAGGCGGCCGATTTCGGGACCCAGCTGGTCGGCCACCTGGTCGCGCAGCCACCCGGCCAGCGCCGGGCTGTGGCCCCCGGTCGCCACCGCGACGGTGACCGGACCCCGCCGCAACACGGCCGGGAGGGTGAACGAGCAGGCTTCGGGGTCGTCGGCCGCATTGACCCAGACCCGGGCGGCAGCTCCATCGGCGTGGACCCGACGATTGACCGCGGGGTCGTCAGTGGCACTGATGACCAACCAGGCCAGGTCCAGGTCACCTGACTGGTAGGGGCGCTCGGCCAGATGCACCGGCAGGAGCCGGATCTCCTCGCAGATCTCCCGAGCCACGACCAGCACATCAGCCCCGGCCTGCACCAGGCCGGCCACTTTGCGGGCCGCAACCGATCCACCGCCCACGACCACGCAGCGGCGGCCGGCCACGACCAGGCCCACCGGGTAGATGGCATCGGGAACCGGCATGTCAGAGCCCCGCCACCGAGGTGACGATGGTCTGCTGGTAGAAGCTCAGGATCTGCAACTCGATGCCCAGGTCCACCTGCCGGAGGGCCACATGGTCGGGGACTACCACCGTCGTCGGGGCGAAGTTGAGGATGGACCGGATGCCGGCTTCGACCAGAGTGTCGGCCACCGCCTGGGCGGCCGGCGCAGGGGTGGTGATCACCGCGATGTCCGCCCCTCTCTCCCGGAGCACCTCGGCCATGGCCGCCACCGGCTCCACCCGGGTCGTGCCCACCGTCTGGCCCACCTTGGCCGGGTCGGCATCGAAGGCGGCCACCACGTGGAAGCCGCGGGCCGGGAACCCGCCGTAGCTGGCCAGGGCCTGGCCCAGATTGCCAGCTCCCACTATGGCGACCCTCCGGTCGCCGTCGAGACCCAGGCGGCGATTGATCTGGCGGATCAGGTAGGGGACGTCGTAGCCCACCCCGCGGGTGCCGTAGGAACCGAGGTACGAGAGATCCTTGCGCACCTGGGCCGCGTTGACACCGGCACGGTGGGCCAGGGTCTCGGAGGAGATGGTGTCGATGTGGCCGTTGGCCTCACCGAGCACGCGCAGGTACAGCGGCAGCCGCGAAACGGTGGCTTCGGGAATCCGGCGCCCGGCGGCCATGAGCGATTTTACCCGGGGGTGGCTCTCTCCCGGCTCAGCCGGATGGTCAGGCCCGGCCGTAGCCCCAACGAGGGCGCAGCCGGCCGGCCGTCGCTGCAGATCGCCAGGAACCCGCAGGGGTCCACGACCAGGGCGAAGGGGTCGGGGCCGATGTCGCCGTAGGAGCTGACCACCCCGGCGGTGAACCCCGGGCCGCGACCCGTGTCGACCCGGCGGCGGGGGCGAAGAGGTCCCGGCCGGCGAAGGTGGCCCCCGCAGCCCGGCCCCGGAGGTTCGGATCAGGGCGGTCCTGGTCGGGCCGGTCCGAGGAGGCGCTGGTCAGCCGGCCTGCGTGTACTGATCGGCGAGATAGCGATCGACGTCCGCCTCCCGGATGCGATAGGACCGACCGACCCGGACGGCGGGCAGCTGACCGGCCTGGATGAGCCGGTACACGGTCATGTTGGACACCCGCAGCTGGCGGGCCACCTCCGCAACGGTGACGAAGCTGGACTCGGACTCGATTCTCGGCACGCGCAGCACCACCCTTCTCCGTCAGAAGAGAGTACGCCAAGGGGCGCCCCCCGCCAAGGGGCGCGCCCGCTGGTGCGCTTGGCGTCCGGTCCTCTGCTCAGAAGCTGGCGTAAAAAATGGAGCGTGGAGAGGTGCCGGCGGCCGGTCGCCTCGTCACCAGGTTCCACGCCAGGTTCCACGACCGCTTCTCAGTGGCGCCCGAGCTCCCGCGCCCGCTCCGTCGCGGCCATCACGGCGTCGAGCACGGCGGCGCGCAGGCCGGCGACCTCCAGGGCCCGCAGGCCGGCAGCCGTGGTGCCACCCGGTGAGGTGACCGCGGCCCGGAGCGAGGCCGGCTCTTCGCCCGTTTCGGCGAGCAGGCGGGCCGAGCCGAGCAGGGTCTGCACCGCCAGGTCGCGGGCCACCGGCCGGGCCAGCCCGGCCAGGACCCCGGCGTCGATGAGAGCCTCGGCCAACATGAACACGTAGGCCGGGCCCGAACCGGACAGCCCGGTGACCGCGTCGAGGGCCGCCTCGGGCAGCTCCACGACGGTGCCCACTGCGGCCAGCACCTCCTTGGCCCACTCGACATCGGCGGGGCCGGCCCGCCGGCCGGCGGCCACTGCGGAGGCGGCCGCCCCGACCAGGGCCGGCGTGTTGGGCATGGCCCGCAGGACCGGCACCGGGTCCAGCCAGGCATCGAGGTCCCCGAGCGTGATGCCGGCCGCGATGGACAAGACCCGGGTCAGCTCCAGCCCCCCTTCGGGACCGCCGCGACCGGCGCCGCCGACCAGGTCCCGGGCCACCGCCTGCACGTCGTGGGGCTTGACCGCGATTACCGCACCGATCTGGGCCACCGGCGGGCCCGGCGGGCCGGCCAACATCGCGAGCCCCTCCTCGACCGAAGCCGTCACCGCCAGCCCGGCCCGGCCCAGCTCGGCCCGGCGGGCGGCCAGGGCCTCGACCACCACGATCTCGCCACCCCGGCCGTGCCGGCGGAGGCCCGACGCCAACGCCTCCCCCATCCGGCCGCCGCCGATCAGCAGCAGCCCACGCTCGACAGAACCGGTCACGGGCTCACCCTACGTGGGCGGTGGGACCCTCCGCCTGACCGGCGGGGGCCCGGGAGGTGCCGGGCGGGCCGAGGCACCGGGGTGGGCCGACAGGCCGGCGCCGGATTGAAGCGTCGCCGCCCGGGGTGACCGGTGGGTCCGTTCGCACTTCCCCGAGCGAACTCGCCCTCCGGCCAGAGCCGCGGGCAGCGACTCCGGG
>JAKBAX010000268.1 GCA_021808785.1 Actinomycetes bacterium | reverse complement strand
ACCTCTTAGCTCGACGTGCAGGCCCTGATCCCCCGATTCGACTGAATCTCGTGGCGGGGGGCCTCGAAATGGGCGCTTTACCCCTTGACTCGGCCCGGCCGGTCCGCAAGTTTGTAAGACGCAAGGACGCGCCTGCCCCGCTGCGGGCGCAGCCAGGGTGGCCTGGCGGAACCAAGTAGACAACGGGCGTTGCACCTGATCGGCCCCCGCGGGGCCGAACGAGCAACGAGCGGCCCCAAAGGTTCCCCAGGCCATCCTGCACACCACCAGGAATAGATGGGCCGCCTCGATGGTTGGGACGTGACCCGGGTAAGGGATCCCGGCGTCTAGTATCCCGCGCCGACGATGCCGGACAGCTGTCGCGGGTGACTGGCACAGCACTTTCTAAGGACCGCCCTATGGCTAAAGAAGATGTGGACGAGGACGCCCTCGAAGAGTCCGAGGAGATGCCCGAGGACCTCGACGAGGAGGAACTGGACGACCTCGACGACGAGATCGACGACATCGACGACGACGATGACAGCGCCGGTGGCGACGATGCCGCCGTCGACGACGACGAGGACTCCGACGACGGGGCCGCGGTCGCGCTCAAGGCCCGCAGCGACGAAGACGAAGACGACGACGACGACGACGACGAGGACTCCGACGACGTGGAGGCCAGTCTCGACGTCATATTGAAAGAGAGGCTCGTCGTCAACGACGACGACGACGAGGAAGACGATGACGAAGACGTGGTGGACGGCGACGATCGCAGCGAAAGCCCGTTGCGGGTGTTGCCCAAGCAGCCCGGAGAGTTCGTCTGCCAATCGTGCTTCTTGGTCAAGCACCCGAGCCAGCTGGCCGACCCCCAGGCCCAGTTGTGCCGGGACTGTGTCTAGGATCCTCGGGTGACCCAGGAAGCCTCCAAGCCCCTGGACGTGGCCCTGGACCTGCTCGTCTACGTGCCCGTCGGCTTGGCCGTCACGGCCGCCGAGGAGCTGCCCAAGCTGGCCGAGAAGGGCCGGAGCCGGGTCGGCCGCCACCTCACCATGGCCCGAGTGGTCGGCCAGTTCGCGCTCCAGCAGGGCCGCCGGACCGTCGAGCAGCGCTTCGCCGGGCCGCCGGCCGCGCCGGCCGGCACCTCCACGGTGACGAAGCCCGAGCCGGCCGCCCCCGGGGGCTCCGACGACCGCATGGCCACCGCGACCGTGCCCGTCGCGGCGGCGACCGCGGGTACCCGAAGCCCCGCAGCGGCACCTGCTCCGCGCCCGGGTGGCCCCCTGGAGGGGCCGGGGACTACACCGCAACCGCCGTCGGGGTCGCCGGGGCCGGCCCCCGATGCCGCCAGGCTGGCCATCCCGGGCTATGACTCGCTCTCTGCCTCCCAGGTCGTCCAGCGGTTGGCCGGGCTGAGCGCCGGCGAGCTCGATGCGGTGCGGGCCTACGAGGACGCCCATCGTGGCCGGCGGACCATCCTCAACCGGGTCGACCAGCTCCGGGGTCGGTAGTACGGACCGGTCGGTGGAGCGCGCTCGCCCGGCCCGTGACGCGGACCTCGAAGACCTGGAGCGTCTCTGGACACAGGCGGTAGCCGAGTTGGATGGCCAGCGCGGTGGCTGGTCTCTGGCCGGGAGCCTGTGGCGGGAGGACCTGGCCCAGTTCCTGCACCGGGCCCTGCACAATCCCGACGGGCCCCGCTTACTGGTGCTGGGTCTGGCCGACGGGCTCCCGGTCGGCTTGGCGTCCCTGCGGGCCGAGCGTGACCGGCGGGAGCCGCTCGGCCAGCTCGAGCTCATCTACGTCGAGCCGACCGCCCGCCAGAGCGGGGTGGCCAGTGCCATGTTGGCGTTGGCCGTGGCACGCTGCGACGAGTGGGGCGTGGCCGGCCTGGACGCGCCGGCCCTGCCCGGCAACCGGGCGGCCAAATCGTTCTTCGAGCGCCAGGGCATGCAGGCCCGGATGCTGACGATGCACCGTCCGCTCAATGGCCGCCCCCGTGGCTGAAGCGGCGGCCCGCCCGGAGATATGCGTCGGCGCGCTGGCTGTCGTCGAGCAGGCCATATTGATGGTGCGGCGGGGGCGGGGTCCGGCCCAGGGCACCTGGGCGGTGCCCGGCGGGCGGGTCGAGGCGGGGGAGACTCTGGCCGAGGCGGTGGTCCGGGAGCTGGCCGAGGAGACCGGGCTCGACGGTGTCTGCGAGTCGCTGGTCGGCTGGGCCGAGCGCATCGGCCCCGACTACCACTACGTGATAATGGACTTCCGGGTCACCCTGCTGTCCGACGCCGAGCCGGTCGCGGGTGACGACGCGGCAGAGGCTCGGTGGGTGCCCTTGGTGGAGGTGGCCGACCTGGCCCTGGCCGACGGACTGGCCGAGTTCCTCCACGACCACGGCATACTCGAGACCTTCAGCTGACCGCTTCGGGCCCGACCTCTTCCTCGGGCCCCTCCGGGACCTCGATGGCTTCGGCCTCACCGGGAACGTCGGTAGGTGGGGCCGGAGTCCCGACGGCGTCGGCCGGCCCGGGCAGCTCGGTGCCGGAGATCGGCCCGGGGCGGCTTCCGGGCGGGTTCCCCCGGGGGCCCCGGGCCCCACCCGGCCGGTCCTGAGGGCGGCGCCGGGTCGGGGCCGGCGGCGGTGGGATGGTCACGCCGAGCATCTTGGCCAGCGCCGGGATGCTCCCCGAGTATTGGTGGGCGGCTCGCTTGAGATCGGGCGGCGCGTTCTCCGGCAGACCGGCCGGGGTGACGGAACGCCGGATGGGCGATTCGGCCACCGCCTCGAGGATGGAGGCCCACAGGTCCGGCGACGTGTCGGGGGCCATGGTGGAGCCGGCCGCCTGGGCCAACCGATGGGCCAGCTCCGGCTCCAGCCGGGCCCCCGCGTCGGGTGGGCGGGACGACAGGCGCACAGCCCGGACCACCCGGCCGGCGTCGAGCTGTCCGGTTATGTCGGCGGTCCAGTCGGAGTGCAGCTTGGCCACCCGGGCGTCGACCGCGTCGCGCAGCTTGGTGGCCAGCGCCCGGCTCTCCTCGTCGCGGGCCAGGTCGGCCCCGGCGACCACGGAGCGCAGGTCCCGCATGGAGATATCGTCGACCGCGGCGGCTGCCGCTTCGGCCCGGTCCCGCCAGTCGGCGGCTCGCAACCGGGGCAGTAGGGACTCGGCCAGGGCCAATAGAGCATCCGAGTTGGGCGCCGCCCGGCCCTCGGTCTCGGCCTTCTCGCGCTCGAGGTGCAAAGCGGTGCGCACCGCCGGAATGCCGCCCCGCAGCAGTTGCTCGGCGATCGGCTGCTGCTCCGGGGGCAGGGCCTCCATGACCGAACGGCGGTGCGCCGATCCGGGGTTGAGTCGCCGGGCCCGGGCCCGCTCGGCCTGCGACGACGTGTGGCTCGGGGTCCCGGGCCGCCGGTCGCCCTCGGGACGACCGGGACGGGGGCCGGCGCCGTCGCGCCCGTCGCGGGGGGTGCCACCCCGGCGCTCGGGTGACCCGGCCCGGTGCTGGTCGTCTCCCCGGCGCTCGGGTGACCCGGCGCGGTGCTGGTCGTCTCCCCGGCGTCCGGCCGCTCCGTCGCGGGTCGCGCCACCGCGGCGCTCGGGTGACCCCGGATGGTGCTGGTCGTCGCCCCCTCGTCGTCGGTCCCGGTCCGGGCCTCCGGCAGCCGGCGCGCCCTCCCGGCGGCTTCGGCCCCCGTCGCTGCGGCCGCGGCCGTCGCCGGTCCGGCCCGGCCCCCGATCGCGCCGGCGGTCGTCGTCGCCGTCGCGGCGCCGGTCACGGCGGTCACCGCGCCCGAGCAGCTGGGTGGTCACACCGGGGGTGTCGTTCCGGCTGGGGCCGACCACCTCGATGGTCTGCGCCTGCGACCTCGAGTCGGCCTTGGGGGCGACCACCGAGGTGATCACGATCCCCTCCAGTTCGAACTCGGCCTCCGCCTTGACCACGTCGCCCGCTTTGGCCCCGTCGTAGAGGAGCCCGCCGTCGAGCACGCCTTTCGGTTCGCGCGCCCCCGCGGCGCGCCAGGTCCAGGAGCCGTCCTGGCGCGCGCTGGTCAGTTCGATCTCGATTCGGCGGGGCACGCTCCAACGCTACCGGAGTACGGGACACCCTGTACTAGGGGTATCGACCTTGGTTAGCCTTGGCGCCTATGATCTCGAGTGAGGGGCCATGACGGCCGACGTCCCGGTGCTCATGGTCCACGGCTTCGCGTCGTCATTCGAGCGCAACTGGAGGGAGCCGGGCTGGGTCGACGTCCTCCAGGAGGAGGGCCACCAGGTGATCGGGGTGGACGTGCTCGGCCACGGCGAAGCGCCCAAGCCGGTGGAACCCGAGGCCTACCGGGATCTGCACCTGGGAGTGGAGCGGGCCCTGCCGCCCGACGGCCAGGTGGACGCGGTCGGTTTCAGCATGGGCGGCCAGCTGCTGTTGAGGGTGGCGTCGCGCTCACCCGAGCGGTTCCGCCGCATCGCCATCGGCGGGGTGGGGGACAACATCTTCTCCGGCTCGGTCAGCGAGCAGGCCGCGCTGGCCATCGAGGAGGGCCGGGCCGTCGGGCCCGACGACGAGGGCGTCGAGGGTCACGAGTCGCTCGGCGCGTTCGCCCGTTTCGCTCAGGCCCCGGGCAACGATCCGGCCGCTCTGGCGGCCTGCATGCGCCGCCCGCAGGACCGCCTGAGCGAGGAGGACCTGGCCCAGGTGCGGGTACCGGTGCTGGTGGTGCTGGGGGATCGGGACTTCGCCGGGCCGGCGGACCGGCTGGTGACGGCCCTGCCGGCCGCCCGGTTGGTCTCGCTGCCCGGGGCCGACCACTTCGGGACGCCCAAGGACTTCCGTTTCATCGAGGCAGTGGTCAAGTTCCTCGCCTAGGCAGTAGCGTCACCGGGATGGGTCGAGGAGCACGTTCAACCGTCCGCTGGAAGCATGACCGGATCCGCCGCAAGAAGGCCCGCGACGTCCGGGCCAAGGCGACCAAGGGGGAAGCCCGCAAATCGGCTGCCGCCGGCTAGCCGTTTCGTCTCCGAGCTCGCTTTCCACGACCCGCTTCTGAGGTTACCGCCGGCCGGGGCCGGACGCTCAGGCGGTGGGCGTTACCGCCGGCCGGGGCCGGACGCTCAGGCGGTGGGCGTCGATCTACCGGGAGCGTTGGGTTGCCACTCGCGCCGGGCCGGTACCCGGCCCGTCCGCATGCGCCAGTAGGACTCCCACGGCGTGTCCACTTCGGCGGCCGCGGCAGTGGTGGCCGCTGGCCGGAGGGCACCCGGAGTCTCGAAGCCGTCGCCCGTCCCGTCCATGGCAACCGGCGCCGCCACCGAGGCTGTCTCTTTGTCCCACTTGGCATCGAGCCGCTTGGCCGACCGTTCGTCGGCGCGGATCCACTGCCAGAAGATGGGGATGAAGCCGATGAGGGTGGCCGCCTCGGTCGAGATCCAGAGAAGACCGCCGCCGGCGTGGGTGCTCGACAGGCTGTACATGCTGGCGATGGGCCGGTGCGACGACAGGATGGCCAGGCCCAGGATCACCTCGGGCGGACCGCCCAGGAGGATGTTCACCATGCGGGCGCCGTAACCCATGCGCCAATGCACGATCGGGTCCAGCCCGACCATGGGCCACCAGTACAGCGTGGCCCCGAACAAAAAGACGATGTTCATGATGTCCATCAGCCACATGTGGGTCATGGACAGGTTGATGAGCGAGCTCAAGAAGAAGGCGAACATCACCCCGAAGTAGACAGCCCACACCGTCAAGGGGAAGGTGAGCAGGGCGAAGGCCCGGGAACGCAGCACGCCGAGCCAGAGTCGCTTCACCCGCCGGCTGGACGTCTGGAGCAGCAGCGTCGATGGCGCCCCCAGGGCCAGCAGCGGTGGGGCCACCACCATTAGCAGCAGGTGCTGGACCACGTGGGCCTCGAAGTAGGCGCCGGTGAAGGTGGCCACGGGCGACTGGATCGCCACATCGACGGCCACCAATCCGGCCACGAAGCAGGCGGTCCGGTTCCGGGGCCAGCGCCGGCCCCGGGTCGCCAGCTGCCAGTCGGCCCGCAGGTACCAGTAGGCCACGCCGACCAGAACGGCCACGGTCAAGAGTGCGAACGGGCCGGCCTGCCATGCGGTCAGCGCGTTGTGCACGCTCCAACGGATGTGCGACATGGCCATGACGGGTCCCACGGTAGTGCTCGGTGGCTGGGCGACGATGGCGGGCCCGTGATGGCGGCGCGCGTGGTGGCGGGCCCCGTGCCGGTGGGCCCCGTGCCGGTGGGGCC
>JAKBAX010000267.1 GCA_021808785.1 Actinomycetes bacterium | reverse complement strand
CGGGGTTGGTGGAGGGGTTGAACGGCTGCTCCTGGGAGGCGGTCAGGTCCTTAAGGTTCTGGATGGCGTTGAGCTGGGCCTGCGAAGTGACCGGCACCACCTCGACGTTCCACCACTCCGGCTGGTCACCGTTGCGGGTGCGGATCACGTGGTCGTGGCTCGGCAGCGCCACGCTGCGCAGCGAAGCCGGTGACGGGTGGCCGGGGAGATAGGCCGCGATGTTGGACAGGTCCACCGTCATGGGGTGGTCTATGCAGTTGATCACCGACGGGCACTGGGTGTAGGTCGGAGTGAACCCGAGCGGTACGGGGATGTACAGCGGGTCGATCTGGCTGTTGCCGCCCGATGCTCCCGGCGCCGAGTTGGCCGCTGTCGGCACAGTGGTATCGCCCACACCGGGCGGGACCGTCGATGCCGGCTTGCCGACCTCGCAGGGAGCAGCACCGGGGTTGGCCACCGATGCGTCACAGAACTGACTTTCGGTGTAGAGCAGTTGGACGTCCTGGCCCTCGGCGCCGGGGGAGCCCGACACCCAGCCGTGGGCGATGCCGACGTTCTCGCACTTGGGCGCGGTCTGGCCGCAGTCGTAGTTCAAGTTGTTGAACGTCGAGCCCGACTCGGCCTGGTTGGCGGCGGTGGCCGAAGGAGCCGGTCCAGCGGGTGCGCCGGGTGGATACGAGTCGGCGTTGAGGTTGGCCGGGTTGGTCGCCACCGAGGCCGGTACGGTGCCGGGCAGTACCTGGAAGAAGAGGTACGCGTTGGTCGGCGCCTCTATGGCACTGTGGGCCGCCACCGCGGCGTTGATCGCCGACAGGCTGGTCAGCCCGGCGAACGTGGATGGACTGGTGGTGGCCACCACTTCGACGTTCCACCACTCCGGATTGGCATTGTTGCGGGTGGCGATCACATGGTTGTGGGCCGGGATGGGCACGTTGGAGACCGACGATGGCGAAGGCGAGCCGGGCAGAGCAGCGGCTATACGAGACAGATCTACGGTCTTCGGGTGGTCGATACAGATCATGGTGGCGGTCCCGGCCGCGCACTGCGTCGGCGGCGGATCGGCGAACAGCGGTACCGGGATGTACAGGGTGTCGCCGTGGGTGGTGTTGCCGAGGGAGGTGCCGGTCCCCCCACTGGACTGGGCGCTCGGGTGCGACGACGGAGGAGCCCCGACCTCGCATCCGGTGGTCGCCGCCGACGACACGTTGGCGTCGCAATACCAGTTCTCGGTGTAGAGGATCTGCACGTACTGGCCGTTCAGGTAGGCGTAGGACTGACCTATCCCGCCCCGGTTGGGTCCGTTGTTCCCGCAGGTCGCATGGTCGTTCTGGCACCCGTACTGCAGCGGGTCGATGGTCGTTCCCGAGCCGCCCGACGGCGCGTTGGGTTGGACGTTGGTGGCCGACACGGTGGTGGCGTGGGCGGTCGCGGTTCCTACCGAGCCGGCCAGGGCCAAGCCCAGGAACGTGCCGGCCGCCATCACTAGTGCTGAGCGGCGCCGACGTGAGTCGGCGTCAGGTGGTCTGGACATGGGGGATCCCCTCTCTGGCCCGGCGAAACCACGGACGGCCCGCCGTGCTGCGTCTTCGTACCCGCTTCGGGACTTGGATCACAGATTGGCAATCTACGCCCTCGAAAGGCGAGGGCCCGGATGATAGCGGCTCGGAGCAGGCGCACCGACGTGGCCGGCTGACGCCGGCCACCCAGAGCGAGCGGTCACGGCCGGCTGGGTAGTCTCTCGTCATGACATCACCGTCACCGACTCCCTCGGGAAGCGACTGGCCGGCCGAGGTGGCGGCCCGCATCGACTCAGTGGTGGGCACTGTCCGGGACAGGACCACCGTGCCGGCCGCCACCGCGGCACGGGGGGTGGTGTACGGCTTGGTGGTGGGAGTGCTGCTGGCGGCCATCGGCATCCTGATGGTGATCGCGCTGGTCCGGCTGCTCGACGTGTACCTCCCGTTCCACCCACTGGCCCGGCGGGTGTGGGTGGTGGACGCGGCGGCGTCGGCAATATTCCTGGGCGCCGGGGCGTTCGTGTGGCGGAGAAGGCGTCCCAGGGACACCTGAGCGGACTACCCAGAGGAAGATTTGGACATGAGTGAAGCTGCCGTGCGCGACGTATTGATCATCGGTTCCGGGCCCTCGGGCCTGACCGCGGCCATCTACACGGCCCGGGCCAATCTGGCCCCGTTGGTCATCGAGGGTCAGCCGTCGTCGACCAGCGACCAGCCGGGAGGCCAGCTGATGCTGACCACCGACATCGAGAACTTCCCGGGCTTCATCGAAGGCCTGGCCGGGCCCGAGCTGATGGGCAACATGAGGGCCCAGGCGGCCCGGTTCGGGGCCGAGTTCCTCACCACCAAAGTGGAGAGGGTGGACTTCTCGGGCTCGCCGCTGCGGGTGTGGGCGCCCGACCCGTCCACCGGCGAGACGGTGGAGCACCGGGCCCGGGCGGTGATCGTCTCGACCGGAGCCCGCAGCTTGATGCTCGGTCTGCCGGCCGAGGAGCGCCTACTCAGCCGGGGCGTGTCGACCTGCGCCACCTGCGACGGCTTCTTCTTCCGGGGCCAGGACATCGCGGTGATCGGCGGCGGTGACTCCGCCCTCGAGGAGGCCACCTTCCTCACCAAGTTCGGTGAGACGGTGACGGTGGTCCACCGCCGCAAGGAGTTGCGGGCCAGCAAGATCATGCAGGATCGGGCGTTCAAGAACCCCAAGATCAAGTTCGTCTGGGACAGCGTGGTCACCGATATCACCGGCGAGCAGAAGGTCGACGGCCTGAAGCTGCGCAACGTGGTCACCGGTGAGGAGTCGCACCTCCCCGTCGGCGGTGTCTTCGTGGCCATCGGCCACGTCCCTAACACGGCGCTGTTCGACGGGTGGCTGGACATGGACGCCAATGGCTACCTTTTGACCGCTCCCGGCTCGACCGCCACCAACATCGACGGGGTCTTCGCGGCCGGCGACGTGCAGGATCACACCTACCGCCAGGCCATTACGGCGGCGGGCAGCGGGTGTATGGCCGCCATCGACGCCGAGCGATGGTTGGAAGCGGCGGCGAGCTGAGTCAGGGGAATGGCCCGACCCGGGGCGGTGTTCAACCTACCGATAGACCCCGGGGACGGTCCCTGCCGGGCAGATGGAGAAGGCGAATCCAAGTGGCGCACGAATTGACTCTCACCGATCAAACCTTCGATGAGGAGATCCAGGCTGCGGGCGAGCCTGTCTTGGTCGATTTCTGGGCCGAGTGGTGCGGCCCCTGCAAGATGGTTGCCCCCATCCTCGATGAGATCGCTACCGAGCAGGCCGGCAAACTGAAGCTCGGCAAGATCAACATCGACGAGAACCTGGAGTTGGCCCGTCGCTTCGATGTCATGAGCATCCCGACCATGATCCTGTTCAAAGACGGAGAGCCCCAGTTGCGGATCGTGGGGGCCAAGGGTAAGGGTCAGCTGCTCCAGGAGCTCCACCCCTACCTCTAACCGAGTTATCCACAGAGTTAGACACAGTCTGTGGAAGAGATAGACCCGAGGGACCCTTAGCTACGGCTTGAGGGTCCCTCGCTTATTTTTCCGATTCTTCCGGTTAGGGACTGACTACTCGGCCCGGTCGGGAGGGTGGGTCAACTCTCGTCTGTGGGCTCGGTCATGGCCCGGTATATCCGCTCGAGGTCCTCTAGCGAGGCGAAATCGATGGTCACCTTGCCCCGCTTGTTGCCCACTTCGACCTTCACCCGGGTGTCGAGATGGGACGACAGCAGGTCCTCCAGCTCGAGGATTCCAGGTGGGCGCAGCTTGGACTGACGGGCGGTCCGCTCGGACGGCGCGCCGCCCAGCGAATTGCGCTCCTTCACCGCGTCCTCCACGGCCCGGACCGACATCTGCTCGGCTACCGCCCGCCGGGCCAAGGACTCCTGGAAGGCCCGGTCCGGGGTGCTGAGCAGGGCCCGGGCGTGACCTGCGCTCAGCTGCCCGTCGCTGACCATCTTCTGCACTCCCGGAGGTAGCTGGAACAGACGCAGCGTATTGGTGATGGCGGCCCGGCTCTTGCCCACCCGGGTGGAGAGCTGCTCATGGGTGAGACCGAAGTCCTCGATCAGCTGCTGATAGGCGCCGGCTTCCTCCAACGGGTTGAGGTCCTGACGGTGGAGGTTCTCGACCAGGGCCTGCTCCACCCGGCCCATATCGGACACGGTGCGGACTATGGCGGGCAGGCTCTGCAGGCCGGCCCGCTTGGCGGCCCGCCAGCGCCGCTCACCGGCGACCAGCTCGTAGCGGCCCTCCCCGATCTCGCGGACCAGCACCGGCTGCAGGAGCCCTACCTCCCGGATGGAGGCGGTGAGGGAGATCAGCGACTCTTCGTCGAAGGCCGTCCGCGGTTGGTGTTGATTGGGTTCGATGGCCGACACGGGGATGTCGAGCAGGGCCGAAGTCCGGTCGCCCATCACCTCGGTGGGGATGAGCGCCCCCAGACCTTTACCTAACCCGCTGCGGCGCGCCACCGCTCACCTCCTTGGCCAGCTCCCGGTAGGCGATGGCGCCGCGCGAGGAGGAATCGAATGTGGTCACCGGTTGCCCGAACGATGGAGCTTCCGACAGCCGGACGGTGCGGGGCACCACGTTGCGGCACACCCGGGTCCCGAAGTGCTCGCGTACCTCGTGGGCCACCTGCTCGGCCAGCTTGGTGCGGGCGTCGTACATGGTGAGGACGATCGTGCTGACCTCCAACCGGTTGTTGAGATTGGACTTCACCAGATTGACGTTGCGGAGCAGCTGGCTCAATCCCTCCAGGGCGTAGTACTCGCACTGGATCGGGACCAGAACCTCACCGGCGGCGGCCAGGGCGTTGACGGTCAGCAGGCCCAGTGATGGCGGGCAGTCGATGAGCAGGAAGTCGAAGTCGGCTTCGATCGACTCCAGGGCCCGGCGTAGGCGCAACTCCCGGCTGAATACGGGGACCAACTCGATCTCGGCGCCGGCCAGGTCGATGGTGGCCGGCACCACGAACAGGTTGCGCAGGGTGGTCGGTTCGATGACATCCTCGATGGGCACATCGTGGAGAATGACGTCGTAGACCGATGCATCGAGGTTCCGCCCGTTGACGCCGAGTCCGGTGGTGGCGTTGCCCTGCGGATCGAGATCGATCACCAGCACCCGGTAGCCGAGCTCGGCCAGCGACGCGCCCAGGTTGACGGTGGTGGTGGTCTTCCCTACCCCGCCCTTCTGGTTGGCGACGGCCAGGCAGCGCGGTAAGGGGTGGGTCACCGCGCCGGGGTGGCGGGGACGGCCCATCTCGTCCAGCTCTACCCCGGCCTCGGTCAGGTCGACGGTGGTGATCGCACTCGAGTCCCCGGGCGTCTGCATGGTGGCGTGTAGGGCCTCGTCGAGATCGGGTGGTACTGCGACCCGCGACACCAGAGCATCGGCTGGGGCCGGGGTGGGATCGGTGCCGGCCGGGGAGCGACCAAACGACAGCGTGGCTCGGTCGGGGGCCGCGGGCTGGGGCCGGGGGTCGGCGGAAGGGTGCGAGCCCCGGTCGGCGGTGCCGGCCGACGGGTCCGGGCCGGAGGAGGCCAGCTGATCGGAGGAGAGGAGTGGATCGGAGGAAGGCACCGACTCGGCCGAGGACGGCGGATGGGTCGGGGACACCGTACCGGGCGAGGACGGGGGGTCCCCCCAGGCGCCTCGATAGGCGTCAGCGTTTCCGGCCGGGAGACTGGTTTCCGTGGATTGGCCGTATCCGGGTCGATCGGATGGACCGTACTGGTCGGGGACCCACTGATGGGTCTCCCCCTCGCTTCCCGGTGCGGCTTCGACCCACGTCTGGGGTCCAGTCACGGCCGGCTCTTCGGGCGCCGAGGCCGCTTCGTCATCGAGAGGATGATCGGGTGCAACGGGCTCGTCCCGACCTTGGTCGGATCGGTTGGAGCCGGCACGTAGTCTGTCGAAGATCGACCGGGCTCGGTCCGGTTGATCACGGCCTTCGGTCACACCCCCCATACTTTACGGTTGGCCCGGCTTGCGCAAGGACCCTTGCCTCGGTCGGGCCTGGTTTCACGTGAAACCGAAGGCGGGATCGGGGGATCAGGGCGGCGCCATCCGAGGAACCTCGGCGCCGGAGGGCGGCAGTGGGCGACGTCGGCGCCGGCCGGTTCGCTCGGGTTGTGGAGCACGTCGACGGAGTAGGAAGTTCCTGGGGTCTTGGGTCAGCATTTTGGTGGCCGTTGTGACTTTAAGGGGTTGTGGTGC
>JAKBAX010000266.1 GCA_021808785.1 Actinomycetes bacterium | reverse complement strand
CCCGCCCCGCCCGGCACCCCCGGCTGGCCCCGCCGGGTCGGCTTGGGCCACCCGGTGCTATCCTCACGTGAACCCCACCGCAGGATGCCTGCAGAGGGCAGTAGCTCAATTTGGCAGAGCACCGGTCTCCAAAACCGGCGGTTGGGGGTTCGAGTCCCTCCTGCCCTGCTCCCGACAGCGAGAAGGCCACGACCGTGGAAAGCATGAACCGACAACAGAGACGGCTGATGCAACGCCAGGGCCAGATGACCGAAGACGGTCAGCCCGCCCCCCGGCGGGTCGAGCCCACTGAGCGGCGAACCCCCCGTCCCCCGGCCGGCGCCCCCAAGCGCACGTCGCCCCGCCAGTTCATGCACGAGGTCAACGTCGAGCTGCGCAAGGTAGCATGGCCTACCCGAGCCGAGACGACCAACTACGCAACGGTGGTTTTCATTGCGTTGGCCGTGCTGATGGCTCTCATCTTCGGCCTGGACCTCGCCTTCGGGAACCTGGCCAACTTCCTATTCAAGTAGCCCCTGATGCCTGAAGACGACTTCTCTTTCACTCCTGATCACAACGCGGCCCCCGAGCAAGAAGCGGTACTCGATGCGCTCGACGGCACCCCGACCTCCAACGACACCCCCACCGCGGACGGTGCCCTCACCGCGGACGGTGGCGTCACCTCCGACGGTGCCGAAGCCCACGGTGCCGAAGCCGACGGTGCCGAGGAGGCCGAGGAGGAGGCCCCGCCCCGTCCCCCCGAGAGTCCCTACGACCGGCCCGGGCAGTGGTATGTCATCCACAGCTACGCCGGCTACGAGAACAAGGTGAAGTCCAACCTGGAGAGCCGCATCGCCTCTATGAACATGGAGGAGCGCATCTTCGAGGTCGTCATCCCCATGGAAGACGTCATCGAGTTCAAGAACGGCAAGAAGCAGGTCGTTTCGAAGAAGGTCTTCCCGGGCTACCTGCTGGTCCGCCTCGACCTCGACGACGACTCCTGGTACGTGGTGCGCAACACCCCCGGCGTGACCGGGTTCGTGGGTCTCGGCGCCCGCCCCACCCCCCTGTCGCGCAAAGAAGTAGAAAATATCCTCCAGGTCGAGGCGGCTGCCGAGGCCGAAGGCGGAGCCCCCAAGGGCCGGCGGACCAGGGGGATGGAGTACGACGTGGGCGAGTCGGTCCGGGTGAGGGAGGGGCCCTTCGCCGACTTCACCGGCACCATCGCCGAGATCAACGAGGACCAGCTCAAGCTCAAGGTCCTCGTCAACATCTTCGGCCGGGAGACACCGGTCGAGCTCGATTTCGCCCAGGTGGCGAAGCTCTAAGGAAGCAGGAGCAGCAATGGCCAAGCGCCGCGTAACCGCCATCGTCAAGATCCAGCTGCCGGCCGGGAAGGCCACCCCCGCCCCGCCGGTCGGGACCGCCCTCGGCCCCCACGGCGTCCAGACCATGGATTTCGTTAAGCAGTACAACGCCGCTACCGAGGACAAGGCGGGGCAGGTCATCCCGGTCGAGATCACGATCTTCGAGGACCGGACGTTCACCTTCGTCCTCAAGACCCCGCCCACGCCGGTCCTGATCCGTCAGGCCGCCGGAGTGGACAAAGGAGCCGCCAACACCGGCAAGGAGACGGCGGGCTCCATCAGCGAAGCGCAGTTGACCGAGATCGCCCAGATGAAGATGCCCGATCTCAATGCCAACGACATCGAGGCGGCCAAGGCCCAGGTCGCCGGCACCGCCCGGTCCATGGGCATCAAGGTCGGCTAGTCGCTCCGGCGCCGGCCGCCATACCAGGCCCCCCGGGATGACCTCGCCCGGGGGCCTTCTACTACGAGGGAGACAGGAATCACATGTCGAGCAAAGGTAAGAAGTACACCGACGCGGCGAAGCGGTTCGACCGCACCCGCACCTACGCCCCCGCCGAGGCTCTCGGTCTGGTCAAGAGCCTGGCCCCGGCCAAGTTCGACGAGACGGTAGAAATGGCCATCCGGCTCGGGGTCGATCCCCGCAAGGCCGACCAGGTAGTCCGCGGCACCGTGGCCCTGCCGGCCGGCACCGGCAAGACGGTACGGGTGGCGGTGTTCGCCGCCGGCCCCGCCGCTGAGGAGGCCCGCGCCGCGGGAGCCGACTTCATCGGCGCCGACGATCTGGTGGCGCAGGTGGATGGCGGGATGATGGACTTCGACGTGGCCATCGCCACGCCGGATCTGATGGGCCAGGTCGGCCGCCTGGGCCGCAAGCTGGGCCCCCGGGGTCTCATGCCCAACCCGAAGACCGGCACCGTCACCACCGAGGTGGGCAAGGCGGTCACCGACTTCAAGGGGGGCCGTGTCGAGTACCGGGCCGACACCCGCAGCCGTGGTGTGGTCCAGGTCCCCATCGGCAAGGTGAGCTTCGACCAGTCCGATCTGCTGCGCAACTTCCGCGCCGTGGTGGACGAGGTGCAGCGGGCCAAGCCGGCCGCGGCCAAGGGCAGGTACATCAAGTCGGTGGCGGTCAGCTCGACCATGGGCCCGGGCGTGGACATCGACGCCAACGCCCTGCGCATCACCGACGAGGAGCTCGCCGAGGCCTGACCGATCTGCGGGTCGGACCCTCGGGGGCCACGCGACCACGTTTCGATCGGCCTCCGCTCCCACTCTCCCCCCACTCCCCTCGCGCCGTGCGCCCAGGCCTCGAGGTTCCGTACCATTGGGCACAGAGATGACCAAGCCCGAATGGATGCCGCCGCGGCTGTACCAGTGGACCAAGCCCCGGTCGCTCGGCTTGCACGTCCTGTTCCTCATGGTTGCGTCCGGCTGCCTGGTCGCCATGTGGTGGCAGGTGCACCGGGCCATGCAGGGCAACGTCCTCAGCTACCTCTACTCGGTGGAGTGGCCGGCGATAGCCGTGGTGACCGGCATCGGGTGGTGGCAGATGTTCCACGACACGCCTGAGGACATCGCCCGCCGCAGCGAGTACCACCGCCGGATGCGGGCGGCCAGCGCCGAGGTGGTGGCCCGCACCCTGCCCCGCTCGGCCCGGGCCCTCACCGTCGAGTCGAGCGAGGTCGGCGCTCGGACGCTGGCGGCGGCCCCGGTGGCGGCCATCTCGGCCCGCTCGACCAGCACCGGCGGCCCCGGCGGCGGCATCCGCCTCGACGCCACGACCGGGACGGCCCTGGTCCCGACCGACCGGGCGCCGGTGGCCGGGGCGGGGTCCGAACTGGCCGTCGGCCTGCTCGGACCCGACGAGGCCGACCAGCCCGGTGACGAGATGACCGAGTACAACCGCTATCTGGCCACCCTCGCCTTGCGGGGCAAGCCCAAGACATGGCGCAACCCGCGCGGCCTGTGACCTCGCCGACCACCGCTATCGGGCGGTACCGGATCATGGCCTGGGTGGTGGGCACCATGCTCATCGCGGTGTTCGTGGCCATCCCGTTCCAGACGGTCGAGACGGTCATCGGGCCCATTCACGGAATCCTCTACATCATCTACCTGGCGACCGTGGTCCAGATGCTGGTGGTCTACCGCCTCGGCTTCTGGTACTTCGTGGGCATGGTGGTGGCCGGCTGGTGCCCATTCGTGTCGTTCGTGGTGGAGCGACTGGTCACCCGCCGGTTGGCCCGGGCGGCCGCCGGCTATACTTCTACGCCTACATTCGAATCAGATCTCGAGCCGTAGACATCCGGTATGCCCTTCGGGGCGTCTAAGTGGGCCGCCGGCCCAGCCCGACGAGGCGAGGGGTGCGCCCTCCTGGGTCGTGCCGCCCGCGCGCCGGTGAGCACATCAAGGAGGTGACCATTGGATAACCCGAGAGCGGAGAAGGTGGCGGTCGTGGACGAGGTGCGCGAGCACTTCGAAGCGGCGGATGCCGCCATCTTGACCGAGTACCGCGGGTTGAAGGTCAAGGATCTCGCTGGTTTGCGCCGCTCACTGCGCAGCAGCGGTGGCGAGTACAAGATCTACAAGAACACGCTGGTGACCCTGGCCGCCCGCCAGTCCGGGCTGGGCGATCTGGAGCCGCTGCTCGAGGGCCCGACCGCCATCGCCTTCGTGAAGGGCGACGCCGCGGCCGTGGCCAAGACCCTGCGGGACTACGCCCGGACCCACCCGCTGCTCCTGATCAAGGGCGGCGTGCTGGGTGACAAGGTGATCGGCACTGCGGAGACCACCGCCCTGGCTGATCTGCCGTCTCGTGAGGTGCTCTTGGCCCAGCTGGCGGGGGCCATGGCGGCGCCCATGCAGCAACTGGCCGGACTGCTGCAGGCGCTGCCGCGGAACCTGGCCTACGGGCTGGCCGCCCTGCGGGACAAGCTGGAGTCCGAAGCCCCGGCCACCGAGCCTGACGCGGCGGGCCGCGACACCGCCGCCGAGGCGGCCAGCGACACCGCCGCCGAGGCGGCCAGCGACACCGCCGCCGAGGCGGCCAGCGACACCGCCGCCGAGGCGGCCAGCGACACCGCCGCCGAAGCGGCCGACACCGACGCGGCCGACACCGAGGGGGCAAACCCCGAGGCCGCCACCCCGACCGAATCAACCGAGACCGAATAACACCCAGGAGTAGAACGACCAAATGGCAACCAAGGAAGAGATTCTCGACAGCATCGCCAACCTCACCGTCCTCGAGCTCTCCGAGCTCCTGAAGGACTTCGAGGAGCGCTTCGGCGTCACCGCCGCCGCCCCCGCCGCGGTAGCCATGGCCGTCCCGGCCGGTGGTGGCGCGGGCGAGGCCCCAGCCGCCGAGGAGCAGGATGAGTTCGACGTCGTCCTGACCGCCGCCGGCGACAAGAAGATCCAGGTCATCAAAGAGGTCCGGGCCCTGACCAGCCTGGGTCTGAAGGAGGCCAAGGATCTGGTCGACGCGGCCCCCAAGGCGGTCCTCGAGAAGGTGTCCAAGGAGGATGCCGAGAAGGCCAAGGCCCAGCTCGAGGGAGCCGGCGCCACCGTCGAGCTCAAGTAGTAACGAACCGTCCACCCGGCCCCGGCCCCGTTCCGGCGGGGCTCGGCTGACCTTCGGATCCCGCCCTTACGGGCGGGATCCGGCGCGTCGGGCGGGGCGCCGGCGGTTCAGCCGGAGGCGACCAGGCGGGCCGCCCAGGCGAAGGGAAGAAGGGCCACGATCAGCAGGACGACCTGCAGGGCGAGGGGTTGACCCGGGCGGCCGTATATGGCCTGGTGGAGGGCGCTGACGCCCTTCTGGGTGGCAGCGAAGTGATTGGCGAACAGAGTGGGCAGGAACGACGCCCCGATCAGCCCGGCCCCCAGCGCGAGGGGGAAGGCGACCAGGGGGCCGGTCAGGGCCACTGCCAGCCCGGCCAGGACCAGGGCCAGGACCAGCACCCCGCTGGCCGCCCCGTGGGGCTGGTACACGTAGCTGGCCGCCCCGACCGCCACGATGGCGATGGCGATGAGGGTCCGGATGCGCAGGGACGCCTTGGCGGCCAGGATCATCAAGAAGGCGGTTACCCCCGGGACCAGGACGGCCAACACCCCGGCGAAGCCCAGCACCACGCGCTGCGGTGCCCCGTGGTGGGCGGCGCCGGCGATGATCCGGTCGGCCAGGGACAGCACCAGTCGCTCGGCGGTGGCGGCCAGGGATCGGCCGGCACCGGCCAGGTACGGGAGGTGGCCGGCTGCCACCGCGATACCGGCGATCACCCCGGCGATCAGCCAGATGCGACCTCTCAAGCGCTTGTCAACCCTGTCTCGGCCAGGTCCAGGACCGGCTCAGTTGCGGCGGAAATGCTTCGGGCCGGCCTGGTTGGTGCCCGATACCCAGGCCTGCAGCTTGGTCTCGAACTCGAGGGAGGCCTTCTCGTCGACGGTCTCGGAGATCACCGCGATCTCGCCGGTCACCTCGTCGGCCCGATAGACCGGGGCGATGGGGGAGAAGGCCGAGGGCCAGGGCATCTCTTCCTGGCCGGCCGCCTCTTCACCCCCGCCGGCCTCCGTACCGGCCGGGTCAGCCGCGTCAGCCATCTCGGGGCCGGTGTACTCGGCGCCGCCGGCCATCTCGGTGTCGGCGTCCTCGGCGTCGTCGGCCATCTCGGGGCCGGTGTACTCGGCGCCGCCGGCGGTGTCTTCATCAGTGGCGCGGGCCCGGTCGGCCTCGGCCCGCTCGACTCCGCTGGCGTCGGCCTCGGCCCGCTCGACTCCGCTGGCGTCGGCCTCGGCCCGCTCGACTCCGCTGGCGTCGTCATCGGTGCCGTCGGCTTCGGCCACGTCGATGACGATCACCGACCCGAGGTCCTCGCCGTCCTCGCCGTCCTCGCCGTCCTCGCCGGAGGCGGCC
>JAKBAX010000265.1 GCA_021808785.1 Actinomycetes bacterium | reverse complement strand
CGAGATCTACAAGGACCTCGAGCCCGGCAAGGGGACCGAACCGGGCGGGTGGTCCGGGCGCCAGGCAGCCGAGGAGGAGGTCTTCCGGGGGCGCGAGCGGGCCGCGACCCAGAGCCCGTAGGGCCGGGCCGGGTGGGCCGGCCGCGTCGCCGGCCGCACGGACGCTCCCACGACGGTCATCGGCTCGGCGAGGCGCAGCGGTCCCGGGCGCCTCCCGGGTCCCCGGGCTCCGGTCAGGTGCTCGGGCTCCGGTCAGGCGCTCGGGCTCCGGTCAGGTGCTCGGGCTCCGATCAGGTGCTCGGGCTCCGATCAGGTGCTCGGGCTCCGGTCAGGTGCTCGGGCTCCGGTCAGGTGCTCGGCGGTATGCCGGCCAGACCGGCGACGATGTCGAACGCCTGGCCCACGGTCTGGAGCTGCTCGGGATCGACGTCGGGAATTTTTATGGAGAAGGCGTCGTTGAGGGCCAGGGTTATCTCGACAACGGCCAGGCTGTCGGCATCCAGGTCCTCCCGCCACCGGGCGTCGAGGCGCACCTCGTCCTCCTCGATGTCGAGTACCTCGGCCACACATCCCTGGAAGGTGCCCAAGGCCTCCTCACGATCCATCTGGACCAAGTTAGCCGTCAGGCGGGCCGCCTATGTTGGTCGCCATGCCCGGACTCCTGGAAGGCAAACGAATCCTCGTCACCGGTGTTCTCACCGACGACTCGTTGGCCTACGCGGTCGCCGAGCTGGCCCAGAGGGAGGGCGCCCGGATCGTCCTCACTGGCGCCGGCCGGGGGCTGTCGCTGACCCGTCGGGTGGCCAAGCACCTACCCGAACCGCCCGACGTGCTCGAGCTCGACGTCACCGTGGCGGAGCACCTCGAATCGGTCACCGCCGACCTCGCGGCCAGGTGGGGGGCGCTGGACGGGGTGCTCCACTCCATCGGCTTCGCACCGGCCGCCTGTCTGGGCGGTGGGTTCCTCGACGCCGGGTGGGACGACGTCAAGGTGGCGCTCGAGGTATCGGCCTACTCCCTCAAGCACCTGGCGGCCGGCTTCCGGCCACTCATGCAGGCGGCCGGCGGCGGATCGGTGGTCGGGCTCGACTTCGACGCCACCGTGGCGTGGCCCGGCTACGACTGGATGGGGGTGGCCAAGGCCGCCCTCGAGTCGACATGCCGGTACCTGGCCCGCGACCTGGGCCCCGATCGGATCCGGGTCAACCTGGTGGCGGCGGGGCCGGTCAAGACCATGGCGGCCAAGTCCATACCCGGGTTCAGCGCCTTCGAGGACGCGTGGGACGGCCGGGCCCCGCTCGGGTGGAGCGTGACCGACCCGGCGCCGGTGGCCAAGGCCTGCGTGGCCCTCCTGTCGGACTGGTTCCCGGCCACGACCGGCGAGATGGTCCACGTGGACGGCGGCTTCCACGCCATAGGGGTCTGAAGTGGCCCGGACCGTGCTCGTGACCGGGGGCAACCGGGGTATCGGACTGGCCGTGGCCCGGGCCTTCGCGGCGCAGGGGGACCGGGTGGCGGTCACCTACCGGCGCGAGCCGCCCGACGTGGAGGGATTGACTCCGGTGCGCTGTGACGTGACCGACGTGGAGCAGGTGGACGCGGCCTTTTCCGAGGTGGAGGAGAAGCTGGGGCCGGTCGAGATCCTGGTGTCCAACGCCGGGATCAACGCCGATCAGCTGCTCCTGTCCATGAAGGAGGAGGCCTGGACGTCGGTGATCGACGCCAACCTCAATGCCGCCTACCGGGTGGCCCGACGGGCCACCTCCAAGATGATCCGGGCCCGCTGGGGACGGATGATCTTCGTCTCGTCGGTCGTCGGCCTGACCGGATCGCCGGGCCAGACCAACTACGCGGCGTCCAAGGCCGGCCTGGTCGGCTTGGCCCGCTCTCTGGCCCGGGAGCTGGGCGGGCGGGGCGTGACCGTCAACGTCGTGGCACCCGGCTTCGTGACCACAGACATGACCGCGGCGCTACCGGAGTCCCGCCAGCAGGAGATCCTCGACCAGATCCCGCTGAAGCGGATGGCCGGCCCCGAGGAGGTGGCCGGCGCGATCACCTTCCTGGCCTCGGAGCAGGCCGGGTACATCACCGGGGCGGTGGTACCGGTGGACGGCGGGCTCGGGATGGGGCACTAGGAAATGGACAAAGGACTGCCGAATCCGGCCGACGTCCTTCCCCACAGGCCTCCGTTCCTGTTCGTGGACCGCGTCGTCGAGCTGAAGGCCTCCGAATCGGCCAAGGGCCTGTGGCGCCTGACGGGCGACGAGCCGTTCTTCGCCGGCCACTTCCCCGGACGGCCCACGCTCCCCGGCGTGCTGATGGTCGAGGCCATGGCCCAGCTCGGGGCCATCGCGCTTCTGTCCGACGAGCGCTACGCAGGCCGGCTGCCGCTGTTCGGCGGCATCGACAAGGCCCGCTTCCGCCGCCAGGTCGGCCCCGGTGACACCTTGGACATGGAGGTGGTGCTCGACCAGCTCGGGTCCAACGCCGGCAAGGGCCACGGCACGGCCCGGGTGGACGGGAAGGTGGCCTGCCAGGCATCCCTGCTGTTCGTGATCGTCTCTGCATGAGGACCGCGTGAGGGCGGTCTGCGTCTACTGCGGGTCCTCCCTCGGTTACTCGCCGGCCTACGCCGACGCGGCCCGCCAGGTCGGTCGTCTGCTGGCCCGCGAGGGTATCGAACTGGTGTACGGCGGCGGTTCCGTGGGGCTGATGGGCGAAGTGGCCGAAGCCGCCCTCGGCGCCGGCGGCCGGGTGATCGGCGTGATTCCGAAGAACCTGTTCCGAGCCGAGGTGGCTCGCCGGGATCTCACCGAGCTGATCGAGGTGGGCACCATGCACGACCGCAAGCGGATCATGTTCGAGCGGGCCGACGCCTTCGTGGCCCTGCCGGGCGGTCTCGGAACGCTCGAGGAGCTGACCGAGACGGCCACGTGGCTGCAGATAGGCATCCACTCCAAGCCGATGGCCACTCTCGACGTGGACGGCTTCTGGCAACCGTTCCACCAGCTGCTGGCCCGCTTCGTGGATCTGGGCTTCATGAAGCGGTCGCCCATCACCAACGTGACCGACGTCCCTGATCTCCTACCGGTTTTGACAGGAAGATTGTCAGATTGAGCCGAACAGCAGGCTGACGTTGTGGCCGCCGAAGCCGAAGCTGTTGGTGAGGACCACGTCGAAGTCACAGGGGCGGGCCCGGTTGGGCACGTAGTCCAGATCGCAGTCGGGATCGGCCGTCTCCTGGTTCATGGTCGGCGGAAGGAGCTGGGCGTTGAGGGCCAGCACGCACAAGGCCGATTCGAGGGCGCCGGCCGCTCCGAGCGTGTGGCCGGTCATCGACTTGGTCGACGAGACGGGAGGAACTTTGTCCGTGAACACCTGCTTCAAGGCGAGGCTCTCGATACGGTCGTTGGGCGGTGTGGAAGTCCCATGGGCGTTGACATAGCCGACTGCCGCCGGGTCCAGACCGGCGTCGGCCAGGGCGTGGCGCATGGCCCGGACCGCCCCGTCCGCCTCGGGGTGGGGCTGCGTCATGTGGTAGGCGTCGCAGGTCGAGCCGTAACCCAGGACCTCGGCCAGAATGGGCGCCCCCCGGCCCATCGCCCGATCTCGGAGCTCCAGCACCAGGCAGGCCGCCCCCTCCCCCATCACGAACCCGTCGCGACCGGCGTCGAAGGGGCGCGACGCTCCCTCCGGGTCGTCGTTGCGGGTGGACAGCGCCTTCATGGCCGCGAACCCGGCCATGCCGACCCGGGTGATGGGCGCCTCGGCGCCGCCGCACACGACGGCGTCGGCGCGCCCCGCCCGGATGACGTCGAAGGCGTCGCCGAGGGCGGAGGCCGAAGCACTGCAGGCGGTGACGGTGCAGTTGCTGTAGCCCCGTAGGCCGAACTCCATGGCCACGTGGCCGGCCACCATGTTGGGGATCATCATGGGCAGGACGTACGGATTGACCCATTCCGGGCCTCGCTCGTTGAGCACCTCGAGCCCGTCCTCGAGGGACCGGATGCCGCCGATGCCGGTGCCCCACACCGTCCCGATCCGGTCGGATGAGGAGGATGTGTCGAGCCTCGACTGGCCGATGGCCTCGCCTGCCGCGACCAGGGCCATCTGACCGACCCGGTCGAGGTGCTTGGCCCGGCGCTTGCCGAAGACGGCGGTCGGATCGAAGCCGTCCACCTCGGCCGCGATGCGCACCGGGTAGTCGGAGGCGTCGAAGTGCGACACCTTGGCCACCCCCGACCGGCCCGCCACCACCGCCTCCCAGGTGGTCGTGGCGTCGAGCCCGAGGGGGCTGACGATACCGATCCCGGTCACCACCACTCGCCGCACCGACATGGTGGGCATGTTAAGCCCGGATCGGCCCGGAGGGGTCCAGCTTGCCAGCGGAGGGCGGGGCAGTGAAACATTCTCGTCCATGGCACCCCCCGCCGCCCTGGTCTACCCCGAGACCCTCGGTTACCGGCTGAAGCGGCGACTGCTCGGCCCACCCCTCGTGACCGAGGCGCTCGAGGGTGAGCGGCTGAGCAAGCCGGTGGCCATGGGGGTGCTGACCTGCGACATGATCTCGTCGTCGGCCTACGGCACCGAGGAGATGCTGACGGAGCTGGTGCCCTACGTGGGTGCCGCCGCCTACACCCTGGTGCTGCCGATCACCTTTGCCATCCTGTTCGTGCTGATCATCGTGACGCTCTCCTACCGGGAGGTCGTGATGGTCTACACCCGGGCTGGCGGCTCGTATGTCGTGGCCCGGGAGAACTTCGGGATCAACGTGGCCCAGTTCGCCGCCGTGGCCCTGCTCATCGACTACACCCTCACGGTAGCGGTGCAGTCGGCCGCCGGGACGACCGCGCTGAGCTCCGCCTTCCCGGCCCTCGCCAGCGAGGCGTGGCAGACATCGATCTCGGTGGCCGTGGTGCTGATCCTGCTGTGGGGCAACCTGCGCGGCATCCGGGAGGCCGGCAAGACCTTCGCCTTCCCCACCTACTTCTTCATCGCCATGATGATCGTCGTCGTGGTGACCGGGCTGGTGAAGGTCGGCCTCGGAGACATGCACCACGTCGTCTACGGACCAGGACACCTCACCATCGGGCACAAGGGCGGAGGAGTTCTGGAAGGCCTGTCGGTGTTCTACCTGCTCAGGTCCTTCGCCAACGGCGGCTCCTCCCTCACCGGTCTGGAGGCCATTTCCAACAGCGTGTCCGCCTTCCGCCCCCCCGAAGGACGCAACGCCCGGCGGGTGCTGAGCCTGATGAGCCTGACGCTCGGTTCGCTCGTGCTCGGTGTGTCGCTCCTCGCCCACTACACCCGGGCCATTCCGTACTCGGTCGGCAGCCCCACGGTCATCTCCCAGGTGGCCAAGGCCTCCTTCGGTACCGGTCTCCTCGGCCAGGCCGGCTTCTACCTGGTGCAGGCGGCCACTCTGCTCATCCTCTGGACCGGCGCCAACACCAGCTTCAACGGCTTCCCGTTCCTCGCCAACTTCGTCGCCGAGGACCGGTTCCTGCCCCGACCGTTCATGAAGAGAGGGCACCGACTGGTGTTCTCCAACGGCATCGTGTTCCTGACCGTGGTGGCCGTCGGCCTGCTCCTCATCACCAGGGCCAAGGTCAACGCCCTGGTCAGCCTCTATGCCATCGGCGTCTTCTGCGGCTTCACCATGGCCGGCACCGGGATGGTCAAGCACCACCTCACCCAGAAGGAGGCGGGATGGCGCCACAAGGCGGTCATCAACGGCACCGCCGGGGTGGTCTCGGCGGTGGTCGTGATCATCTTCGCGGTCACCAAGTTCACCGAGGGGGCCTGGGCGGTGGTGGTCCTGTTCCCCATCTTGATGTACGTGTTGATCCGCACCCACCGGCTCTACGAGGCCGAGGCCCAGGTCCTCGGGGAAGGGGCGGCCGAGAAGGCGGTGGAGGCCCGGCCCATGCCGCGTCACGTGGCCTTCGTGCTGGTCGACGGCCTGGACCTGGCCACCGCCCGCGCCATCCAGTACGCGCGGACGTTGTCGGTGGACGACATCCGGGCCGTGCACTTCGTGCTCGACTCGACCCGGGCCCAGCGCATCCAGGACAGGTGGGTGAGGCTCGGATTGAGCCGGCTGCCGCTCCAGCTGATCCACTGCCCCGACCGTCGGGTCGACCGGGCCGCCCTGGAACTGGTGGCGGAGGCGGTGGCCGACGGGCGCACCGAGGTGAGCGTGCTCATGCCCCGACGGGCCTACGGCGTGGGCCTCCGGCGGGTCCTGCACGACTCACGAGGCGAGCGCATCGCCACCGCTATCAGCCGGCTGGACCA
>JAKBAX010000264.1 GCA_021808785.1 Actinomycetes bacterium | reverse complement strand
GATGCCCGGCCGCCCGGCCCGGGTGGCTGGCGGGCTGACGGGCTGACGGCTGGCCGGCGGCTGCCTACACTCTCGCAGATGGCCTCCGTCGCCGAGTGGTGGCAGAAAGAGACGTTCATCCCCCAGCCCGACTGGGCCCCGCCCACCGCGCCCGTGGTGGCCCGGCGCCGACGCTGGCCCCGCCGGCTGGCCGCGTCGGTGATCCTCGTGCTCCTGGCGGCGGTGGGGGTGCTCGCCAGCGTGGCCTGGCATTACGACCGGTCCGCCGCCCGGTGGCGGGCCCTGGAGCAGCGACAGGAGCTGGCGGTGGCCCGCTCGCAGACCCAGCTGGACCTCTCGCAGAGCTCCACGCGCCAACTGGAGGCCTGCATCACCGCCCTGCAGAAGAGCCACCCCGGGTTCGTGGCCATGATCCTCGGCCAGAGCGCCAAGGTGCCGGCCGTGTGCAAGACGGCCGAGGCCATCGCCGGCGGCGCCCAATCGTGACGACCCACGCCCCGGCCCGGCCCTTTTGAGATCCATCCGGCGCCGGTCCCTCGGCTTCTCGGCCATGGAGCCCGAAGAAGCGGTCGACCTGGCCTACCAGGTGATGCTGCGCCGCCGCCCCGACCCGGGCGGGCGCGACAGCTCGTTGGCATCCCTGCGGGCCGGCTGGTCCAACCAGGATCTGGTGGATGCCCTGCGGGCGTCGAGCGAGTTCCACCGCGACATCCGCTACCCGGCCAAGTTGCTGGGCCACTCGCTGCATGCCAGCCGGTGCCAGTTCGTCCGGGCCCTGCCCCCGGCCCGGACCATCGTGGACCTGGGCGGCACCGACCTCGGCAACCCGGCCGGCGCCATGGTGGCCATGGGCTACCCGTACCGCTTCGACAGCCTGACCATCATCGACCTGCCGTCCGAGGACCGCCACGAGATCTACCGGCAGAACTCCACCTCCGACCGGGTCGAGACCCATCTGGGGCCGGTGACCTACCGCTACCACTCCATGGCCGACCTGAGCGGCATCGCCGACGCCAGCGTCGACCTGGTCTACTCGGGGCAGTCGATCGAGCACGTGCCGCCCGAGGTGGGCGCCCACGTCCTGTCCGAAGTGGCCCGCATCCTCAGGCCCGGCGGCCACCTGGGTCTCGACACCCCCAACGGCCGGGTGACCCGGCTGCAGCAGGACGACTTCGTCGACCCCGATCACGAGGTCGAGTACCAGCTCGGCGAGTTGACAGATCTGATCGAGGGGGCCGGCCTCATCGTGGTCGACTGCAAGGGGGCCAACTACTCGGGCCGGGGTCTGGAGGCGGGCCGCTTCGACCTCGACGAGGTGGCCGGCAACTCCGGGCTGTACTGGGACGCCGCGGCGTGCTATCTGCTGTGCCTGGTGGCCACCAGGCCCCGACCCTGACGCGGCGGGCCTACAACTCCTCGGCGAAGCCCCCCTGCAGCCGGTTGAACACCGTCCAGCCCACGGCCATGGCCACGGCGGCGAAGCCCACCGAGTAACCCAGGTCCAACGCGGTCGGGAACCGGCCGTAATAGAGCACCGCCCGGAAGCAGTTGGTCAGCTCGGTCATGGGGTTGATCTTGATGAACTTGGCGTACTTCTTCGCCGTGGCGATGGGGTAGATGACCGGGGTCAGGTAGAACCAGATCATCAGCACGATCGACATCAGGTACTCGATGTCGCGGAAGTACACGTTGAGGGCGCTGAGCAGCAGGCCCATGCCGAGGGCCGCCAGCGCGGTGATGACGATCAGGACCACCACCATCGGGAGGAAGGCCAGGGCGTTCCAGTCCCCGAAGCCGACCAGGACCACCACCAGCAGACCCATCTCGATCAGGTGGGTGACCAGCGCCGCACCGACGGTGGCGGCCGGCAGCAGCCGGCGGTCGAAGTAGGTCTTGGATATCAGGCTGGAGTTGCCGACCAGCGACCCGATGGACGACATCATCCCGGTGGAGAAGAACGTCCAGGGCAGCAGGGCGCACATCAGCCACAGGGAGAACACGTCCAGGTGGTGCACGCCCCGGTCCGGATGGGCCCGGAAGAAGAGCTTGAACACGATGGTGTACACCGCCATCGTGGCCAGCGGGGTGACCAGGGACCAGGCCCACCCGAGGAACGAGCGCTTGTACTTGGACCGCAGCTCCCGAAGGGTGAGGTTGAGGAAGAGCTCGCGGTGGTCGCGGTAGCTCGAGACCAGGGTCACGGCCACCAGCCTAGGGGTGCGCCTGCTCCTGCTCCAGACGGGCCACCCGGGTCCGCAGGTCCGAAACCTCCACCTCGAGGCTCTCCACGTACTCGCACAGGGCGCGGCCCATCCACGAAGTTGCCTCCCCCATATCGGTCAGCTGCTCGGTCAGGTGCAGGAAGTAGAAGCGGGTGAGGACCCCCACTCCCCGCTTGAGCAGCCGGGCCGAACGCCGGCGGGAGGCGGCCGGTACGTCGGCGTTGATCCGGGCGCTGGCCCCCACCATGTCCACGGCCCGCCGGGCCCGGCCCGCCGGGGTGGGCGGCACCGCCATGGCGGCCGCCCGCTCCCGGATCTGGTCCAGGTAGCCGGGGGCGATGGTCTCGAGGCGCCGGGCCGCCGCTTCGACCGACTCGGTCACCGGCGGCTGGGGGGTGGCCGTCATCCACCCGAAGCTACCCTGCCCGGATGCGGCTACGGGTGGCTCTCGACGGGGAGCCTCTCCTCGGCCGGCGCACCGGCGTGGGCAATTTCGTCGACGGCCTGGTGGGTGCCCTGGCCGGGCGGCCCGGCCTGGACCTCGGGGTGTACGCGGTCACCTGGCGGATGCGTCCGGAGCTGCAACGTCAGCTGCCCCCGGAAATCGCGCTGGTCGGTCGGCCCATGCCGGCCCGCCCGCTGCAGCGGATCTGGGGGGCCGGCTTGGCCCTGCCGGTCGAGTGGTTCACCGGCCGGCTGGACGTGGTGCACGGCACCAACTCCATCGTGCCGCCGACCCGGCGGGCGGCCCCGGTGGTGACCGTCCACGACCTGTCGCCGCTGCACTACCCGGAGGTGTGTGAGCCGGCCACCCTGGTCTACCCGGACTTCATCCGTCGGGCGGTGGCCAGAGGGGCCTGGGTACACACCGACTCCGAGTTCGTAGCCGCCGAGGTCATCGAGGCCTTCGCCGTGCCACCCGAGCGGGTGCGGGCCATCCACCCCGGCGTCCCGGCCCTGGCCGAGGGTGGGACCAGCCCTCCACTCCCGGTCGAGCGCTACATCCTGGCCGTGGGCACCGTGGAGCCGAGGAAGGACTACCCGGGCCTGGTCGCGGCCTTCGACCGCCTGGCCGGAGCGCGGCCCGACGTGGGCCTGGTGGTGGCCGGGGCCGAGGCCTGGGGGGCCGAACCATTCCATGCCGCAGTGGCCGCGTCGCCTCACCGCGATCGCATCATCCGGCCCGGCTATCTGGCCGGCCCGGACCTGGCCGCCCTGATCCGAGGGGCCGCGGTGCTGGCCTACCCGTCGCGCTACGAGGGGTTCGGGTTCCCCCCCCTGCAAGCTATGGCAGTCGGTGTGCCAGTAGTCGCCACAGCCGTCGGGTCGATCCCGGAGGTGGTGGGAGACGCGGCAGCCACAGTGCCCGTCGGCGATCCCGACGCCCTGGCCGACGCGCTCGCCGGCGTGCTCGACGATCGCGACCGGGCCGCGGCACAGGTAGCGGCGGGGCGCGCCCGGGCCGCCATTTTTTCCTGGGAATCCTTGGCCGAAGGCATGGTCTCGCTCTACGAGGACGCGGCCCAGGCCAGGTGATACCACTCGATCATGCCCCCCGTCCGGGCGTCGGGCGGGCGGCCCACCAGCCAGGTCAAGAAGCCGACCGGATCGGCGCCCACCGGCTGGACGACGATCGCCGTCACCTTCCAGCTGCGCAGCTCTTCGATCAGCGCCACACGAAGAGCCGGGGTGCGGGCCACCTGCTGGCCCTGACCGAGGGTTTCGAGGGTGACGATGGTCCGGGTGGGCTGGTAGAACTGCGAACCGGACGGCTGCTTCGGCACCACGAAGTACCCGCCCGGCATCGAGAAGCGGAAATCCGCCTGCGCCTGCCAGTCCATGGCGGCCGAGTTGGTCGGGGTGGCCGGCGGGTACACCAGGGTCACCTCCCCCGGAGCCAGCGCCTTCACCGCCGAAGTCGTGAAATAGGCAGGCGTGGTGACATGACCTGCCCCGATGGGCCAGGCCGGCACCAGAGGCAGGTACACCACCACCGCCAGCAATGCCGGAAGCCACACCTGGCGGCGCCAGCGGTACAGCGCCTGCAGGGTCATGCCCAGCACCAGGCTGGCGAACAGCGCCACATACAGCGTGTAGCGGACCGGGAACCCGTCGTTCAACAACGGGATCTTGGCGAGGAGGGCGCCCGGGAGCACCACGTCGCGTGTGGTCCCGGCGTAGCGGGCCAGCCCGATGTGGAGGTGGACACCGAGGGAGAGCACGAACGCGATGGCGGCCAGAACGGCAGCGACGCGCAGCGCCCTGCGCTTGACCACGAAGGAGCCGACGACGACGGCGAGGACGAGGGGCAGGCCGAGATAGGAACCGTTTTCCGAGGGGTTGCCACCGATCTTGTCGGCGATGGAACGCAAGTGGTGGGTACCGAACTTCATCAGCGACGTGGGCAGCACCGGGCCGAGCAGGGCCGAGTCGTAGATGCGAAAGCCCAGGATCACCCCGTGGATGTGATAGGCGCCCAGCACCGCCTCGTAGGCCGGCCAGGCCAGCAGCACCACCGCCAGAGCGGCACCCGGGACCAGGCCCCGCAGGGCGTGGGGCAGCCGGGCCCGCACTTCTTGGCGGCGCCAGATGGCGAGGACCACCAGGGCAATGGCGGCGAAGAGGACAGTGGTGGCGAATATCTCGGTGGAGATCAGGAATTGCAGCGTCATCAGCAGCCCGAGCATCAGGCCCGTCGGGACCGGCCGGCGCTGCTGGCGCACGAACAACTCGTCGAGGAGCAGGAACGCCAGCGGCGGGATGGGCACGAACGACAGGTTCAGGTGGCCGAACCCCTGGGCCACCATGTAGGTCGAATAGCCGTAGAGCAGCCCGGCCACGAAGGCGGCCGGCCGCCATTCGACATAGCGCCGGGCCAACAGGTACCCGGCGCCGGCCGACAGCGGGTAGGCCAGGATGAGCAGCAGGTTGACCGAGGCATAGGCGCCGAAGAGGACGGTCACCGGTGACATGAGCAGGCCGAGGCCGAGGACCGAGGTGTCGTCCATCAGGTTGACCCCGAAGGGAACGTTGGCCACGTGGGTTATGAACGGGTTGTGCCCGTGGCCGAGGGCGTAGGGGACCCAGGCGACGCACCAGTTGTACTTGGCCAGGTCGCCGACGCCGAATTCGGACTCGCTGGTAGCCAGGTGACCCAGGACGGGCCAGAACGCGATCAGGGCCGGGATCAGGTAGAGGACGAAGACAACCAGCCCAACGACGGGCGAGCGCGCCGCGGGGTCCCGCACCTGCAGCTCGGCCCCCGGGACGTCGGGGCCGGCGCCCGGAACGTCGGGGCCGGCCCCCGAAGCGGGGAGCCGAGCCGCCCGCGGCGGCCAGCGCAGCCGGGGCGCAACCATCCCGGCGAGACTAGCGGGGGGTCTCCGTCAGGGCTGTGACCACTGCCGCGACCAGAGCATCCATCTGGTGGGCCGCGGCGAAGGCCTGGGCGCCCTCGGCCAGCCGGGCCCGAAGGTCCCCGTCGGCGAGCAGGGCGGCGAGGCGGCCGGCCAATGCCTCGACCGTCGGTTCGGAGTCGGCGAGCAGGTCGACGGTCCCGGGCGGGTAGTCGGCGGCCGAGGCCAGATTGGTGATGACCGGGACACCGGCGGCCAGTGCGTCGAGGACGGCGGCCGACATCTCGCCGCCAGCGGTGTCTCGCAGCTGGAGGGCCACTGTGGCTCGGGCCATCCAGTCCCACCATGTCCGGTCGTCCACCGCTCCGACCACCTCCACCGCGTCGGAGATGCCGCGGGTCTGGGCCCGGTCCCCGATGACCTTGGCCAGGATCTCCGGGCAGGGGCCGACGAAGGCCAGCCGGCACCCGACCCGGGCCGCGGCGTCGATGAGAAGATCGGGCCGCTTGCCCATCGACACCACGCCGAAGGCGACGGCCACGGGCGAGGGCCCGGGCGCCGGGGCGGCGGCGGGTGGCGCCGGGGCGGCCGCGGGTGGAACCGGGGCGGCCATGGGGCGGGGGCGGACCGGCGGGCAGGCCGGGGGCAGCACCACCACGGGGGGCATGGCGGCCAGGGGCGGCTGGTCGAGGAGAAGGGCGGCGCGCGCCGCTTGCGAGTTGACGA
>JAKBAX010000263.1 GCA_021808785.1 Actinomycetes bacterium | reverse complement strand
GCCAAGGCCCAGACGGCCGATATCCAGGCCGGTCTGGCGGTGGCCGACGACTATGTCACCAAGCCGTTCGAGCCCCAGGATCTGCTCGACCGGGTGGCGTCGTACATCGTCCACCGGCCCACCGCTTCGGGCGCGGCCTGATCCCTTCCTCGCCGATGCTCCCCGACCCGGATCCCGGACCGGCGCACCATCCCGGTCACGGGCCGGTGCCGATGCGACTCCTGCCCGACCGCGCCACGGTCGGCCCGAACGGCGCGCTGAAGGTGGCCGGGGTGGATGTATTGGACCTGGTGGCCGAGCACGGGACCCCCGTCTTCGTCTACGACGAGGAGCACATCCGCTCCCGCGCCCGCCAGGCCGTCGACGCGTGGGGCGCCGGCGTGGCCTACGCATCCAAGGCGTTTCTGTGCCTGGCGGTGGCCCGCCTGGTCCACGAGGAGGGCATGTCGATCGACGTCTCCACGGCCGGCGAGATGCACGTGGCCCTGGCGTCGGGGGTTCCCGCGGCGCGGCTGGTCCTGCACGGCAACAACAAGTCCGACGCCGAGCTCACCACCGCTCTCGGCGCCGGGGTGGGCCGGATCGTGGTCGACTCCTTCGACGAGATCGACCGACTGGAGCGGCTGGCTCCCGCCCTCGGACGGCGTCCTCGGGTGCTGATCCGGGTGACGCCGGGCATCGAGGCCCATACCCACGAGTTCGTGATGACCGGTCAGGACGACTCGAAGTTCGGGTTCGGGCTGGCCTCGGGCGCGGCGGCCGAGGCCGTGGCCCGGCTGCGCCACGAGCGTTCCCCGGTCGAGCTGGTCGGCCTCCACTCGCACATCGGCTCGCAGGTGTTCGCGCTGGAGTCGTTCGAGAAGGCCATGGCCGTGCTGGCCGAGTTCTTTGTCCCCTTGGAGCTCGAGGAGCTGTGTGTGGGCGGGGGCCTCGGCGTGGCCTATATAGAGCAAGAGGAGGACCGGTCCATCGCCGAGTGGGCGGCCCACGTGAGGGCGGCGGCCACCGCATCGGGCATCAGTGCGGCTGTCCGCCTGACGGCGGAGCCGGGCCGGTCGATCGTGGCCGCGGCCGCCCTGACCTGTTACACCGTCGGCACCGTCAAGGACATCCCTGGTGTGCGCACCTATGTGAGCGTGGACGGGGGCATGAGCGACAACCCTCGCCCCGTGCTCTACGGCAGCGGCTACGAGGCCTTCCTGGTCCGGGAGGTGGGGGCGGCCCGCCCCCGCACCGTCACCGTGGTGGGCAAGCACTGCGAATCGGGTGACGTGATCGTCCGCGATGCCCAGGTGCCGTCCGACCTGGCCGTCGGCGACATCCTGGCCACCCCGGTGACCGGCGCCTACGGCCACTCGATGGCCTCCACGTACAACAAGGTGCCCCGGCCGCCGGTCGTGTTCGTCCGCGACGGCCGGGCCCGGGTGGTGGTCCGGCGCGAGACCCTCGACGATTTGCTGGCGCTGGACGCCTGACGCGGCCCAACTAGCCTGGAATACATGACATCGTCTCTCCGGGTCGGCCTCCTCGGCTGCGGCAACGTGGGTGGAGCCCTGGTCCGCCTGCTGGTCGACGAGGGCGGGCGGATCGCGGCCCGGACCGGGCTGGAGCTGGACCTGGCGGCGGTGGCGGTGCGCAGCCAGTCCCGCGAGCGCGAGGTGCCGGTCCCGGCCGGGACACTGACCATCGACGCCGCGTCTGTGGTCGCCGACCCCAATGTGGACGTGGTCGTCGAGGTCATAGGCGGAATCGAGCCGGCCCGCACCTTGATCCTCACCGCCCTCAAGTCGGGCAAGCCGGTGATCACCGCCAACAAGGAGCTGCTGGCCAACTGCGGGGACGAGCTGTTCGAGGCGGCCGCCTCGTCGGGGGTGGACCTGCTCTTCGAGGCCGCGGTGGCCGGAGGAATCCCGCTCATCCGGCCCCTGCGGGAATCGCTGGCCGGCGAGAGCATCCGCCGGGTCATGGGCATCGTCAACGGGACGACCAATTTCATCCTCACCCGCATGAGCGAGGAGGGCGCCAGCTACCACGACGCCCTGGCCGAGGCCCAGAGCCTGGGGTACGCGGAACGCGATCCCACCGCCGACGTGGAGGGCTTCGACGCGGCGGCCAAGGCGGCCATCCTGGCCAACGTGGCCTTCGGTGCCCGGGTGGTGGCGGGCGACGTCTACCGGGAGGGCATCGCCGGGATCACCGAGTCGGACATCGCCATGGCCGACCGGCTCGGTTACGCGGTCAAGCTGCTGGCTGTCGTGGAGCACGACGAAGGGGGCGCCGGCCAGGCCGAGTCGGTGGCCGTCCGGGTCCACCCGGCCATGATCCCGGTGACCCACCCGCTGGCGTCGGTGCGTGACAGCTTCAATGCCGTATTCGTCGAGGGCGGGGCGGTCGGCGACCTGATGTTCCTCGGCCGGGGGGCGGGCGGGATGCCTACGGCCAGCGCGGTGCTGGGCGACCTGCTCGACGCGGCCCACAACCTGACGACCGGCGGGGCAGGTCGCACCGTCGCCCTGCGCCGCGTCGCCATCCGGCCCATAGACGACCTGCGCTCGGCCTATTACATCGCCCTGGAGGTGGCCGACCGGCCCGGCGTCTTGCACGCGGTGTCGGGCATCTTGGGCCAGCACCAGGTGTCCATCCGGCTGATGGAGCAGGAGAGCATGGGCGGCCCGGGCGGGGCCCGCCTGGTGTTCGTCACCCACCCGGCCTACGAGCGCGACGTGCAGGCCTGCCTGGGCGAGCTGCGCCACCTCGACGTGGTCCACTCCTTGGGTGGCATCTTGAGGGTGATCGGTACATGACCGGCGGGCCGGCGGCGACGGTGGGATGGCGGGGGCTGATCGAGGAGTACCGGGCCTTCCTGCCGGTGAGCGACGCCACCCCGGTGGTGACCTTGCACGAAGGAGCCACGCCGCTACTCCCGGCGCCGAGGCTGTCGGAGCGCACCGGGGCCCAGGTGTTCTTGAAGTTCGAGGGGGCCAACCCGACCGGGTCGTTCAAGGACCGGGGCATGACGGTGGCCATCTCGAAGGCACTCGAAGAGGGGGCCAAGGCGGTGGTCTGCGGGTCGACCGGCAACACGTCGGCCTCGGCCGCCGCCTATGCGGCCCGGGCCGGCCTGACCTGCGCAGTGCTGATCCCCGAGGGCTACATCGCTCTCGGCAAGCTGGCCCAGGCCCTGATCCACGGGGCCCGGGTCCTGCAGATCCGGGGCAACTTCGACGTCGCCCTCGACATCGTGCGGGCCCTCGGCGAGGCGGCGCCGGTGACGGTGGTCAACTCGATAAACCCCTACCGGATCGAGGGTCAGAAGACCGGCGCCTTCGAGATCGTCGACGTCCTCGGCGACGCTCCCGAGTTCCATTTCATCCCGGTGGGCAACGCCGGCAACATCACTGCGTACTGGAAGGGCTACCGCGAGTACCAGGACGCCGGGCGGGTCACCCGCTTACCCCGCATGATGGGCTTCCAGGCGGCCGGGGCGGCGCCCATCGTGGTCGGCCACCCCATCGACGACCCCGAGACGGTGGCCACCGCCATCCGCATCGGCCGGCCGGCTTCGTGGTACGGCGCCACTGCCGCGGCGTCCGAGTCGGGGGGCGCCATCGACTCGGTCACCGACGAGGAGATCCTGGCCGCCTACCGGTACCTGGCCCAGCACGAGTCGGTGTTCTGCGAACCGGCGTCGGCCGCCTCGGTGGCGGGCCTGCTCAAGGCCGGCGTCCCGCCGGGGGCCAGCGCGGTATGCGTGCTCACCGGGCACGGGCTCAAGGACCCCGACATCGCCATCGGCCAGATCGCGGTGCCGACCCCGGTGGACCCCGAAATCTCGGCGGTACGGGCCGAGCTGGGCCTGTAGCGACCTGGGCGACCTGGGCGACCTGGGCGACCGGTCGGCGGGTCGCGGGGTGGTTGCCGCGTCGTGCCCGCTACCGATACCATGGAGATGTCGTCGTTGGCACTGCCACCGACGGTGCGCCCACCGGTCCTCGCGGACAGCGACGCTGGTCCAAGTCACGGCGCGCACCTACGACTCCCGCCTGGCTTCGCCATCACGAGCCACGCGGACCCCGTCCCTACTCGCACCGGAACCCTGTTCCGTCCCGGATTCGTCCCACCGCGGACCGATTGCACGAGGTAGCAGATGAGCGAACCGCAACTCGAACGCTCGGTACTGGAGGCCAAGGAGCGCGATGAGCTCATGGCCATCGCCACCGCCCTGGGAGCCTCACCTGGAGCCCGGGCCAAGAAGGCCGACCTGATCAAGGCCATCCTGACCGCCACGGGTATCGAGGTGGACGGCTCGTCGGATGCACCGACGGCCGCGGCCGACGAGACGACCGCCCCCCGGCGGCGCACCCGCACCCGCCGCACCTCCCCGGCCGACGAGACCTCCGATCAGGAGAGCGGCGCGCCGGCCACGAAGGCGGATGACGAGCCACCGGCTGCGACATCGGCACCGAGAGGTCGGGCCGCCGGGCGGTCCCGCACCAGCGGGGCCGTGCAACTCGATCTCGAAGCGATAGAAGCGGACAAAGGGGCCGACCAGGTGGCTGCGCCCGTCGCCGCCAACGGGAGTCGCGCCGACCGGGCCCCGGCCGCCACCGTCCAGGGCCGCGAACCGGCTCCCTCCCACAACGACGGGGGATCGGCCGGCACGGACGCCCAGCTGCACGACCACGGCGAAGCAGGCCATCGAGGTGGTCAGGGTGTTCAGGGGGACGACCTGCACGGTCGGCCCGGCGATGGAGATCCGGGCAACCGGCGCGGCCGGCGCCGGCGGGGTCGGGACCGTTTCGAGCGGGCCGAACGCGATCTACCGGGCCAGGCGCCCGAGCAGCAGTACAACGGGGAGCCCATCCCGGTGGACGGCTACCTGGATCTGCGCGACGAGGGCTACGGGTTCCTGCGCACCTCCGGCTTCTTGTCCGGGCCCGGCGACGTCTACGTGTCCATCAGCCAGGTGCGCCGCTTCGCCCTGCGCCGGGGCGACCGGATAGAGGGCGCGGCCCGGCCGGCGGGGGGCAACGAGAAGTACCCGGCTCTGCTGCGCATCGACAAGGTGACCGGGCTCACACCCGACGAGGCCCGGTCGCGCCCGCGCTTCGAGTCGCTGACGCCCCTTTTTCCCGATACCAAGCTCAAGCTCGAGCTGCCGAGCCATCCGGCCAACGACACGGCGCGGATCGTGGATTTGTTGTCCCCGATCGGCAAGGGGCAGCGGGGCCTGATCGTCTCGCCCCCCAAGGCCGGCAAGACGACCGTCTTGAAGCAGATCGCCCACTGCATCGAGGTCAACAACCCCGACGTGGCGCTCATGGTCCTCCTCGTCGACGAGCGTCCGGAGGAGGTCACCGACATGGCCCGCTCGGTCAAGGGGGAGGTCATCGCCTCCACCTTCGACCGGCCCGCCGAGGAGCACATCCAGGTGGCCGAGCTCACCATCGAGCGGGCCAAGCGCATGGTGGAGCTGGGCAAGGACGTGGTGATCATCCTGGACGGCATCACCCGACTGGCCCGGGCCTACAACCTGGGTGCCCCGGCCACCGGCCGCATCATGTCCGGTGGTATCGACACCGGTGCCCTCTACCCACCGAAGAAGTTCTTCGGGGCGGCGCGGAATATCGAGGAGGGTGGATCGTTGACCATCCTGGCCACCGCACTGGTGGAGACGGGGAGCCGGATGGACGAGGTGATCTTCGAGGAATTCAAGGGCACGGGGAACATGGAGCTACGACTCGACCGCAAGTTGGCCGAGCGGCGCATCTACCCGGCCATAGATGTCAACGGGTCGTCCACCCGCCACGAAGAGCTCCTCTTCGACAAGAGCCAGCTGCAGCAGGTCTGGAAGCTGCGCCGGGTGCTCAACGCGCTCGGTGCGGAAGGCTCCGGTTCGGCGGCCGCCGGGCTCGAGTTGCTGCTGGACCGGCTCAAATCGACCAAGAACAACGACGAGTTCCTCGCCGAGGTCGCCAAGACGGCCACCCCCACTATCTGATAAGAGGTACTGCTGTGAAGACCGAGATCCACCCCAACTACGTAGAGGCCAAGGTGACCTGCTCCTGCGGGAACACCTTCACCACCCGGTCGACCAAGCCCGAGCTGCACACCGAGCTGTGCAATGAGTGCCACCCCTTCTACACCGGCAAGCAGAAGCTGGTGGACACCGGGGGTCGGGTGGAGCGCTTCGAGCGCCGGTACGGCCGGCGGGGCAAGAAGTAGTCCCCGCCACCGGCCAGCTCGACCAACTTCGCGCCGCCAAGCTGCGGGCGCTGGCCAGGCAACGAACAGACGTATCCCGCGCCGCCCC
>JAKBAX010000262.1 GCA_021808785.1 Actinomycetes bacterium | reverse complement strand
CAGGAGGGTACCCATCGATGAGCCAGCGACATGCTAGCCGCCGCCAACGGATGGTGTGTGCCTGGTCTGCGCCTCAACGTCGGTCACCCTAGCAGAAGCTTTCCAGCGGGCAAGGCATTTCGGTGACGCTTGCGTCCATTCGCAATATGGTCGAAGGGCGTCGAAAGGCGAAGGCACGCGTTTGTGCCCGAATGAGGCCCGGTCAGCAGGGTTTTTTCGGTAGCTGTGAGTCATGGCGCCGCCTGCTAGCGCGCCCGGATCCGATGATGCTCCCGGATCAGAATTGATAGGAAGGTCTATACCCGCATTGTCCGTCAGTGGTGGCGCGTTCTGAGGGAACGCACGCTGAAGCCCGCCCGCACTCGACGCCGGACACTTAGCTGACCCCGTAGGTCGGCGGCGAGCTCCTCGGTGGCGGCCCACACCTCCGCCACCTGCCCAGTACTGGGTACACCAGGCGAGAAGATCGCCATGTCAGCTGCCCAGGCAAGCCTCGTTGCTTGAGAACTGTCGAGCAGGCGCGCCTGCTCGCTGCGAGTAGCCATGGCTGGAAGCGACTTGCCCATGTCGTGAAGTTGGTCGAGGAGCTCTGCCCAAGCGCCCGCGATCTGGCCAGCGGTGCTCGGCATACGCCGCCTCCTTCGCCTACGCCGCAGCTTCAGGGCGCCGACGAGGCCGCGTACGGCTAGCAAGGCTGCTAGTGGTGCTACGACCGAGGTGGCGACGTAGAGGATCCACACCGGGAAGGAAGCTTTCTTATGGTGAGGATGAGCGAACTGCGATGTGGCGGCCGCCGCTGCGCCACCGACGAATCCAGGTAGCGGCGGGTGTACCGCTGATGCTACGGGCGGCTGGACCGCGGCCGAATTGCTCGCTTGAGGCACCTGCTTGGGAGGAACCTCCGACGCTGGGCGAGTCGGGGTGAACGCGCTGGCTCGGATAGGAACCCAACCGAAGCCGGAGAGCGATACCTGCACCCATGCCCGCACGTCCGCCCCCGTAACCTGTCCGCCCTTACCCACGACAGCTCCGAATACGACCCGCGCTGGTATCGCTATCGAGTTGAGCATGAGTGCGTAGGTGGCGGCGTACTGTTCGTCGTCTCCGACGATATGTGTGCCGACAAGCGGGCCTCCTTCCAAGAAGGCGGCCAGGCGACCAGCTCCGTGTCCGGGCGATGAGAGGATCGGCCCGTTCGGCCCCGACGACGGAGCGGACCCGTCGCTGTAGTAGCCGCTCGACAAGAGATGATCAGCTATGGCCATGGCCCTCGCCCAGGTGCCCGTCGCTGACCCCGCCCACTTCGACGCATCGGATTGGACCACCGCCGGCGCCCCGGCCGTTGAGACTGTCCCTGGACCCGCTACAGCTCCCGCAAGTTGTTTGGTGGTCGGGACAGGAGGGGTTGCCTCTGTGATGGTGTAGAGCTCGCCAGCAGCGAGAGGAACAGCCTCGGCGGCCGTCGCGGTCTGAGCGTCGTAGCGAAACCCGGCGCCGAGGGCCGAAGCGTTCGGGCCGGCGAAAGCTATGTGGGTAACGTCGCCAGACGTGGGTATCCAAGGGCCTTGCAGAGACCCCAACCGCACTTGCAGCGTGCGCGCGGCGCCTCCGATAGAGGCGGAGATCGTCGTGCCATAGCGTCGGAACGCGTCCGCGCTTGACGCCGCCTGATGGGCCGCTCCGCCAGCGAATCCCCAGACGATCCCATCGTAGGAGTTCAGCGCTGCCAGGGTGATCAAGCTTCCAGGCGCTGCTCCCTTTACAGTGAAGAGAGTCGTCGAGTAATCCGGCCCTCCTTTGACGAAATCACGCACCGTTCCAAGCGGACTCGGGTAACGGTTCGCCTCGAAGGGAGGCAGCACGTAGCGCGACAACACGATTCGCTTGCTGGTAGAGCCAGGGAGCCTCGGGCCGATGACGATCGCAACCGCGCCGGCAAGTACGAGGACGGCGGCCGCCATGGCAGCGCGCTCGGCGCGCAGACGCCTCGGCAAGCTGCGTGATGTGCCCCGCCGGGTACGGCGGTAGCGGACCGTGAGCCACACGACCGCACCCAGCGTGAAGACCGAGCCTTGAAGCAGCAGTGACACCGGATTGTTCGTTCCGAAGAGGATCCCGAAAGCGAGGAGCCCAACCGGCCCCGACAATGGCCATGCGAGCGAAGACGTGCGTCGGGCGATGCTTTGGCTTGCCACCCCGGCGATCAGACCTATCACATACGGAATTGCGAGCAGGTGAGACGTGTTGCCCACCGGGGGCGCCGTTGTGAGCAGCTCCTTCCAGCCGTAGACGCCGACGTGTCCGAGCGAGCGCAGCGTGGAAAGCGTAGGAAGCACGTGCGCTATCGACTGCCCCCGGACGGCAACGGCACCACCGACCAGCACGAACACCAGGAGGCCGACCAGAAACTCCGCGAGGAGAGGCGAATTCCATCGGCGGGCAAGCTCGGTGACCGCGACCCCGAGGAGCAGGCCGAGTGTCCCGACGCCCAGGTATGCGACGCCCCCGTACACCGGTTCCAAACCGACCAGTCCGAGCATCCCGAGACCGACGACGAACGCTGCGTCGACGAGACCATCGGGGATATGGCGGAGCATGTCTGTGAGCGCTGCCTTGTTGGGGCGGCTGGTTGACGTCATACGCTCAGCTCGCTCATAAGGAGCCCCCTCAGATCTTCGACCTTGGCGAGACTGAGCAGTGGGGCCCTGCCGCCAGGTCGTATCGAGGATTTCTCTGTAGGCGCCACCCTCACCACAAGAGTCGTCACGTCGAGAGGAAAGCGCGACGCGGCGCGCTGGAGTTCTTTCGGGGTGACTGCCGATCCACTCACGAGGACCCCGTAGCTGACCTGGGCACCCTCGGCGATAACCCGGGTGACCTGCGCCTCGACAGCGGGAATGCTCTGCGACAACGCTGCACGGGCGAGGGCGTCGAGCAGCACTTGGGGTCGGGAGCCTTCAGCTTTGCAAGTCGAGGCGAGCAGGGTACTACTGAGTTGATCCTTGCACGCTCGCACCGAGAGAGACCCCGCTACCTCGGCGGCTGTCTCGAACTCGTTCGGGTCCGCATACGACGAGGTCCGCCCGTCGACGATGACACAGAGAGTCGATCGGCGTGTGTCATGGAACTGTCGGACGAGGAGTCGCCCGGCACGGGCGCTGCTGCGCCAGTGGACGTAGCGCCTGTCATCGCCGGGGGCGTAGTCGCGTAGCGCATGGAATGCAAGGTCGCTCGTCGACAAGTCCCGAGTGGCCCTTCCCTCCAGGTCTCGCAGCAGGCCGCTGCCGAAAGGCTCCAAGGCGACGGTGCGAGGGTGGACGATCAGCTCATAGGCCTTGCTGCTCGGGACTTCGCGATGTAAAAGGCCGATCGGATCCGCCCTAACCGAGGTCGCCGGTCCTATCGGTATCACGCCTCGCTTATCTGCGTGGACCACGAACACGTCGTCGACGACGCCCGATGCGGTCAGGGACGGGACGTCGAAGACGACCATTTCCCCCCCAACCGGCAATTCGACCGTCGCAGGAAGACTCCGGCGAGTGGACCTGTTCGTAACTTTCACCTCTCCTGCTACAGCTTCGCCGGCTACAACCCGTTGCGGCTCGAAGCTAACGAAGCACTTCAAGGCGGGCCGGGTAACGACGAACGCGCACGCAACTATCACCAGGACAAGTGCCGCGCTGGCCGCTACCAGCAGCTCGTGCCAACCGAGCACCCCTCCGGCGATCCACGCCAAGAGACCAAAACCCAGGATCGTCCGCCCAAGCGGCGTGACGATGCCGCATGCTGTCCGGATTGGCCTCAGCCAACGCTGCACGCCGGCCGGCACCACGATGCGCCGCTTGATGTTTCTCATCCTCTCTACGCCGCTCGAGTCGCCGGCGGCGCTACTTTCGAGAGGATTCCCGAGACGACATCGTCGGCGAGCACTCCGCTGTATTCCGCTTCGGCGTCAAGCAGGAGTCGGTGTGATAGCACAGGCCCGGCGAGGTCCTTGATGTCGTCGGGGACGACATAGTGGCGGCCCTGGGCAGCCGCCCACGTCTTTGCGGCCCGCACATACGCCAGGCACGCCCGAACTGACATACCGATACGGACGTGCTGAGCGGTACGGGACTCCTGGGCGATCCGACTGACATAACCGAGCAACGCTGCCTCCACGTAGACCCGGTCGGCCAGCTCTGACATATCTGCCACTGCCTTAGCCGTGATTATCGCTGATACTGCGGCAGACCTATCTCTGTTGGCGGCGTCGGCTAGCAGCGTCACCGTCGAGTCGTGGTCGGGGTAGCCGAGGCTCGTCTTCATCAAGAACCTGTCGAGCTGCGCTTCGGGCAGCCGGTAGGTTCCTGCCTGCTCGACGGGGTTTTGCGTGGCGACAACCATGAAAGGCCGTCCGACGTTGTGCGAAGTCCCATCGACGGTGACCCGCCCCTCCTCCATCACTTCGAGCAGCGCCGACTGAGTCTTAGGTGACGCCCGGTTGATCTCGTCGGCGAGCACGATCGTCGAGAAGATAGGCCCAGGGTGGAACTCGAATTTCCCTTGGCGCTGCTCGTAGATCGTAACTCCTGTCACGTCGCTCGGCAGCAGGTCCGGAGTGAACTGTATCCGGCTGGACGTGCCCTGGACAGTGTTCGCGATCGCCTTCGCGAGAGACGTCTTTCCGGTACCCGGGAAATCCTCGAGGAGCAGATGCCCTTCCGAAAGCAGGCATGTGAGGGCGAGCCGCAGGACTCGTGTTTTACCTACTACAGCCAATTCTACGTTCGCCACGAGGCGGTCGAAGGTCTCGGCGAACCACGCCGCCTGATCCGGGGTCATCTCAGTCAAAATTTGCTCCTCATACTCCAATGTTTCGATGCACGTTCAGCTACGGGGCTTTGCAGGCGGCGTAGCAGTTCCAGACGATCCGGTTTTGGGATTGTTGTCCGGTGAGGCTGTCAACGTTGAACCACAAGGTCGCCCCGTTGTAACCGAAATACTGCACAATGTTGATCGACGGGCTCGGGCCGAAGTTGCCCGATGAATCCGTGGTCAGTGTCGAAGTGGAGTAGCCAAATGTCCCACCCTGCGTAGTTGTGCACACCTGGTAGTAGTACGCCCCTGGATCGCAGTTAGTCGAGAAGTAGAGGGTATAAGTCGTGTTAGGCATGAAGTTGCTCATCTGCACGTTCACCTGGCCGCACGTGCTCGCAACCGAACAGCCAGAACTGGTTCCTTGCGCCCCCTGGCCTATGGTCGCCACACATGGCGGAACCGTCGGGTTAGCATTCGCTGCGGGTCCCGAGTTGTTGGCGGGCTCGCTATCTGTCATGTGCGCCGTCGCACTGAGCGAACCGCGCTGCGAACATTGGTAAGCCACGGTCGCGCTACCTGCCGCCGAGGTGGTCGTGAGCGACGGGTCGCCTGGAATCGAGATGTTGTAGGTCAGTCCCGGCAGTGGGTTCCCCGAATAGTTCCACGACCACGTCACGCTCGGACCGTTCGGTGTCGCCGTCAATGTCGGTGCGGCCGGCGTGCCGCACGCAGGTACCGTGAGAATCGACGTCGTCGCTACTGTACTCGTCTGGCTGGCAGTATCGGTCACCGTGGCCGTGGCGTGATGTGTGACGGGAGACGCCGCGCACACGTACTGCGTCGTGATCGGACTTCCCGACCCTCCGGAGCTGAAGTTGTAGTCGCTGCACGGCGTGGCGTCGATACATATCTGGTAGGACTTGACCGGGCGGCCATTGTTTCCGCCGCCGCTCCAGGTGTAAGTGATCGGTGTCTCCGTCGCACTGGCGACAACAGCCGATGATCCCTCGACGGCCGTGATCGTCGGCGGGTTCGGCTGGCCGTAAGGGTCGGTTATCAATCCGCTCACGGGAGGCGATGCGGAGCTGCACTTCGCGGCCTCGTTGCAGGCGACTGCCGTGACGGTGTAGGTAGTTCCGTTCGTAAGGCCGGTGATCGTCTCGCTCGCCGAAGCGCCAGTGGGACCGGGATTCGGCCACGATCCCGTCACCGTGCCTGTGCTCCCGGCGGCTGTGAAGTTGACCTGGGAGATCGCCGACGCGTGTGAGGCCGGCACTATGAACGAGATCGTCAGCGTCTTGTCACCAGGAGCCGAAGTCAGGCTCGCTATTGGGCTTGGCGCGCCGACGGCTGCGATCGCCGGTACAGACGGCACGCTCGGCGGAGACGCCTGTCCCTCGGCGTTCGTGTCAGCCACGGTGAACGCGTAGGACGACCCGTCGTTCGTAATAGGACCGAAGTTGGCGCACAGCGTGCCTGCCCCGCCGCACGGTACCCCCGATGTCGTGTCGGTAGCAATGAGTACGCCGTTGTGG
>JAKBAX010000261.1 GCA_021808785.1 Actinomycetes bacterium | reverse complement strand
CCCGGCCGAGGTGGCCGGACCACCCCCCGCCGTCCGGGCCGGCCCGCGGCCACCCGACGACCCGGGGTTCAACTGAAGCCGGTCCGGGCCTCTAGGGTGGGGGAGAGGCGGCGTCATCTGTGCCGGCCGCCCATCCCGAACACACGTAGATGAGCGCGACCACCGACGACCGCCTCGACGGCGAGGTACCGGAGGACCGGAACCGGGGCGACCGCGAGGCGGGCACCATGACGCTGTTCGAGCACCTGGCCGAGCTGCGCAACCGCTTGATCGTGTCGCTCGTCGCCATCGTGGCCGGGATGGTCGTGGTGTGGATCTTCTATGACTCGGTCATCCACTTCATGCAGCACCCCTACATCGACTACCTCCGTCACCACCGGTCCAAGGCGGTCAATCCGTCCGACCCGGGCGCCCTTTTCACCAACGGCCCGCTGGAGGGCTTCACCACCCGGTTGAAGGTGAGCGGATACGGCGGGGTGGTCCTGGCCGCCCCCGTCATCTTGTGGGAGCTGTGGCGCTTCATCACGCCCGGCCTCTACAAGAACGAGAAGCGCTACGTAGTCCCGTTCGTCTCAGCAGCTGTTCTGCTGTTCGCCAGCGGGGTCACGACCGCGGTGCTGGTGTTCCCCAAGGCGCTCGACTGGCTAATCAGCGTGAGCGGCACCGGGATCGTCCCGCTGTTCTCCCCCCAGCGCTACTTCACCCTGTACATGGCCATGGCCCTGATCTTCGGGGCGGTGTTCATGTACCCGCTGGTGCTCGTGTTCCTGCAGCTGGTCGGCGTGGTGCCGAGCAGCAGATGGCGCAAGTGGCGCCGGCCGGCCATAGTGATCATCTGCCTGGTTGCCGCGGTCATCACGCCGAGCAGCGACCCCTTCTCCTTCCTGGCCATGGCGGTCCCCATGCTGGTGCTCTACGAGCTCAGCATCGTGGTGGGCCGCCTGATGAAGAGGTAGAGACGGTCTGACGTCTGCCGACCCGATCCCTGCGGCCGCCTTCCGCAGCCGCTTCCAGGCCGAGCTCGGCTTCGAGCTCGACGCCTTTCAGACCCGCGCCCTCGACGCCCTCGACGAGGGCGGGAGCGTGGTGGTGGCCGCACCCACGGGGTCGGGCAAGACGGTCGTAGCCCAGTACGCGGTGGCCCGGGCGCTGGAGGAGGGCCGCAAAGCCTTCTACACCACGCCTCTCAAGGCGCTGTCCAACCAGAAGTACTGGGAGCTGGTCCGCCGCCACGGCACCGAGAACGTCGGGCTGCTGACCGGGGACAACTCGGTGAACGGCACCGCGCCGGTGGTCGTCATGACCACCGAGGTCCTGCGCAACATGATCTACGCCTCCTCGGCGACCCTGGACGGGTTGCGCTACGTGGTGCTCGACGAGGTCCACTACCTGCAGAACGCCTACCGGGGGCCGGTGTGGGAGGAGGTGATCATCCACGCCCAGGCGGGCGTGGATCTGGTCTGCCTGAGCGCCACGGTGTCCAACGCCGAGGAGTTGGCGGACTGGATCCGCACCGTCCGGGGAGCCACCACCGCGGTCATCGAGGAACGGCGCCCGGTCGACCTGCACGACCTCTACCTGCTCGGGGACCGCAGCAGCGAGCAGCTGCTGCTCATGGCGACCCTCGTCGACGGCCGCCCCAACCCCGAGGCGGCCGCGCTCGACTCCAAGACGCTGCGCCACCCCGGCATGCGGGGCCGGCCCCGGGGGCGCCTGTTCACCCCCCGTCGGGTGGAGGTGGTGGAGCTGCTGGCCGAGCACGAGATGCTCCCCGCGATCTACTTCATCTTCTCCCGGGCCGCCTGCGACGACGCGGTGGCCCAGTGCCTGCGGGAGGGCAAGCGGCTCACCACCGCGGAGGAGCGCCGGCAGATACGGGCCATCGCCGAGGATCACGTCGAGCCGCTCAGCGACGACGATCTGGCCGTGTTGGACTACGGAGCCTGGTTGAGCGGCCTCGAGGCCGGCTACGCGGCCCACCATGCCGGTATGGTCCCCCCCTTCAAGGAGGCGGTCGAGGCGTGTTTCGCGGCCGGCCTGGTCAAGGTGGTGTTCGCGACCGAGACCCTCTCCCTCGGGATCAACATGCCGGCCCGGACGGTGGTGATCGAGAAGCTGACCAAGTTCACCGGCGAGCGCCACGAGTTCCTCACTCCGGGGGAGTACACGCAGCTGACCGGCCGGGCCGGCCGCCGGGGGATCGACGAGGTGGGATACGCGGTGGTGCTCTGGTCGCCCTTCGTGCCCTTCGACCAGATCGCCGGTCTGGCCGGCGCCCGTACCTACGCCCTGACCAGCAGCTTCCGGCCGACCTACAACATGGCGGCCAACCTGGTCCGCCGCTACCCACCGGATGAGGCCCACCACCTGCTCAACCTGTCGTTCGCCCAGTTCCGGGCCGACAGCGACGTGGTACGCCTGGAGACCCAGCTCGACCGCAGCTCGGCTGCGCTGCGCGACGCCCGCCAGGCGGCCCGGTGCGATCGGGGCGATGCCGAGGAGTACCGCCGGCTCATAAGGGCGGCCGAGGAGACCGGCCGGCCCCGCAGCCCCCAGAGCGCCGAGGTGATCTCCGCCCTCGAGCGGATCCGGCCCGGCGATGTGCTGGTCGTGCCGGGCAAGCACAACGGCGGCCGGGTGGCGGTGCTTTCGACCCGGCACCGCCGCGGCGGCGACATCAGGCTCCGGGCCGTGACCGCCGATCGTAAGGTGGTCATGCTCAGCCCTCGCGACTTCGACGTGGCGCCCGTCGCGCTCGGACGCATTCGGTTCCCGGTCCCCTACGCGCCGAACAATGCCGGCTTTCGCCGCCAGGTGGCGTCCTCGCTGCTGGCCACCCGGGCCGATGCCGCCGGTCCGGAGGCCGGGCACGAGGGCCCGGTCGAAGACGGGGTGCCCGGGGCGCCCCGACGGCCGTGGCGGAGTGATCTGGCGCTGACCCACGCCCTGGCGGCCGACAACCACCCGGTGGCCGCCTGTCCCGACGCCCGGGCCCACCTGCGGGCCCTGGACCGGGCCGACCGCCTGGCCCGCGACGTGGAGCGGCTGCAGCGCCGGGTGAAGGGCCGCATCGAGTCGTTGGCCCGTCAGTTCGACCGGGTCCTCCGCGTCCTCGAAGCCTGGGGTTACGTGGACGGCTGGAGCCTGACCGAGAGCGGGTCCCGGCTGGCCCGCACCTACCACGAGTCGGACCTGCTCATCGCCGAGTGCCTGGCCCAGGGGTTGCTGGATGGCCTCGGCGACGCCGAGATGGCTGCCGCGGTCTCGGTGTTCACCTACGAGAGTCGGGGCCAGGGGGAGGGGAGCGCCTGGTTTCCCACCCCCCGCCTCCGGCACCGGTGGAACGCGATCAACCAGCTGGTCGGCGAGCTGAACGCAGCCGAGGACGACGCCGGCCTGCCCCTCACCCGGGTGCCCGACCCGGGCTTCGCCGCCCTGGCCTACGCCTGGGCAGAGGGGGAGGACCTGGCCGAGGTCATCGGCGAGGAGGAGATGTCAGGTGGTGACTTCGTACGCAACGTCAAGCAGCTGATCGATCTCTTGCGCCAGGTGGGCGAGACGGCCCCGGCGTCGGCGACGGCGGGAGCGGCCCGGCGGGCCGCCGAGCAGCTCATGCGGGGCGTGGTGGCGGCGTCGTCGGTGGTGCCGACCTGAGCAGACCGGGTCCACCTGCCCGACCTCGGGGGCCCGTAGTCTGACTGCCGGTATGGCCAGCGTCGACCATGGGATGTACGCCGTCGAGGAGTGGACCGACGAGGAGGCCGACATCCTCCGGCGTTACTTCACCAATCTCGAGGGGCCGGTGTTCGCGCTGGTCAATCTACCCGAAGTGGTCAAAGGCGCCCTGTTCGCTCGCTACTCGCGCTCGGCCAAGAGTCTGCGCCGCCTGTTTCTGGACGAGTTCGTCGGCGACCTCGACATCAGCGGTGACCTGGGGATCGACGCCACAGTCGGCCTGGCCCGGGCCGAGCAGCTCTACGACAAGATCTTCTTCGAGTACGGCGACGACTCGGTGGCCCAGCTGGGCGGGGTGCACCTGGCCTGTGAGCAGGCGTCGAACGTGCTCACGAAGGTCCTGGAGTGGGGCCGGCTCATGTCCTACATGGAGAAGTCGACCCGCTACGTCGCCTACGACAGCCGTCTGTCGAACGGGCGCTACCGGTACTACCGCGATGCCGAGATCCTCGACTCGCCGCTCGGCGCCCGCTATGTGGGTGACATGGATCGGCTCTTCGACGCCTATGGCGAGCTGCTACCGGTGCTGCAATCCCACCTGGCCGGCCAGTACCCGAAGGCGGCCGGCGATTCGGACCTGGCGTGGCGCCAGTCGGTGCGGGCCAAGGCGTTCGACGCCCTGCGGGGGATGCTGCCCGCCGGCGCCACCTCCAACCTGGGCATCTACGCCAGCGGCCAGGCCTACGAGGCCCTCCTCATCCGGATGCGGGCCCATGCCCTGCCCGAGGCCCGGTCCTACGCCGACCTCATGCTCGACGAGCTGCGCAAGGTCATCCCATCGTGGGTGAAGCGGGTCGATGTCGGGGATCGGGGAGTGGCTCATTCGGACTACCTCGAGGCCACCCAGGGGGCCATGAAGGACCTGGCCGACGAGCTGTTCGGGCCCGAGGCGCTCGCGCCCGACGGGGCCGTCGTCGGGGGGGTGCCCGAGGTCGATCTGATCGATTGGGATCCCGACGCCGAGGTCAAGGTGGTGGCAGCCATGCTCTACCCCTTCACCGACCGCTCCGAAGCAGTGGTCGATGCCCGGGTGGCCTCCATGACGGTGGACGAGCGTGTGGAGGTGGTGCGTCGCTACGTGGGGGAGCGGCGCAACCGTCGCCACCGGCCCGGTCGGGCCCTGGAGCGCTGCGGCTACCGCTTCGACGTGATCTCCGACTACGGCGCGTTCCGCGATCTCCAGCGCCACCGGCTGCTCACCGTGGAGTGGCAGGACCTGACCCCGGCCCACGGCTACACCCAACCGGCGGCGGTGGCCGACGCCGGCGTGCAGGGCCCCTACGCCGCAGCCATGGACCGCTCGGCCGCCCTGTGGGGCGCATTGTCGGAGCGCTTCCGCCCCGCCCAGGCGGCCTACGCGGTGGCCCTGGCCTTTCGCATCCGCTACGCCATGCAGTTCAACGCCCGGGAGGCCATGCATCTCCTGGAGCTGCGGACCAGCCCGCAGGGTCATCCCGAGTACCGCCAGGTGTGTCAGCAGATGCACCGGCTCATCGCCGAGAAGGCCGGCCACCGGACCATCGCGGCCATGATGAGCCATGTTGACGACGCCGACTACGGCTCGGTCGGGCTCGAGCGCCTGGCCGGGGAGCGGCGGGCCGAAGCCCGCAGAGCCGCCCGGGCCCCGACTTTGTCCTGATCGAGCCGGATCCTGTTGTTGATGTTGACAAAGGGGTTGCTGAGGCTGCTGTTGAGGTTGTAGCTTTTGTCCCGCCGGGCGGAGGGATTGGACCCCTCTCTTTCGCTATGCCTCTGTACCGCCGCTTCCGCACAGTGATCGCTCTCGGCGCGCTGGCCGGGGCCCTCTCGGTCGGGCTGGCTGCCTGGTCGGGCGGTTCGCCGGCGTATGTCGTCCGCCCCGGCGACACCTTGTGGAGCATTGCCACCTCGAACGGCATCACCGTGGCCCAGCTGGCCTCGGCCAACGGGATGAACCCGCTCGACATCCTGCCCATCGGGCGCCAACTGGCCATACCGTCCGCTTCGGGCGCGGTGGTCACCGACTCCACACCGGTGGCGACCGGCTCGGGGAATCCGTTCAGCTTCTGTGCCACCTTCACGCCCACCCCCGGGCCGACGGGTGTGCTGCCCTCACCCCTCACCGGGTCGGACCGTTACGGCCAGCTGGAGCCCATCTTCGAGCACTGGGCGGCCTACTACGGGCTGTCGCGGCCCCTCCTGGAGGCGGTGGCATGGGAGGAGTCGGGCTGGCAGCAGGGTGTGGTCTCGGTCACAGGCGCGGTCGGAATCGGCCAGATCGAGCCCTACACGGCCGCCTTCATCAGCCAGCAACTCGTCGGTATACCGCTCGACTTCGTGGGATCGGTGTCGGACAACATCCGGATGTCGGCCGCTTTTCTCTCCTACCTGGCCGGGCGCGAGGCCGACAACCAGTGCGCCACCATCGCCGCCTACTACGAGGGCCCGGTCAACCTCCAGACCTTCGGCGTGCTCCCCGACGCCCGGACCTATGTGGCCGACGTGCAGGCCCTGATCCCCCGATTCGACTGAATCTCGTGGCGGGGGGCCTCGAAATGGGCGCTTTACCCCTTGACTCGGCCCGGCCGGTCCGCAAGTTTGTAAGACGCAAGGACGCGCCTGCC
>JAKBAX010000260.1 GCA_021808785.1 Actinomycetes bacterium | reverse complement strand
TCGCGCCATCGCGCTCACCGATCCTCCCACGTCGCTTCCTGCTCCTTCCGCTTCCACACCGGGACGGGGGGGCGGCGGGGGGACGGTGGCACCAGGCCCCAGACGCCGGGGGGACGGTGGCGGCCGGGGGCGGGGGGACGGTGGCGGCCGCCGCCAGGCGCCAGGCACCAGGTGGCGGGGGGACGGTGGCGCCAGGCACTTTCGTCCCGGCCGCCGGCCGGGGCCATGACTGGCAGCAAGCGGTCAGCTCACCCGGACCGGCATCAGCAGATACAGATACGCATCCGAGTCGATGGGCCGCAGCGTGGCCGGCTTCAGGGCGTCCAGCGTGTCGAGAGCCACTTCGTCGCCCGTCACCGCCTCTACCCCTTCGATCAGGAAGTTGGGGTTGAAGGCCACCGTCATCTCGGCCCCTTCGTACTTGGCGTCCACGTCCTCGGTGGCGGTACCCCAGTCCGTGGTGATCACGGTGAGCTCGATGCCGTTGGGGCGCAGGGCGATGCGCACCGGGGTGGTGGCGTCACGGGCCAGCAGCTTGACCCGGCGCACCGCGTCGAGCAGGGCCTCGCGGCCCACGGTCAGCCGGTTGGGGTAGTTGCTCGGGATGAGGGCCCGGTAGTTGGGGAACTCCCCCTCGATCAGCCGGGTGGTCAGGGTCACCGAGCCGGACGAGCCCAACGAACCGGACGAGCCCGGCGAACCCCCGTCACCCAGGCCGAAGGTGGCGTCGTGAGCGCCGAGGCGCAGCGACACCTGACCTTCGGAGGAGCCGAGCAGGCGCAACAGCTCGTTGAGAGCCCGGGAGGGCACCAGCACCTTCTGGCCCTCCTCCAGCACCCCCAGGCCGGGCAGGTCCCGCACCGCCAGCCGGTACGAGTCGGTGGCCACCAGCCGCAGGCCACCCTCCTCGGCAGCCATGAGCACACCGGTCAGGATGGGCCGGGACTCCTCGCCGGAGGCGGCCCGGGTCACCTGGCGCAGCGCCTCGGTGAGGCCCGACACCTCGAGCGACACGCTGTCGCCGCTCGGCACCGGGAGGCGGGGGAAATCGCCGGCCGGGTGGGTCCGTACGGTGAAGTGCGACCGACCGGAGGCGATACGCAACTCCTCGTCGTCGGCCTCCACGCTGACCGCTCCCGGCTCGAGGGCCCGGACGATGTCGGTCATCAGGCGGCCGGGGGCCACCACGATCCCGTCCGTCGAGCCGGACACGGTGGTGGCCACGGTGATGGTCAGGTCCAGATCGGTACCGGTCACCTCCAGGGCGTCGCCGGTGACCGACAACCGCACCCCGCCGAGAATCGGCATCGACCCGCCGCGGCCGGCCGCGGCCCGGCCCGCCGTGCCCAGGGCCTCGACCAGGACATCACGCTCGCATCGAAACTTCAACGTGCCACCTTCAAAGAGATTGCTTCTGTTCTTCTAATTGGTAATTCCAGGCAGAAGCTCTAGTAGGGCCTGTGGATTGTGGACAACCCAGCGAAAGTGCTGGTGGGAGGCGGTTCTGATCGCCGAGCGTATTCCCCAGGATCCCACAAGGGTGTGACGGTGACGCGGACGGGCTGTGGAGAGGGTGTCGTTTGTCCATATGAACTACATCACCCCGACACAACTGCCCAACAGGGCCGCCCACAGGGGCGGGCATCTCAGCGGCCGCCCTTGATGTTCTGGATCAGCTCGGTCACCTGGTCGTAGACCTGGCGGCGCTCCTTCATCAGGCCGGACACCTTCTCGACGGCGTGGATGACGGTGGTGTGGTCCCGGCCGCCGAACTCGCGGGCGATGGCCGGGTAGCTGAAGTCGGTCACGTCCCGGAACACGTACATCCCGATCTGGCGGGCCTGGACCAGGGGCCGGCGTCGGCTGGTGCCGCACAGGTCCTCGACCGAGAAGCCGAACGTCTCGGCGGTGGCGTCGAGGATCACCTTGGGGGTGATCTGGCGGGGCCGGTCGGCCTCGAGCAGGTCGGAGAGGATCTGGGCCGCCTTCTCCAGGGTGGGCGGCTCCTGGTTGAGCGAGGCGTAGGCCGAGACCCGGATGAGGGCGCCCTCGAGCTCGCGGATGTTGTCCCTCACGTGGGTGGCGATGAGCTCGAGGACGTCGCCGGGGATGGGCATGATCTCGCCCTCCGCCTTCTTGCGCAGGATGGCCAGGCGGGTCTCGAGCTCGGGGGGCTGCACGTCGGTGGTGAGCCCCCACTCGAAACGGCTGCGCAGCCGGTCCTCCAACGTGGCGATGGAGCGGGGGTGCCGGTCGCTCGACAGCACGATCTGCTTGGAGCTCTCGTAGAGCCCGTTGAAGGTGTGGAAGAACTCCTCCTGGAGGCCCTCTTTGCCCTCCATGAACTGGATGTCGTCGACGAGCAGCACGTCGCACTCCCGGTAGCGGCGCTTGAAGGCCATCTGGGCGCTGTTGCGGATGGCGTCGACGAAGTCGTTCATGAACGTCTCGGTGGAGACGTAACGCACCCGCTTGCCGGCGAAGTTCTCGTGGACGTAGTGGCCGATGGCGTGCAGCAGGTGGGTTTTCCCCAGGCCCGAGTCGCCGTAGATGAACAGCGGGTTGTAGCTGCCGGCCGGGCTCTCGGCGACGCGCTGGGCGGCGGCGTGGGCGAAACGGTTGGAGGCCCCGATCACGAAGGCGTCGAAGGTGTAGCGGGGGTTGAGGTTGGGCGGTTCGCCGCTGCGGACCGCTTCGACGACGGGGGCGGCTGGCACCTCGTCGATCTCGTCGGACAAAGCGCTGCCGTTGTGGGTGGCCGCCCGGGGGCTGGTCGAGTCGGCGAAGGGGTCGGCCGCTGAGGGCGTGGGGCGGACCACGATCCGTACCTCGAGGTCCCGGTCGGCGACTTTGGACGCGGTCTGCTCTATCAGTGACAGGTAGCGGTCCTCGAGGCGGTCGCGCACCAGGCCGCTCGGGGCGGTCAGCGTGAAGCTGGAACCGGCCAACTGGTCGGCCTCGAGGCCCTCGAACCATGTTTTCCACACGGCTTCGCGGACGTCCTCGCGTAATACTTCTCTACAAGTTGTCCACAGATCAACGGCTTCGTCCACCGGTCCCCTGCGCCTCCGGTTCCTTCTTCCACAAAGTTGTGCACATCTTGTGGAGAACTCGACCGAGCGGACAACGGTACCGACCACGTCGGTTCCGCCGCCCCCTGGGGAAGTAGCCGGCCTCCGGCGCTTCGCCGGGGGACCCGGCACTGCGCAGTTGGAAGACGGTAGCACCGCTCACCACAGGTGAATACCGGCCACCGATGACTGTCACAGGGTGGCCGTACCGTGACCACGAGATGACAAATCATCCCATCCCGGCGCACCGCAGTGCGGATGTCCACAGAACTGGCGGGTTGTCCCCAGGTATTCCACCGGGAATCCACCCGGATCGGGGTCTGGATACCCACAGAGGAAGTTGGCTTAGGTGGTTGGCCTGATGGTTCAATCGATCGACTCCGCCCTGGCCCGGCGCCGCCCGGGTGGCCAAAGCTCGGGTGCCCAGAGCTCGGGTGCCCAGAGCTCGGCCGCCGCCGGGGCGAGGGTCCCGCCCCACAACCTCGATGCCGAGAAGTCCCTGCTCGGAGCCATGCTCCTGTCACGCGACGCCATCGCCGCGGCCATGGAGACCTGCACGTCGGAGGATTTCTACAAGCCGGCCCACGCCCACGTCTTCGACGCGGTCAACGTCTTGTACAACCAGGGGGAGCCGGCCGACCCGGTGACCGTCGCCGACGAGCTGTCTCGGGCCGGGCTGCTCGACTCCGCCGGGGGCCTGGCCGCCCTGGTCGCCCTGCAGGCCGACACCCCGGCCACCACCAACGCGGCCCGCTACGCCCGCATCGTGGAGGAGCACGCCCTGCTGCGCCGGCTGATCTCGGTGGCCGGTGAGATCGCCGAGATGGGCTACAGCGTCCCCGACGACGTGGCCCAGGCCCTGGACCACGCCGAGAGCCTGGTGTTCAACGTGGCCGAGCGACGGGTCACCGACAGCCTCAAGCCCCTGACCGAGCTCCTGTACGCGTCCATGGACCGCCTGGAGCAGCTGTTCGACCGGGGGGAGAGCATCACCGGCGTGCCCACCGGCTACGTCGACCTCGACGAGCGCCTCTACGGTCTGCAGCCGAGCACCCTGGTCATCGTCGGGGCCCGCCCCGCAGTGGGCAAGTGCCAGGCCTTCGACACCCGCGTGGTCGACCCCGATACCGGCGAGATGGCCACCGTGGAGGAGCTGTTCCGCCGCCAGCAGGCCCGGCCCCGGCCGCTCGGCGTGATCAGCCTGGGCGACGACGGCCGACTCGGCCGCCGCGACGTCAGCCACCTGGTCGACGACGGCGTCAAGGCGGTGTTCCGGGTGCGCACCCGCCTGGGCCGCTCCATCCGCACCACCGCCTCCCACCCGTTCCTGACCCTCACCGGCTGGCGGCCGCTGGCGGACCTGGCCGTGGGCACCCGGATCGGGGTTCCCCGGGTGGTGCGCACCAGGGCCAGCCGGCGCATGGACCCGGGCCGGCTCCGGCTCCTCGCCCACCTGCTGGGCGCCGGGGCCACCTGCTCGGCCGTCCCGACGGTGAGGGCGCCGGGGCTGGCGCTCGTGTCCGACCTAGAGGACGCGGCGGCCTCGGTGCAGGCCAGGGTGGTCCCGGTCGGCTCGCGGCGACGCCTGCTGGCCGGGCGGTCCTCGTCCGGGTACCGGCTGACGGCCCATCCCGGGGCGGTGTCGGGGGTGCGCGAGTTGCTGGTCGAGCACGGCCTGCTCGACGTCCGGCCGGAGGCCCGCCGGGTCCCCGACGTGGTGTTCCAGCTGGAGGCGGAGCAGGTGGCCCTGTTCCTCAACCGCCTGTTCGCGCTCAACGGGTCGGCGTGGTGCGTCTACTCCGGCGACGGGGAGGGCCGCATCGGCCTGTCGGCCCAGTCACTACCGCTGGCCCGGGACGTGCAGCACCTGCTCCTGCGCTTCGGGATCTGCGCCGGGCTGCGGTTCCGCTCCACCGACCGGTACGGGACCCGGGTCCCGGCGTGGGAGCTGGAGCTGGCCGGCCGGGCCGACATCATCCGCTTCTGCGCCCGGATCGGCATCCACGGCCAGGAGGCCGCCGTGTCGCGGGTGCTGGACATGGCCCTGGCCCGCCGGCGGCTGGGCTGGGACGCCGAGACGGTCCCGGTCCAGGCCTGGGAGCCGGTCCTGGCCGCCGAGGGATCCCGGCCCTGGGCTTCCGTGGGTGGTTCGGGCTGTTCGGGTGCCGGTGGCTCGGGTGGTTCGGGTGGCTCGGGTGGTTCGGGCTGTTCGGGCGCCGGTGGCTCGGGTGGTTCGGGCGGTGGTTCGAGCCGGCGGGCCCGCGCCGCCGGGTTGGCCGATCTGCTCGATCGGGACCGGAGCCCGGCCCGATCAGCTGGGGGGGACGGACAGCTTCTGGGGTGGTCCGACGTGTACTGGGACGAGATCGTCGCCATCGTCGCCGACGGGGAGGCGCAGGTCTACGACCTCACGGTCCCGGCGACCCACAACTACGTGGCCGACGACATCCTCGTGCACAACACTGCGTTTGCTCTCGGCATGGCCTCCCACGCCGCGGTCGAGGCCCGGGTACCGACGCTGGTGTTCTCGCTGGAGATGGGCTGCGACGAGATCACCAACCGGTTGCTCGTATCGGAGGCCCGTGTCGACGCCGGGCGCATGCGCAACGGCCGACTCCACGAGCCGGATTGGCCCAAGATCAGCAACGCGGTGGCCCGGCTGGGCGACGCCCCGCTCTTCATCGATGACAACCCGAACACCACCGTCATGGAGATCCGGGCCAAGGCCCGCCGGTTGAAGGCCCGCCACGGCGGGTTGGGCCTGATCATCATCGACTACCTGCAGCTCATGTCCGGCGGCTCGGCCGAGAACCGGCAGCTCGAGGTGTCGTCCATCAGCCGCGGCCTCAAGATCCTGGCTCGCGAGCTGGAGGTCCCGGTGGTGGCCCTGTCGCAGCTCTCCCGCCAACTGGAGGCCCGGGCCGATAAGCGGCCCACCCTGGCCGACCTACGGGAGTCGGGATCGCTCGAGCAGGATGCCGACGTGGTGATGTTCCTCTACCGCGACGAGATCTACAACCAGGACACCGCGGACCGGGGGGTGGCCGAGGTCATCCTGGCCAAGCACCGCAACGGGCCGACCGGGAAGGTCCAGCTCAGCTTCCTGGAGCAGTACACCAAGTTCGTCAACATGGCCCGCGTCTGAGCGTCTGAGCGTCTGAGCCGTCTGAGCGTTGGGCCGTCTGAGCGTTGGGCCGTCTGAGCGTCGGGCCGTTTCCGCCGGCGGCACTCGGGGGTCGGCCGTGGGGTCTGCCGGTCTGCCGGTCTGCCGGTCTGCCGGTCTGCCGGTCTGGGGTTTGCGGGTCGGGGGGCCTGG
>JAKBAX010000259.1 GCA_021808785.1 Actinomycetes bacterium | reverse complement strand
CGCTGTGCCGGACGCGCCCCCGCGACACCGACAGGTCCGGGATCTGCCGGCGCTGGTGGGGCCGGGCGACGTGGTGGTGGTCAACAACTCGCGTGTCATCCCGGCCCGCCTGCTGCTCGCCAAGGCTACGGGCGGGGCGGCCGAGGTGATGCTGCTGGAGCCCGACCCGGCCGACCCGGCGGCCTGGATCGGGCTGGTCCGCCCCGGGCGCCGCCTGCCGCCCGGCACCGCCTTGCATCCGCGCCCCGGCGGCGGCCCGGTGGTCGTGGTCGGCGCCCGGATGGGCGACGACGGGCGACGACACATCCGCTTCCTCGGTCCAGCCGACGAGACCATGACCCGCTGGGGGACCATGGCCCTGCCCCCCTACATCCACGCCGGGCTCGACGACCCCGACCGCTACCAGACCGTCTACGCCGACCGCCCCGGCTCGGTGGCCGCACCCACCGCCGGCCTGCACCTCACCGCCGAGGTGCTCGAAGGGATCGCCGAGCGGGGCGCCCGGGTGCACCCCGTCGACCTCGAGGTGGGTCTCGGCACCTTCCGCCCGGTCACCGCCGGCCGGGCCGAGGACCACGTGATGCACCAGGAGCGCTACCGAGTCCCCGCCGCCACCTGGGAGGCCTGCCACCAGGCGCGACGGGTGATCGCCATCGGTACCACGGCGGTGCGGGCGCTCGAGTCGGCGGCCCTGACCGGCCGGCTGGAGGGGGCCAGCGACCTGTTCATCCGCCCCGGCTTCGTTTTTTCCGTGGTCGATGTGCTCATGACCAACTTCCACCTACCCCGCTCCACTCTGCTGCTCCTGCTCGAGGCATTCACCGGTCCCCGCTGGCGGGACCTCTACGCCGAGGCCCTGGCCGGCGGGTACCGCTTCTTGTCCTTCGGCGACGCCATGATCGTGGGACGGGCGCCATGAGGGCGGCCGAGCTGGTGGTGACGGCGGCCGACGGGGCGGCCCGGACGGCGACGGTCCGCACGGCGCGGGGCACCTTCCGCACCCCCTGCTTCATGCCGGTCGGGACCCGGGGCGCGGTCAAGCTGCTCGACGCCGTCGACCTGGCCGCGCTCGGGCCCCAGGTCGTCCTGGCCAACACCTACCACCTGATGATGCGCCCCGGGGTCGAGACCGTCGCCGCTCTCGGCGGGCTGCATCGCTTCACCGGGTGGGACGGCCACATGCTGACCGACTCCGGTGGCTTCCAGGTCTTCTCGTTGTCCCCGAAAGTCGACGACGGCGGGGTGACCTTCCGCTCCACCTACGACGGTTCGCCCCACCGCTTCACCCCCGAGTCCGCGGTGGCCGCCCAGGAGGTCATCGGCGCCGACATCCAGATGGTCCTCGACGTCTGCTGCGGCCTACCCGCGCCCGACCCGGTCATCCGCCAGGCCCTCGACCGGACGCTCGCCTGGGCGGCGCGGGCCCGGGCCGCCCACCGCCGGCCCGACCAGAGCCTGTTCGGCATCGTCCAGGGCGGCGTGTCGAGGGCCATGCGGGCGGAGGGGGCGGCCCGGTTGGTGGAGATGGGCTTCGACGGCTACGCCATCGGGGGCTTGTCGGTCGGCGAGCCCCTCGACCAGGCCGTACCGGCCATGGCCGCCGCCATCGAGCACCTCCCACCCGACCGGCCCCGCTATCTGATGGGGGTCGGCGACCCCGTCTCGATGATCGAGGCGGTGGCTCTCGGGGTCGACATGTTCGACTGTGTGCTGCCCACCCGACTGGCCCGCCACGGCACCGCCCTGACCGCCGGGGGCCGGGTCCAGCTGAAGGCGAGCCGCTTCGCCCGCCGGTCCGGACCCGTCGACGACACCTGCGGGTGCCCGGTCTGCAGCCGCTACAGCGCCGGCTACCTGCGGCACCTGCTGGTGGTGGGGGAGCCGACCGGGGGGCGCCTGCTCACCATCCACAACCTGAGCTGGCTGCTCGCCCTGGTCGAGCGGATCGGGCGGGCGGTCGGCACCGGCACCCTGGAATCACTCAGGAAGGACGTGGCCGAAGCCTGGAGCGGGACCACCCTGCGCTAATGTCCACCGGTCCGCCCGGCGGACGCCTGTTCTCTTATGCACTCACACCTCATCCTCCTCGCCCAGAGCGCTACCACGACCACGGTGGCCAAGACCTCCAAGAGCAGCAGTGGCTCCTACCTGCCCCTGCTGGTCATCATCGTCATCTTCGCTCTGGTGTACTTCCTCTTCCTGCGGCCCCGACAGCAACGGATGCGCCAGCAGCAGACCGCGGCCAAGGAGCTGGCCATCGGTGACGACGTCATGTCCGCCGGGGGCATCTACGGCCGTGTCGTCGCCCTCGACGCCGACGCGGTCGAGGTGGAGGTGGCCCCCGGTGTGGTCATGACGTTCCTCCGGCGGGCCATCAGCCCCCGCCAGCAGCCGGGGGGCGCCACCGGGCGCGGCGCGGCCCAACCGATGGATGAGCCGTGGACATCGGAGCCCGACGGACCCGGCGACACGGCCGGGCCCTCCGGGGCCGGTGGCGGTAACGGCTGGGCCGCGGGCCCAGGCGGTGACACCGGCGACGGTCATCCCCCCGCCGCCGGGGGCCCCGGAGCCTGATCCATGCGGCGCGGCCTCGTCTGGTCACTCCTGTTCGTACTCGTCCTGGCCGTGGCCTCCCTCGGCGCGACCATCGGGCTCGGCCACACCCCCTTGCTGGGCCTGGACCTGAAGGGCGGGGTGTCGGTGGTGCTGCAACCCCAGGGCCCCGCGGCCAAGTCCCAGCTCAACCAGGCCGTCGTGATCATCGAGCGCCGGGTCAACGGGCTCGGCGTCAGCAACTCCCAGGTCAACGTGCAGGGCAACGACGTGGTCATCAACCTGCCCGGCATCAAGGACTCCCAGGCGGCCCTGAAGCAGATCGGCGCCACCGCCCAGCTGTTCTTCCGGCCCGTCTACTGCGCGGTGCCCGCCTACGTCGCCCCGTCGTCGTCGACCACCACCACCACGACCGTGCCCGGTGCGACCACCACGACGGTGCGGCCCCGGGTCACGCCGGCGACCAGCGCCACCACCACCAAGTCGGCGGCCGGGGACCGGAGGGCGGCCGCGGCCCGGCTGACCGGGGTGGTGGTGGCGGCCGGGTCCACCACCACGGTCGCGTCGGCGTCGACCACCGCCCCCTCACCGTCGACCACCGCCCCCTCACCGTCGACCACCGCGGCGGCCAACCAGTCGACCACCACCACCGTGGCCCCCAACCCGGCCGCCGGTCTGTCGAGCAGCGACTGCAGCCGCTCCAACCTGGGCAACACGCCGAGCACGCCGCCCGGGTCGGATAACCAGAACCAATCGGTGATCCTGCCCGTGGACCCGAAGGCCTTCCCGGGCAGCAACGGGCTGCGCTACCTGATCGGCCCGGCCGACATGACCGGCCGGGCCGTATCCGGCGCGTCGGCGGTCATCGACACCACCACCGGTCAGTACCAGGTCAACCTGACGCTCACCTCGAGCGGGGCCACCCAGTTCGACAACATCGCCTCGGCCCGCTACGCCTGCTACCGGCAGAACACGTCCAACCCGCCGGCCTGCAGCCAGGAGGCGTTCGAACTGGACGGCACCATCGAGTCGGCCCCCGACTTCCAGGCGGCCAGCTTCAACGGCCAGGTGTCGATCACCGGCAGCTTCAGCAGCGGCCAGGCGACCGACCTGGCCGACGTGCTCAAGTACGGGTCGCTGCCGGTCCGCTTCGTACCGCAGTCGGTCCAGACGGTGTCGGCCACCATCGGGAAGGACTCACTGCGGGCCGGCCTGCTGGCCGGCATCGGCGGCATCATCGTGGTGATGCTCTACATGATCCTGTACTACCGGGCCCTCGGGCTGGTGGTGCTGGTGGGGCTCGGTGTGGGCGGGGCCCTCCTGTACTCGATAATCACCGCCCTCGGTCAGTCGAGCAGCCCCTACACGCTGACGCTGGCCGGGGTCACCGGCATCATCGTGTCGATCGGCATCACCGTCGACTCCTACGTGGTCTACTTCGAGCGGCTGAAAGACGAGGTCCGAGCCGGGCGGTCGGTGCGCCAGTCGACCGAGCGCTCGTTCAGCCGGGCCTTCCGGACCGTCCTCACCGCCGACCTGGTGTCGTTCATGGCCGCCCTCATCCTCTATGTCCTCACCATCGGCGACGTCCGGGGCTTCGCCTTCACGCTGGGGCTGTCCACACTGCTCGACGTGTTCACCGCCTTCTTCTTCATCCGCCCGGCGGTGATATTCGTGGGCCGCCGGCGGGCGTTCACCGAGAGCCGCTTCCTCGGCATCTCCCGCAGCTTCGCGGCCCGCACCGAGCCGGGGCAGTTGTAGTGGTGGCGGCCCGTCCCAACGCGTTCCGTCGGCTGTTCCGGGGGGAGACGTCGTTCGACTTCGCCGGCCGGTGGCGGCGGTGGTTCGCCATATCGGGCATCGTGATCCTGGCCGGGGTGATCTCGCTCGGCTTCCGGGGCATCAACTTCTCCATCGACTTCAAGGGGGGCACCGTCTGGGACGTGCCGAGCACGGCGTCGGTCGCCCAGGCCCGGGCCGCCGTCGGGGCCGCGGTATCGGGGTTCGGGCAGTCCGAGGTGCAGCAACTGACCAACACCCAGACCGGCCAGCGCACGATCCAGGTCAAGGCGGCGGCCAAGTACGTCGGCGACCCGACGACGGTCGACAAGGTCACCAACGCGCTGGCCAAGCTGGCCCACGTCTCGGCCAACGAGGTCCAGCTCAACGAGATCGGGCCGTCGTGGGGATCCGACATCACGAACAAGGCCATCGAGGCGGTGATCATCTTCCTGGTGGTGGTGTCGCTCTACATCTGGCTGCGCTTCGAGGGCAAGATGGCCGTCGCCGCCCTGGGCGCCCTGGTCCACGACATCTTGATCACAGCCGGGATCTACTCCCTGTCGGGGTTCCAGGTGAGCCCGGACACCGTCATCGCCTTCCTGACCATCCTGGGGTACTCCCTCTACGACACCATCGTGGTGTTCGACCGGGTGCAGGAGAACACCAGGGGCCTGGCCTCGAGCAACCGGATGACCTACAGCGACACGGTCAACCTGTCCATGAACCAGGTGCTGGCCCGGTCGCTCAACACCTCGCTGGTGGCCATCCTGCCCATCCTGTCCATCCTGGTCGTCGGCGCCTGGATCCTGGGGGCCACCGCCCTCGACGACTTCGGCCTGGCCCTCTTCGTCGGCCTGACCACCGGCGCCTACTCGTCCATCTTCATCGCCTCGCCCCTACTGGCCCTGCTGAAGGAGCGCGAGCCCCGCTACGCCGAGATCCGCCGGCGCCTGGCTCAGTCCCGGCCCCGTCGCCTGACCCCCGCGGCGGCCGCCGGCGCCTCGCTCGGTGACGGGGACATCGACCTGCTCATCGGGGACGGCCCCGCCGGACTACCCCCCGAGGTGGAGTACGGCGCCCGGCGCGACGGTGTCGACGGTGTCGACGACGGCGGCCGGACCGGCCTCGAGGCCGGTACCGGTCCGGGCGGCATCCCCCTGCGGGGAGACGCGCCGGCCCGATCGGGTCAGCGGCCCCCGCCCCGGCCCCGCAAGAAGGGACGCCGGCGCTAGACATTGTGTCCGGCTCGGCCCATGACCGGCTTGGCTCCCCACCCCTAGTACCGTGGAGCCATGGAGGACCGTTCCGGTTGGCTGAAAGACCTGATCCGGGACATACCTGACTTCCCCCGACCGGGGGTCGGCTTCAAGGACATCACCCCGTTGCTGGCCGACCCCAAGGCCTTCGCCGGCACGGTGGAGGCCATGACCGAGCCCTTCCGGGGCCGGCGGGTGGACAAGGTGATCGGCATCGAGGCGCGGGGATTCATCATCGCCGCCCCGGTGGCCCTCGACCTGGGCGCCGGTTTCGTCCCGGTGCGAAAGGCCGGCAAGCTGCCCTGGAGCGTGCACGCCGAGACCTACGAGCTCGAGTACGGAGTCGACACATTGGAGATGCATCTCGACGCCGTGGACGCCGGCGACCGGGTGCTGATCGTGGACGACGTGCTGGCCACCGGGGGCACCGCCGCCGCGGTGGCCAAGATGGTCGACCACGTGGGGGCCGAAGCGGTGGGGTACTCGTTCATCCTGGAGCTGGCCTTCCTCGGCGGGAGGGGAAGAATCGGAGATATGGAGACGTTTTCCCTGGTGACATACGAGTGAGGACGTGACCGGTGGCCGCCAGTAGGACGAGCGATAACGCGAGCCGGGCCCGGGCCGTGGCGACGGTCGAGCGGGTCCTGCCATGGCGTCGCCAGGTCCAGACAGCCGATGCCCTCATGCCCCTGCTCACGGCCTTCCGGGCCCGTCATCCAAAGGATCCGTCCTCGCTGATCGTCCGGGCCTACGAGGCGGCGGCGCGCGCCCATCAGGGTCAGTTGCGCAACTCGGGCGAGGCCT
>JAKBAX010000258.1 GCA_021808785.1 Actinomycetes bacterium | reverse complement strand
GCGACCCTGTCAGCGGGGTCGGCCAGGTTCCGGGCGGCGAGGGCGTCTTTGATGATCCTCTTGGCTGCGGTGGGGATCTTGCGGTCCGCGCCGGTCATGTCGGCTTCCATCTCCGTAGCCCGTCGGAGGATGTGGGCTGTGCAGGACTGGTGGGCCGCTTGGGTGTAGCGGTCGTAGACGATCCAGCCGTCACGGACCAACACCCCGGTGTAACCGGCGTCGATGATGATGGTGGCGTCATCGAAGGAACGCCCGTCGGCGATCCAGCACAATGTGATCTCGTCGTTCGCGGCCACCCACAGCCAGGCGCCGTGGCCTCCGACCCGCCAGCCGGATTCGTCCATCGTGATGGTCTTGGAGCGGTTCGCTCGGGCGACAAGCTCTCGGTGGACCGGGACCAGATCGGTGCACGCCGAGCGGGCCGAGGAGGCGCAGATCGCCCCGGCGGTGACGTCCACGCCCAGATACGACAGGACCTTGGCGCTGCGGGCGAAGGACAGGCCCATCCCGTAGTGCAACCAGGCTGCCCACGCTTTCAGCCTGGGGCCAACCCCGACCCCTGCCGCGCCGAGCGCCTGGGAGGTCTGCTCGGGATGGCGGCCCTGCACCCTGCGTTTGCACCCTTTGCAGCGGCCGATCTGCACGATGAACCGGGTCACTGTCGGGCGAACCTCGGGGACCTCGGTCTGCCACTGCTCGGCGTCACGCTCATGCACGATCTGGCCGCCGCAATCAGGGCAACAACCCGGCAACACGGCGGTCATCTCCCGGTCCGGTCGCCCTGCCGGCACCCGGCGATGACCATGACGGCCGTGGCCGTCGCCGGACTTGCGGCCTGGTGTCTTCGGGTCGCGTTTCGGGTCGCCCTTGGAGAACGGGGCCGCCTGACGTTTCGAGCGGCGGCGGGACTCCTCCAACGCCGCCTCCAACTTGTCGATCCGCTCCTGCTGGAAGACGATAAACCCGTCCTTGCGGGCGATCTCCTCCCGCTGCGCTGCAACCGTCGCATCCAGACGCGCCACCGCTGCCTCCAGCAACGCCAAACGAGCAGCGACATCCACACGCCACAGCCTGCACCGAATCGCGCGCCCAGTGGTGGACCCTCACGCTCCGCGCGACCTCAAGACGCTAAACAGTTACACCGCCGGCACCACCACCTTCGCCAACAACCTCTACGGCGTCGACACCGCCCAAACCGGAACCAACGACCAGTACTACACCTGGACACCCACCGGAAAACTCGCCTCCCTCACCACCACCGCCGGAACCAGCTACTACATCACCGACCCCGCCGGCAGCGTCCTCACCATGATCGACCAAAACGGTGACACCACCGCCAACTACACCTACGACCCCTACGGCAACACCCTCACCGCCACCGGCACCCAAGCCGCCACCAACCCCTACCGATACAACGGCGGCTACACCGACCCCACCGGCTACATCCACTACGGAAACCGCTACTACAACCCGACCCTCGCCAACTGGACCCAACAAGACCCCAGCGGCCAGAGCACCGGATACCAATACGCCGGAAGCAACCCTGTAAACAATTCGGACCCGAGCGGGAATCTTGGGTCTTGCTTGGGAAGCGGAATCAATCCATTTACTCTTTACTCTTACAATAACGGAGTCCTCGTGAGCCGGACTTGTTATCACCCAGGGCCCCCTCCTGCCCTCACATTCGCATGTGCACTTGCCGTTGTGCTTAGCATACTGGGCGCTGGTACGGCGTTCGTAGCCGCCCCCGGGACTCTGGGCGGCAGTATAGTGGCCTACGGCGGCGCAGTCGGCTCTGCCGTTGGTCCGGCCTTTGCGTGCCACTAAGTGAACCGCGCCGGAGTGGTCCTTTTTACTCTCATGGGTATCGTGGGCATAGTCCTAGCGCTAGTTGCTGCGTCCTTGGCCGTCAGGATCATCGGAGCAATTGTGGGTGCCTCCGGCTTCATCACCTGCCTAGGACTGGTTCTTCAGAGTCGCCGGTCCTAGCGCATCCGGGGGGTTTCCCTGGAACCAGTGTGGATGCATGCACTTGAGGAGTAATCATGCCGGAGACACGAAGGAAGTTCGGATGTTACGGGCATCGGGTTTGGTTAACTGGTTTCTTCTTACCGTAGGTTCCAGTGCCTTGAAGAGCCGCCTACTCATTATTATCCTTAATACTCCTCATTATTATGTCGGCCATAGTAGTTGGTGTTTCGAATAGCCGTAGTCTGAAAGTAGCACTGACGGTTGTTGCCTGTCTGTCGCTAGTTTGTGAGTTCTTCCGGGCCTCGCCGATCCGCCGGGCCTGGCGCCGCTCGGATCGGGCATCGACCTCGGCGGAGAGGACCTCGGCCAGGTAGGCGAGGTGGGACTGCCCGGCCCGCTGCGCTGTCTCCGCCAGACGGGCGGCGTCGGTGCGCACCACCGGCAGGCGCAGCTCCCGGGCCGCGGCGCCGATCGCCGCTTTGGCAGCGTCGTCGCTGATCTTGGTCATCGCGCCGCCAGCAGCTGGTCGTAGGCGGCGACGGACGGGACGGGCCGGTCGAAGCGGCCGAGGCCTTCGCCGAGCGGCACGACCGCAGCGCCGGTCTCCCCAGCCCGGCGAGCTTCGATCGCCACCACCGCCGGGTCGATCGACTGAGCGGACAGGGCCCTGTCGATCCCGGCGGACACCTGCGCCGCGGGCAAGCTCCGGTGGAGCAGGAGCACCTCGATCAGCGCCCGGGTGTCGTCACGGTCCCCGAGGCGACGGCGGGCGTCGGCCCAGAACCGCTCATGGGATCGGTCGAACGCCCCGCCGGCACGGGCTCGGGCCAGGGCAGTCGAGCCGGCGAGGGCCCCCCGGCTTGACCGCTAGCACCTCGAGGCGGCAGCGGTGGCGTCCTGGTTCACCCGCCCGTTATCAGACCGCGGCGCCTGCCGGGGACGTCGCCTGTCCTACCGACGCGCCGACGCTCTCTTCGCCGCCTGGCTGGACCGAGCCCGGTCGGTGGCCGAAGCCGATCCGGCCCGCCGGCGCCGACCGTGACGCGATCATGACGCCGGTGTTCGACGACGCAGACGTCGGTGTTGGTGTGCGGCGCGGTGATTGTCGGCTTCCCGAATCGGCTGTTCCGGGAAATTCACGCTGAGGCATTGCGCGGGCCCATCGGAGCACTCGGTATAGGGGGCTCTAGTCGTCACCGCTGGTCTGGCTGGGTCCTAACAGATCCCCATTGCCGTTCGGCGCCTCGAGGAGGGGAAGAATCGTCGCTGATGCCCTCGACGAGGCAAGACGGGCTCGACTCAAGGGCGCGTCCTGGCCCCCCCCGCTACGGCACTATCCTCGCCGAAGGCCAGGCCCTAGCCCCCCGCAGCCTGGGGGCGCCCAACCTGGATCCTTCCGACGTCTCCCCATGAACCCCACGAAGGGGCTGAACAGATACCGGAAGGGATACTGTCTTCGATGATACAGTTAGAGCCTGAACCTCATAACAATCTAAGGTCGGCCAGATGAGTTCTGGAGCATGGATTGTGCCAGTTATCTTTGGGGGAATGGTCTTTGGAGGCATTATCGGAGTGACGATAGCTATAAAACAGCGGCGCTCCAAGAGGTAGCGCTCAGGGCTGGCTTCGATCGGCCGAGAGTAGTAGTTCCCGTTCGAGACAATGGCGAAGCAAGCGTGAGGTCGTGAGCCTCGCCGAGGGGGGCGCGTCGGCGAGGTAGCCGGCGATCAAGTCTGCGTCGAGCGGGCCGACCAGGATTTGCCGTACGGCCGTTCCACCAGCTCGTCGCGGGGGGGGAGGTGGTGACTCTACGAGGTCACCAGCATGGTGTCGTACGGCGGCCATCAACACCTCGCCGAAGGGTTGCCACCGGCCCGAGCGCTCAGGGCTGAGTGGTCACATTTCGATGCCGTGACCGTGGGATAGTCCTCGGGCGTGTTGTCGGGCGAGGTCTCTGGCTCGGGTGGCTTGTTGTAGCGCGATGGTCTGTCGGGTTTTGGCTGCGCCGGTGGCGTCAGGGTCCCAGTGGATGCCGAATTGGCGGGCGAGGGCGGCGTCTCGAGCTGCCTGGAGCTGTTTGGCCCGTTCGGCCGGCTCTCTCGACTTGCGTTGTTGTTCGGTCTGCCATGCGGTGCGGGCGGTGTCGCAGGCGGCTACCTGCTCGGGGGTCATGGCCTGGACGAGTTGGGCTCGGAGCTGCTGGTTGCGGGTGGCCTGGTCGAGGGCCGCTCGGGCGGCGGCGACTTGTTGTTCGTGTTGGGCGGCGTCGGTCTGGTTCGCCCGGATCGCGGTCTGGTGGTCGCGGTCACGGCCGGCGATCCTCTGATCGAGGGCGGCGGCGGCTTGTTCGTGGCGGTCGGCTTCGGTCATATGGCTGTTGAGGGTGGGGGCGAGAGTCCGCTCGGCGGCAGCCAGGGCTGCCGACCGGATGGTCTGGTCGGTCCACTGGGAGCCGGGCATCTGCGGTTCGGCCCACCGTCGGGACGTTTCGTTCCGCCGGGTGCGGGAAGCTTCGACCTGGCCCGTTTTGCGGGCGAAGCGGCCGGGGCCGGCGTCGATAATCCGGGCGTCGTCACGGGCAGCCAGATAGTCGACGATGGCCCGCCGACCAAGGTGATCCTCTCCGCGAAGATCATCCGCATCGAGCGTTGAGCGGCCCGATCCCCAGTTCACAGCGACCGTCACGGCACGACCGTCACAGCACGGAGGTATAACAAGACCATGACCGTCCAGCACCCCACTACGGCGAGCATCCTCACCAGCGCCCTACGGTGGCCGTGCGCGGTCCCCAACGAAGGTGCCTGGTGGTGACCGAGGACCGCCCAGCAGGCCAGGGGCACCCTGGCCGTCCTGCGCCCGGCTTGCCGAGGCACTGGCTGAAGCTGGAATCTTCCTTCACGACTGCGACGGTCCCGGCCGGGCCGCCGGCGGGTGCTGCCTGACGGTCACCTCCGGGCGCGACGACTACCCGCCAGGCGTGATCGATCGTCGCCTGGACCTGCGCCGACACCCTCTCCGATGGCGGGGTCGACGGGGACCGCGACGACACCTACCGCACGGTCCAGGAAACCATGAGCGAGGCTCTCTGGGCCATCGTCGAGTCCTTCGGCTTCAGCGCCCAGCCGTTCGGCAACTACAGCCTTCCCCTGGTCACCGCCTCCCCGCCGCCGGCCGAGCCCAAGCCCCGCCCTTGGGATGTGGACGATCTCGGGGAGACACCCGACGTCAACGCCGAGCCGCTCTACGGTGAGCCGCTCCCCGCCATCGAGATCGACGCCGCCGGGCGCCTCGGAAGGCCCTGCGCCCGCTGCGGCACCCCCTACGAACGCCTCCACTGGCCCCAGGCGCGCACCTCGACCGGGGTCTGCTGCGCCTGCTTCGACGGCCAAGCCCTCGTCGCCGATGACACCCACCCCGAAGGCCGCTGGCGCGACGTCGGCCGCTGCGCCCATCCCCTCGGCCGGTGAGCTCCATTGACAAGACGGTGACGTGCCGGCCGGGCGGATCAGGCAGAAGAGTCCAACCACCCCTGCGCCGAGCGCAAAGCCCGCCGGCGCCGGGCCGCCTCGAGCGGCGCCGTCCCCGCCGGTGCCTCATCGTCGACAGCGTCCAAGGCATCTAGGACCGCCACCTCCAGGTCCTCCGGTTCCTCGAGGTCGTCGGCTTCCACGCCGGGCTAACGCTAGCCAGGACCGGAGCGCCATCCGTGGGCCTTCCCAACGAGCCGATCTGCCGCTACCGCGCCTGCGAACCCATCGATACGCTCACTGCGGCGGCAGAGATGTCCCGCCCAGGTCTGTATGACCGGCTCCGCCGCCTCGGGGTCCCGCCCCGCACCGCCACCGGCGTCGTCCTCGACGAGACAACCGTCAAAGCCGCCCTCGATACCCACGGCTCGATCAGCGCGGCGGCCAAGGCCCTACACGTGCCCCGAGCCCGCCTCGGCGCCGAAGCCGTCCGACTCGGCCTGCGACCCCCACCGCCTTCGATCCCCCCCGACGTCGCCGAGGTCTACCAGCAGCTCGGCAACGTCGACGCGGTCGTCGCCCACTACGCCACCAGCCCCATCACCGCGGCGCGCTGGCTGCGCAGCGCCGGCGTCACCCTGCGGCCAGGCCGACGACCACGAGACGGCTGAACACCGCCACAGGCCCCCCCCACTGGGGGCGTGACGGCGGGTGAGGCCAGGCCCGGTTCAGCGCCTGTCGAGATCGTGCAGCGCCTCGCTCAACGCGTTGAACGCGCTGTCGAGACGCTTCTGGCGGCGGCGGCGGTCGTCCTCGTGGTTGGCCTCCGCCGCCACGAAGCCGATCAGCTCATCAAGGTCCTCGGCGTCGACATCGAGGAACGCGCCCGGCGCCTCCGGGTCCGCGCCATCCGGGTCGGCCCTCGCCGCGAAGACCATCCGCTCGCAGTCGGTGTCCAACAACCGCAGGTCCCGCAGAGCGG
>JAKBAX010000257.1 GCA_021808785.1 Actinomycetes bacterium | reverse complement strand
GGCGGGGTGCCGGGGCCGATCCCTGCCCCGAGAACCCCGAGGCCGGTCGTCGCGACGAGCGTCGCCCGGCGCGTCCTTCCCCGGCGGGCACCTCGGCGGCGATCCGCCACCTCCGTGCCGGCCGTCCTGGGCGTCCTGGGCGTGCTGGCCGTGCTCGTCGGTTCTGGCGTCATCGGGTCACCTCGTGTCATCTCGCGCTGGCGTGCCATCAGTCCGATCGCCCGCCGTGCCCGAAAGGCGACCTCAAGGCAAGCTACGAGCCCAACATGAGAGCGGGGTGAGACCAGGCCCAACTCATGGCAACAATTGCCCGGCGGCGAGCCGCGATCGTCCGAGGTGATCCCGACGCGGTGCGAGCCGCCATCGAGGCCCGAGCGGCGACGCTCGGCGTTCTCGGCTGCGGAACGTAGGGCCCTGACGAGGAGCTTGCGGTGGGGCGAGCTGGAATCGAACCAGCGACCTCAGCACTATCAGGTCTGTGCAGGGAAACCCGCTGACCTGCCCGAACGCACGACACCGCAGGTCAGGTGCCATGTCAGCCTGACCAAAGGTGACCCTTGATGACCCTTCCTGGCCAACGCTAGTGGTGCATCCGTGGTGCAGACCAGCCCCGGGGCCGACCTGGACCCTTTCGGTCCGAGTCGCCGCTCCGAACCCGGCGTGGCTGCCAAGGCGTCGGCCGGCCCAAGGGTCATCGGGAGTCAGGCGGACGATCCGCGGCGGACGGCGTACGCTCCATGGTATGGATTTGCCCAGCGCCGATGATCGACTGCTCCGAGAAGCGGCCGGCCTTCTCGCCGAGCTTGCACCCCGGCACGGGATCACCGCCGTCCAACTCGGCACCGACCCCGCTGAGCTCGTGGTCACCTTGGAGGAGGGCCGTACCTACTTCGACCTCGCCGAGTTCGAGGCTGAGGCCGAGGCCCTGCTCCGCCACCGTGTCAGCGTCACTTCCTCTGGTGCGCCCGGGGCTCATCCTCGCGAGTCGCTCACTCCCGCTCCGACTGCGTGAGCCGCCCAGAGGAGGTCGCTGCGCAGCTCGACGCTGCCATCCACGGCCTCGAGGAGGTACGCCGGGTCGTCTCCGAAGGTGGCCAGGTCGCGCTGTTCGCCAGTGACGTCGAGCGCGCGATTCCCGAGCACCTGAGGGTTATGGCGAACGTCTAGGCGACGGCGACAAGCCGACCGTCTAGTCCGGGAACCGCTCACAGTGCACTCGGCAGCTCCAGATACGGCTCCCCACAGGGCGACGTGTCGCCGAGAATGCCCCACCGCCGGCACGTGGAGTCGTCACACCAGCCGACCACGACTGGACCGCTCACGATCTCCTGAATGTGGTCCCGGCAGACGGGAACCCGCGGCAGAGGCTCCGTCTCGGTTGTGCCATCAGCAAGCTGGCGAGCCACGAATGAGCGCGACTTGAAGAGCGCGGACTCGCCTGCGTCATCCCCGCACACAACGCACTGGTTGGCTTTGTTGTCGGTCATGGCCGAGACCGTAGCGAGTGCCTATGGCGCCCGTGGGGGACCGGTGGTGCTCCGAGCCTTCGGCCGCCGCCCTGAGACAGCGCAGCGCGATGATGTCTCGGTGCCCGACGACGCCGGTGTGGAGCACCGCCACCTTCCCAAGTGGGCTCAAGGCGACCTCTTCGATGTCACCACCGAGACGGTCGTGCTCGCCGGCTCGGCCATCATGGAGTTCTTCCATCCTGGATCGTCACTGCTCCTGTCGCCCGCGGCTCCATCCCTCGCACTTAGAGTCAAGCGCTCGCTGCGCCACTTCGCTCAAGTGCGCCGGCACGTCGAGCACAGCGGGCACGACTTCGACGAGCTGGTGGCTCGCTGCGACGGGGTGGAGGAGAAGGAGCAGCTCCTCGTGCGACTTCTTGACGCCACCCGCGTTGCCGGGGCCGAAAGGCAGCTCAGGATGCTGGCCGGTTCGTTGTCAATGCCGCGACATCGAACGAGCCCCTGATCGTCGGCTTCGAGATGCCGATGATCAGAACGATCGGACAGCTAGACGAAGCGCATCTTCGTGTCCTCGCGCAGTTCGCCCGAAGTCAGTTCGACCTGTTCGGCCTCAGATTCCCGAGCGGTGAGCCGGAACTACGCCCACCGGAGGCCCTTGGGAAGGACCAACTCGTCACGCTGCTCGGAGCCGGAGCAAAGGAGGTCATCGACGGCCTGGTTGCGGTGCTTATCTCCCTCGGACTCCTCAACTCGGTGAGGCCGTTCGTAGGCTCGCATGAGCGACTGTCGCTGACGGCTTTCGGGGCCGCCGTTGCCGAACGCCTCGCCCTCGTTGGCGAAGCCGGCGCGACAAGTTCCGGCACGGCGTAGTCGCGGGTACCGGGCACGCCCTTGTGGCGACCGTCGCCAACCCCTGCGGCCACCTCTTCCCTGGCGCCGAGGGCCACGCGAGCGACACCCCGGACGCTCTCGCCCCCCAAGCCTGCCTCCGGGTTCGGGCGACCGACCCGCGGGTCGATCGTGCGCGAACCAAGTCCGCCGAGGCCCCCTCAGCCCTGGCTGATCTCCCTCAGAATCGCAGGCATGGTACGCGCGACCATCTTCGCGGGGATGACGAGCAGCGTGCCTGGCAAGTCCGGGTTCAGCGCCCAGTGCACCCGGTCTCCGGGATCCATGCCGCTCTCACGAAGAAGCTCTCTCGGGATACTGACAGTGCCGGTCTTCTGGATGGGGCTTGGACCGTAGAGAACGTCGAGGTCAGGGTCCACCACTTGAGTTTAGAATGTTCATAAGATTCTTTTCCATGGCCATCTGGCGGCACCAGTTGGGGAGTTGGTTGCGATGCCGAGTCGGGTACGGTGCAGCTATGGCGCGGTCTGAAGGCCCGGGAACTCGCATCGCGCCGGTGCCTCGCCCGCCGGCACTCGAGGCGTATGCGGGGATGTGGGTCGCCGTCTCGGATGGAGCCGTCGTGGCAGCCGCCCCCACGTCCCATCGCCTGGCACTGACACTTCACGACATGGACCACCGAAAGCGCCACCGCGTGGTGGTTCAATATGTGCGTCCCGCAACGGACGCCTACATAGTGGGCGTGGGCTAGCTCTGAGCGCGCCGCTCCATGCCTTCCCTTGGCGGGAGGAGGAAAGCCTTACCACGGGCCAGAGCATCCTGCGGCCAACCCTTGATGTTCGCCTTTCGTCTGGCCCCCTCGACATCTCGACGAAAGCGCTGATAGACACTGGCGCGCCGCGGTGCGTGTTCCCACGAGGTATCGGCGACCTGCTCGCCGTCGAGTTTCCCGAACTGGGATTTCAGTGTCCAAAGAAGATCCACCTCATGGGCCGCGAATGGCCGGCCACAACGGAGACGGTCTCGCTGACACTCGACCCGTTCGATGACCTGGATTGGGATGCGGAGGTTGACTTCGTCTTCGAAGAGGGCCTGCCGTTCGCCCTCCTCGGTTACGAGGGATTCCTCAACCGCTGGGCAGTGAGCTTCCACGGCCACGGCGGCTATTTCATTGTCGAACCTGCGGACGGGTTCGACGAGCGGCAGCCCGCGGAGGTGATAGACGGTCTGCGACAGCGTTGGCCTGAGCTTTTCGCATCCTGACTATCGGCGGAAGCGCGACGGCCCGTCCGCTCGATCTGGAAAACGAACGAAGCACCTGTCCGGGACCGCCCGTGCGCCCCCCACCGGATGCCGCAACCCGTCGCGACCGTGGTACACCGCTGACTCCCGTGTCGGATCTGTGTCAGGTGCCACCGGGCTTGAGCCGGCAGGACCGGCACCGAGGCTCTCTGGCCTTGCGTCCGCGCCGATGGCATGGCGGGTGGCGACGCGCGACGACGTCAATCTGATCGGCGGCTGGGCGTTCGTCCCGGGCGGCGCCGACGTCCACGACGAGATGGTGAGCAGGCCGGGGGCGTGGTCCCCGCGCTCCGCTTGGTCAGCAACGACTCTGGAGTGACGAGAAGACCCCCTGGTCAGACCCACATGGCCCCCTGAGGGAGGCCGCCACTGCGGATGATGTTCCGACCACGCAGAGGGAATCATCACCTCAGATTGCTGACATGGCGGATTTCGAGTCGAGCGCAGAGGATCGAGATGAACCCCCGGGACCGATTCCTCTGGTCGGCTCTCCCGAAGACCAGTACACGCCCATCGGCCAGGCAGAGGGCTTGGCCGCCTTCATCGAAGGTCTCCGCCGACGGCGAGCGCGGCGCCGGGAGCGGAACCAGCAGGAATGACTCGCTTGCGGCCCGACGGACTGCTATCAGGCTCAGCGTCCTTCACCGCTGTACGCCAGACGCACCCGGTGCCCGCCCTCACCTTTCAGCGGCGGACAAGGGCCTGATCAGGGTGTCTCCGGTGGGGCTAGCTGGAATCGAACCAGCGACCTCAGCATTATCAGTGCTGCGCTCTAACCGACTGAGCTATAGCCCCGCGGACCTGCCAGGGTACACCACCGGTCGCGGCCTTCTCGACCGGGCCGGTGGTGCCCTGGCGGGGTGCGATCAGGGCATTCCGGCGTAGACCTGCAGCTGGGAGAGGTCGAGGAACGGGAAGGCGAGCGGCCCCCCGAACACCGTGCCGGGCGTGCCCGGGGCGAGGGTGCGCAGGTAGGAGACGACGGCGGGGTCGAGCAACGGGGTGGCGTTGGGGTCGACGAGCAGGAGCGGCCCGGAGCGGCCACCGGTCGCCATGTACAGGCCGCCGACGAGGCCGTCCTGGAAGTCGAGGGTGGAGGCGGCGCCGAAGTCGTTGGGGGTGGGGAAGAACCGGGCGGCGACGGCCGCCGAGGTGGCCTCGGCGGTGGCACCGGCCACGGCGGTGGCCGAAGGGTCCGCCCCGGCGGCGGCGAAGGTGCCGCCGACGGCGTAGCGGGTGTCGGCCGGGTGCGCCTGCAGGTAGGCGGCGGTCTCGGGCGCCTGCACGCGGCCGTTGGTGAGCAGGATGGCACCCCCGGCGGCGATGGCGGCCGGGGCGGCGGCGATGCCGTCCCAGGGCGCCGTGTCGGTGACCTCGAACACCGTCGACGGGTTGCCGAGTGCCTCGGCCACCGCTACCGCCGTCGCAGGCGCGGTCGAGCCGGCCAGGCGGTGGACGACATAGCCGTCCTGCTGCAGGGTGGCGTCGGCTCCGGCGGGCACGGCGAGGTCGCCGCCCACGATGTCGACCGTGCCGCCGGGGGCGAGCACCCGCTGGATCTCGGCGACCACGCGGGGGTCGAGCACGGTCGTCGAGCCGGAGCCCCCGGTGAGGAGGAGCGGGCCGCCGACGTGGGCCGCCAGCGGGCCGGCAGCGAGCTCGTCGGCGAAGGAGGTCGAGCTGGCCAGGACGACGGCCGTGGCGCTGTCCGACTGGGGGAAGGCCTGCTTGGACGTGGCGATCGCCGTGTCGATGGACTGTTGGCCGTAGTAGCGACCGACCACGGACACGGTCGGGGTCGGGGGCGGCGGGGTCGGGGTCGGGGCCAAGCCGACGGGCGTCCCGGTCGAGCTCGGGGCGCTCGTCGCCCCGCCACCCGAGGTGACCGGGGCAGTGGTGGTGAAGCCGGCCGTCGTGCCGGGGGCGAGGCCGGTGCTGCTGGCGACCAACTGGTAGCCGGCGCCGGCCGCGTTGACCGAGCACTGGAAGGTGGCCACCCCGTTGACGTCGTCGACCGGGTTGGTCGCGCAGGTGAGGGCCGCACCGGGCGTTCCGGTGCCGTTCGCGATGGCGAGCGCGATCGCCCGGCCGGCGTCGGCGCCGACCTGGGTGCCAAGGATGTCCTCGACGGCGACGGTCACCGTGAAGCTCTGGCCCACCGACAGACTTCCGGGCGGGCCCGAGGTGACCGCCAGCTGGTCGGCAGTGCCGGGCACGACGAAGGGGAGCGACCAGATGCCGCGCCCGTGCGTCTCGGCGAGGAGGGTCCCTCCGGAGGTGAGGGCCACGTCGGTCACCTGGACGTTCGGGAGGCCGGTTCCGAGCCGGGCCCAGGTCGTGCCGGCACCGTTCAGCGTGGAGGCGAGGAAGACGCCGACATCGTTGGCGACGATCAGCCCGCTGCTGCCGTCGGCGATGACCGAGCTCGTCGGGACGTTGGCCGGCAGGTTGCCCGAGACGTTCGTCCAGACCGGAGTGGTCACGCCAAGGCCGGTGCCGACGAGCACTGCCGGGTTGGCGGCGCCGGTCTCGCCGGCGATGGCGGCGGCATAGGTGACGTACAGCGTGGAGGGGTTGGTGGGGCTGACGGCGAGGTGGGTGGGCTGGGTCTGGGCCATCGCCGGGGGGGTGACGGCGGTCCAGGTCACCCCGCCGTTGATCGACACGGAGATCGAGCCGTCGTCACGGGCGACGTAGATGACCGACGGGTTGGACGGTGCGACGGCGATCGCGGCGATGTCCAGGGTCCCGGGCGGGATGCGCGTGGTCCACGGGCCGAGCTGGCCGGCTCCCACCTCGTAGAGCTGGTCGGCGCCG
>JAKBAX010000256.1 GCA_021808785.1 Actinomycetes bacterium | reverse complement strand
AGGCGGAGCGGGCGGTTGCGCGCTGGTCGGCGTTGCGCACGGCACCGCTGGCCTGGCCGAGCCCCCGCGAGGGCGAGCCCGGGGCGTAGCTCGCCCGGCGCGTAGCTCGCCAGGCACGAATCACCTGCCTTGCCGCCTCGCTTGGGCACGCGGACCGCGGCCGATGAGCGCCAACAGTTGACTGTTGACAATCATTCTCGTACGCTCCCCCGGGAGGGCGGTGACGCGAGTTGGGGGCGTCCGGTCGACAGCAGACGACAGCTCGGACCCCGACCGGAGAGGGGGGCGGCGATGGCCACGATCGATATCGGTGACGCCTCGTTGTGGATCGAGCAGGCGGGAGCAGGCGCACCGGTGCTCCAGATCCACGGTGCCGGGTTCGGGCACCACAACTTCACGCCCGTGAGCCCCATCTTGGCCGAGCAGTTCCAAGTCATCGACTACGACCAGCGCGGGTACGGCGGCTCGGACCGGCCGGAGGCGTTCGACTACGGCATCGAGGCCTGGGCGGACGACGCGGTGCGGGTCCTCGATGCCCTCGGGATCGAGCGGGCACACGTCCATGGGACGTCCATGGGCGGCATGGTGGCGGTGGTCGTGGCGGGCAAGCATCAGTCTCGGGTGCAATCGGTCGTCGTCAACTGCGCGGCGGCCAAGCTGGGCCGGAGAGGGCGGCTTACCTTCCAGAACTGGATCGATCTGGTCCGGCTCGACCCGGACGCGGTGGCGAGTCGAACCCTGGCGGAGCTGATCTCCTGGACGGCCCTGTCGGCCACCTACCTTGACAGTCCGGAAGGCGCGGGTGCCGTGGACGCCGTGCAGGAGATCCTCCGAGCGACCAACTCGCCCACCCCGTTCCTGGCGGCATGCCGGGCAATGCAGGAGATGGACCTGCGCGATTGGGTGTGCCGGATCGCCTGCCCAGCCCTCGTCCTCGGCGGCGACCAGGACGTCATGACGCCCTGGGACCAAGGGCCCGACGGCGCCGGTCAGCAGTGGATCGCCGACCACCTCCGCCGTGGGGAGACCTGGGTCATCAAGGGGGGCGGGCACTCCACCCCCTTCGACAGCACCGCGGAGCACGCCGAGGTCGTGACCCGTTTCTTCCGCCGTCACGGCTGACCGAGGGGCGTCGGCGTGCCCGCGCCTGGCGCTGCGCCACGAAGGGAGAAGGGAGCCGGTCGATGCACCGTTTGGAGGGAAAGGTCGCGCTGGTCACGGGCGGAGCGTCGGGGATCGGCCGGCGGGCCGTCGAGCGGTTCGTCGAGGAGGGCGCGCTCGTTGCCGTCGCCGATCGCAACCTCGACGGTGCCCGGCAGGTCGCGGTGGCGCTAGGGGAGCGGGCAATGGCGGTGGAGATCGACGTGTGCGCGGCCGCATCGGTGGACGCTGCCGTGGTCAGCGTCGTGGAGGCGTGGGGGCGGCTCGACACCTTGGTCAACAACGCCGGTGTGACCATCGTCGGTGAGGTGCGGAACCTGGCGGAGGGGGACTGGGACCGTGAGGTGGCCACCAACTTGAAGAGCGTGTTCCTCTGCTCGCGCAGCGCTTGGGACCACCTGGCTGCGACCCGCGGGTCCATCGTGAACGCGTCGTCGATCGCCGCCACCACTGCCCTGCGTGCCGACGCGGCGTACTGCGCCTCGAAGGCGGGCGTGCTGATGCTCACCACAAGAACGTCAACAGTTGACTGTCGGCAAGTGCGTCCTTATAGTCCCGGCATGGACGGGCTACCGGACAAGTCGGCGATTGCCAGGGGGCGCGTCACGGCTCGGCTCCAGAGCACGGAGGTGCTGCGCGATCTCATCCTCAGCGGCAGCCTGGCGCCTGGCGAGCGGATGAACGAGGTCGAGCTGGCCACTCAGCTCGGCATGAGTCGTGGGCCGATTCGCGAGTCGCTGCAGCGGCTTGCAGCCGAAGGGCTCGTCACGATCCGGAGCCACAAGGGGACCTTCGTCAAGACCTTCACTGCCGGAGAGCTGGCCAACCTCTACGAGGTCCGCCGGGTGCTCGAAGCCCATGCCAGCCGGCTCGCGGCGCTCCGACGTACGGAGACGGAGATCGAGGTGCTGGGCAAGCTCCTCGCCCTCACCCGGGAGCGAATGGCGACCGAGGGGGTCTTTCTCTACGAGAACGACTTCCACCTGCAGATCCTTGCCATGACACACAACGACGTGCTTGCCAAGCAAGGCCAGCACCTCCTCGCGCAGATGGGGCTGGCTCGGTCGCGCAGCGCGAGCAGCGCCGAGCGTGGCAAGTGCGCGCTCGACGAGCACCAGGCCGTCTTCGACGCCATCTACGGTGGGGACGACGAACGGGCAGCGAGCCTGATGGAGCACCACCTGGGCAAGTCCTACGAGAACGCCAAGCGCACCCTCGAGCCGTTCCTCGAGGGCTCCGGCGACTCGGGCGCGCCATGACGAGCCTTCGCGAGGTGGTCACGGCCGCCAAGGCGGACCGACGAGCGCTCATCGTCCCCGGGGCCACCGACGCGATCACGGCGCGTGTCATCGAAGAGCTCGGGTTTGCCGCGATCTACATCACCGGCGCCGGGCTGGCCAACGCCCGGTTCGGCTACCCCGACATCGGGCTGGTCGGCCTGAACGAGGTGGTCGACCACGTTGCCGCCGTCGCCGAGAGCGTCGACATCCCACTGGTCGTCGATGCCGATACCGGCTACGGGAACGCCCTGAACGTCCAGCGCACGGTCCGGCTGCTCGAGCGGGCCGGCGCGGCCGCCATCCAGATCGAGGACCAGGTGGCGCCGAAGCGCTGCGGGCACTTCGATGGGAAGGAGGTCATCGATGCAGAGGAGATGGCGCAGAAGATCCGTGCGGCCGTCGATGCGCGCCAGCTCGACACCCTGATCATCGCCCGGACCGACGCAGCCGCAGTCGACGGGATCGACCAGGCGCTCGAGCGCGCCCAGCTGTTCCACGAGGCGGGTGCCGACATCTTGTTCGTCGAGGCTCCCACCTCCCGGCTCGAGCTTGCCCGCATCCCTGAGTCGGTGCCGGGCATCCACGTGGTCAACATGGTCGAGGGGGGCCGCACGCCCCTGCTGGGTCAGCAAGAGCTCGCCGCCATGGGATTCACTCTCATTGTCTATGCCAATTCGGCCATGCGAGCTGCAGTCCTCGGGGCCCGCGCCGTCCTCCGGCATCTCCGGGACGAGGGCAGCACCGTCGGCGTCAGCGACCGGCTGATCACCTGGGAGGAGCGCCAAGCCCTTGTGCAAAAGCCACTGTTCGACGCGCTCGAAGCCAAGTACCGATCGAAGGAGCACTAGGTGATGCGTGCAGGCCACGCGGTCGACCTGGCGGTGGTGAACGGTCGGGCGGTCCTCCCGGGACAAGGGACGGTAGAGGCCGACCTGTGGGTGCGCGCCGGGCGCATCGTCGGGATCGTCTCGCCGGGGACGCCCGTGCAGGCGACCGACACGCTCGACGTCGCAGGCCTGACGGTGCTCCCGGGAGCCATCGACGCCCACATCCATATGGGCTCCGACATCACCATGGCCAAGACCCACGAGGAGGTGACCGGCGAGACCGCCTCGGCGATCGCCGGGGGCGTCACGACCGTACTGGCCTACCTGATGTCGGCCCAGCCCTACGAGGACCTCTTTCCCGATGCCGTGCGGGTGATGGAGGAGCACTCGGCTTGCGACTTCGGATTCCACTTCTGCATCGGCACCCAGCACCAGCTCGACGAGCTTCCGGCCTACGTCAGGGACCTCGGCGTGTCGTCGTTCAAGTTCTTCATGAATTTCAAGGGTGAAGAGGGAAAGTACCTCAACCTTCCGAGCAACGACGACGGCTTCCTCTGGCAGTTGCTGGAGAGGAGCGTGGGCATCGGAGCGATGGTCAACCCTCATGCCGAGAACATCGAGCTCGTCTGGCACCTGCGCGAGGCCGCCCGGGCGGCAGGCGGGCCGGACCTTGTTGCCTGGAACAACGCTCGTCCGCCGATCGTCGAGGCGGAGGCGGAGGCACGCGCCGGCATGTTCGCGGAAGTCCTCGATGCGTCCATGTACGCCGTCCACTGCAGCTCCAAGCTCGCCCTCGATGCGCTGAGGGCTCGCCGGGCGACGCACGACGGCATCTTCATCGAGACCTGCCCCCACTACCTCCTTCTCGACCAGGAGGCTGGCATCGGCACCTACGGCAAGGTGAACCCCCCGCTCCGGACGGCGGCGGACCGCGAGGCGCTGTGGCAGGCGGTTGCCGACGGCAATGTCGACGTGGTGGGGTCGGACCACGTCCCCCGGCACAAGTCGGCCAAGGAGAAGGACATCTGGTCGGCATCGGCCGGATTCCCCGGGATCGAGACGTTGCTGCCCCTGTTGCTGTCCGAGGGGCACGTCCGCCGCAACATCCCCCTGGAACGGATCGTCGAGGTCGTCGCGACCCGTCCGGCCCAGCTGTTCGGTCTGGCTCCCCGCAAGGGCGCAATCTCGGTCGGAGCCGACGCCGACCTGGCGATCGTCGACTTCGGCCGCGCTACCACCTTCAGCGGTCCCCGGATGCGCTCGGCGGCCGCGTACACCCCCTACGAGGGACTCGAGGTGGCGGTCGCCATCACGCACACCATCCTCGGCGGCCGGGTGGTGGTTCGCGACGGGCAGGTGACCGGTGGGGGCGGTGGACGCTACCTGCATCGTTCCCGGAGCGGCCGTGCCGCCCTCGCCGCCCTGTCCGGCGGTGCGGCCGAAGCCCGACGAGGAGGAGGTGCATGATGCGGCTCTCGGCGATCTGGCAGGGCGTCGTGACGCAGGATGACGAGGCCCGTTACGCGGCGGCCGGCTTTGGTCAGCCCATTGGCGTGGGCCGCCGACCTGCACTCCTCGTCATCGACGTCCAGTACCGGACCGTGGGGACCCGACCGGCCCCCTTCTTTGAGGCCGTGAAGGAGTTCCCGACGTCGTGCGGCGACGTCGGATGGGCAGCGGTCGCACGCATCGAGCGGCTGCTCGCGGTGTTCCGGGAGGCCGGGCTACCAGTCCTCTACCCGCACGTTGCGCCGAAGCTGCGCACCGACGCCGGCCGGCTCGGCGGCAAGGTGCCGGCGATTATGGATGTCCCGGAGGCCGGCTACCACTTCGTCGAGGAGGTGGCCCCGGTCGAGGGTGACATCCTGCTCCCGAAGAAGCACCCCAGCGCCTTCTTCGGCACCCCGCTCGTCAGCCACCTTGTGGACCTGGGGGTCGACACGCTGGTGATCACCGGGTGCACGACCAGCGGGTGCGTCCGTGCGAGCGCAGTCGATGCGTTTGCCTACAACTTCCGCGTCGTCATCCCCCACGACGCCGTGTACGACCGGAGCGAGACGGTGCACAAGGCGAACCTGTTCGACCTGGCCCAGAAGTACGCCGACGTGGTCGACACCACCGAGGCGGTCGACATCGTGCGCGCCACGGCGGGTGACCGTCCGGCGGCGGCCGGGGAGCGACGGTAGCCGTGTACGCCGTGCCCTGGGCCGACCTCCCCGAGGTCGAGGTGCTCCCGAACAACTACCGCCGGGCCGTCGCCGGGCTGGAGGTGGGGATCAACCTCGTCCGCTGGGAGCATCCGAGCGGCACCCCGCCGCACGTGCACGACGACGCCGAGAAGGCGGTCATCGTGCTCGAAGGAACCATGGAGTGGCTGATCGCCGGCCAGGCGTTGCAGCTGGACGAGGGGGACGTAGCCGTCGTCCCCCGCGGGGTTGAGCACAGCGGGCGGACCACCGGCGCCAGGGTCCGCTTCTACGAGGCGTTTGCCCCGTCGAGAGTGCAGAACCTGGTCGGCTTCCTCGGCCAGGGCCTCCTTCCCCCGGCCGGTAACGAGCCAGCGCGCCCGGAGCGAGAGGGGTCGCCGTGACGATCGAGCCGCTGAAGGCCGTCGCCGAGGGTGTCTGGGCGAGCCTGGGCAAGCTGGGCTCGAACAACGGCGTGGTCGAGACGGATGCCGGCACCCTCCTCGTCGACGTCCCCCATAAGCCCACCGACGCGGTGGCGCTGGCCGGGATGCTGTCGGTCCACCCGCAGGTGGCCTGGATCGTCCATACGGACCACCACATCGACCACACCCTCACCAACGGCTTCTTCCCCGGGACGGTGGTCGCCCACCGGGCGACGTACCGGCGCCTCGTCGAGGACATGCCCACCGCGGCCTTCGTCGACGAGCTGCTGGCGACCCTCGACCCCGACGGGCGGTCGCTCATGGCGTCGCACCCCGAGCGGGTGCCGACGGTCGTGTTCGGCGACCGGCTGGGCCTGCGGCTCGGGGGCACCGCGGTCGAGCTGGTGGCGCTGCCGGGACACACGCCGAACACGATCGGCGTGCACCTTCCCGGCGCCGGCGTGCTCTTCACGGGCGATGCCGTCTCCGGTATGGGGCTGCCGTCCTTCCAGGAGTCGAGCTTCCGGGCGTGGCGGGCCTCCATCGACGTGGTGCTCTCGCTCGACTTCGACATCCTCGTG
>JAKBAX010000255.1 GCA_021808785.1 Actinomycetes bacterium | reverse complement strand
GCCGCCGCCCGGGCCGCCCTCACCGCCGAGCAGCTGGCCGGCGGGGATCGGCCGCCCGAACCGGACGACACCGCGGCCCGCACCGCCGCCGACCGGACCGGCGACCTGCGGGCCGAGACGGCCGCCGCAGCGGCCCTCTTGACCTCCGCCCGAGCCGGGGCCCGGGCCGCCGAGCAGGCCGCGGCCCGCAGCGCCGACCTGACCGGCGACGGCGAGTGCCCGACCTGCGGCCAGGCCCTCGGGGCGGCCTTCGAGACGGTCCGGGCTCACCGCCTAGCCGAGCTGGACCAGGCCCGGCGCACCGTCTCCGAGCTGGAGCAGAGGGCTGAGCACCTGGCCGCCGATTCTCGGCGAGCGAGCCAGACGTCCGACCGGCTGGCCCGGGAGCTCGAGGTGGAGCGGCGGGTCTTCGCCGAATGGGAGCAGGCCGAGCGGCGCTCCGCCGACGCCCACGCCGAGCGCGCCGCGGCCTGGGCCCGGGCCCAGTCCGCCGGCGCCGGCCGGGTGCTGCCGGCCGAGGGGCGCCCCGCTGGCCTCGGTGACGACGTCTCTGCCGATGGGCTCCCGCCCCATACCCAGCTGGCCACCGCCGCCGACCGCCTGCGCGCCCAGGTGCGGGCCCAGCGCGACGCGGCCGGCCGGGCCACGGGCATCCGGGCCCGGCTGGAGGGCCGGCCCGGCCTGGAGGCCACGCTGCGGGCCGGCCGCGAGCGCATGCACGAAGCATCGAGCCGGGTGGAGGTGCTCCGGGAGAAGGTGCGGGCGCTGGACTTCCGCCGAGACGCCCTCGACACCGCCCTCACTGCACGGGAGCAGGCGGTGGCAGCCGAGCAAGTGGCCACCGCCTGCGCCCATCGGGCCGTGGTGGCCGCCGCCACGGAGGCGGAGAGGGCCGCTGGTGCCCGGTCGCGCCTGGCCGAGGGCCGGGCCCAGCACGCCAAGCTGGCCGATCTCGAGCTCGAGGCCCGGCACCGGGCCCGGGCCGCCGATCTGTTGAGCGAATTCCGCAATACGGTAGTGGCCTCGGTCGGCCCCCGGCTGGCCGTCCAGGCGGCCGATCTGTTCGGCGAGCTGACCGATCGCGAATACGAGAAGATCGACGTCGACCCGGAGACCTACCAGCTCCAGATCGCCGATGGTGGCCGCTTGTACGGCCTGGAGCGCTTCTCCGGTTCCGAGATCGATCTGGCCAATCTGGCCCTGCGGGTGGCGATCAGCGAGCACATCCACTTCCAGTCCGGAGGCTCGGTCGGACTGCTCGTCCTCGACGAGGTCTTCGGACCGCTCGACGAGGACCGCAAGGCCCGTATGCTTCTGGCCCTCGAGCGACTGAAGGGCCGCTTCCGTCAGGTGCTGGTCGTGACCCACGACACCGAGATCAAAGAGCAGTTGCCGAACGCCATAGAGGTCCTCAAGCGACCCGGCCGACGGGCCACAGCACGCCTGGTCGGCGACTGACCCGTCCGGCTGCGGATCCGCGCGGAGTCCGCGACCCGCCCGCCGTGGTGGGTCCCCAGGTCCTCGCTACCCCGGCCCGAACCCGCCAACCCCCCGCTCCGGTGCCGGGGCGATTACGCTGCCCCAATTCCTATGCAGATTCGGAGCCGATGAAGCTCGAACGGCCGGTTCGGGGACACCCCCCGAAGAGCGAGCCTGGGGAGACACGGGCCCGGGGCGCCCATTTCCCCGGCTTCGACGGACTCCGGGCTATCGCCGCCCTGACCGTCCTTGGCGTTCATACCTCATTTGTGAGTGGATTCACAATACACGATCCGGCCTGGGGCCGTTACACCTCGCGCCTCGAGATCGGGGTGGCCGTCTTCTTCGTGATCTCCGGGTTCCTGTTGTACCGCCCATTCGCCCTGGCCCATTTCTCGGGCCAGGCTCCGCCCCGGGCCCTCACCTTCTGGGTGCGGCGTCTCAAGCGGATCATCCCGGCTTACTGGCTGGCCTTTGTCATAGGGGTCTACGTCCTGCGGTCGGATTCCGGCGGCGCCAGCTGGAAAGGACCCCTCATCTATCTCGGCTTCGCCCAGATCTACTGGCCCAACTACATCCTGCACGGACTGAGCCAAGCCTGGTCGCTGTGCGTGGAGATGACCTTCTACCTGATGGTCCCCCTCTACGCGGCGGCGCTGGCCCGACGAGCCCGGACACTCATCGGGCAGCTGCGGGCCGAGTTGATCGGGGTGGCCGTCCTGACCGCCATCAGCTTCGCCTGGCGGATCCCGCTGCTCCCGATCGCCTACCGCGAGGGACAGCGCCACCAGGAGGGTATGGCGCAGGTCATGGTCAACTGGCTCCCGGGGTACATCGACCAGTTCGCCCTCGGCATGCTGCTGGCGGTAATCAGCGCCTATCTCGTCCGCAGCGAGCAGCGACCGGCGTGGCTGTGGCACCCGGCCCTGCCCTGGGTGTCGTGGGCGGTGGCCGCGGGAGCCTTCGTGGCCGTGTCGCGCATCGGTCTGTCGCCCATCCCGCTGGTCGCCAGCCCCACCGGCCCGAGCCTGGCCCGCGAAGCCCTCTACGGCCTGTTCGGCCTGGCCCTGGTGGTGCCCGCCGTCTTCGGTGAGCAGGATCGCAGCTTCATCCGTCGCACCCTGCGATGGCGCCCCTTGGCCCTGGTCGGCGTCGTCTCCTACGGGGTGTACCTCTGGCACGAAAGTTGGATACACATGTACCTGACCTGGACGGGGGACACCTTGTTCCACATCCCTTGGTGGCACCTGACCATCCTGGCCCTGCTGCTGTCGGTGGCCGCCGCGACGCTGAGCTACGTGTTGGTCGAGCGCCCCGTGCTGCGCTCCGGGCGCCGACGCCCATCCGGGACCGGTGTCGCTCGGGGCTCCGGGTCGGTCACCACGGCCACCGCCACCGCCACCACCACGGCCACGGCCACGGCCGGGGCTGGGGCCGGCGCAGCCGCCCCGGGCCTCACCCGGCGAGGAGCCGACGCCGGTCGCCTGCTCACCCGGCTCATCGGAGCCCGCACGTGACCGACAACAGCTCCCTCGGAGACGGTCCGGCCAGCTCTCTCTTCGACCAGGATGACCCGGAGGACCAGGCTTTCCGCCCGGACCCCCTGGCCAAGATCGGTGACCTGGCGGCCGCGGCCGGCATCCGCCGGGTCGATATGTTCGCCTGGCGGGACCTGGATCATCCGGAGGCGGGTGGATCCGAGCTGCACGGAGGCTCCATCGCCGAACGCTGGGCGGCGGCCGGTATCGAGGTCACCATGACCACCTCCAGCTTCGAGGGCGCCTCGCGCACCGGCCACCGGGACGGCTACCGGGTGGAGCGCCCGGCCGGACGCTACGGGATATTCCCCGCGGTGGCGGGACGACGCGCCGTGGCCCACCACCTCTACAGCCGCCTGGGCCGGCCGGCCCGGGCCCCCCACAGCGCGACGGTGGAGATCTGGAACGGCATGCCGTTCTTCTCCCCCGTCTGGTCGCCTCAGCCCCGGCTGGTGTTCCTCCACCACGTTCACGACGGCATGTGGGATCTGGTGCTGCCCAAGCCTCTCGCCGCCACCGGCCGCTTCATCGAGAGCCGGCTGGCACCCCCTGTGTACCGCCGCACGCCGATAGTCACGCTCTCTTCGTCCTCGCGCGACGCGATAGTGGCCCGGTTGGGTTTCCCAGCGGGACAGGTACACGTGGTGGAGCCAGGCGTGGACGACTACTTCCGCCCCGGCGGGACCCGCAGCAAGGTGCCCCTGGTCGTGGCCGTGGGGCGCCTGGTTCCCTACAAACGCTTCGACCGGCTCATCGAGGTGCTGGTATCGCTGCGGCGACGCCACCCCGACCTCGAGGCGGTGATCGCCGGAGAGGGGCAGGAGCGGCGCGCGCTGCAGGAGCTCGTGGAGCACCACCAGGCCCGGTCGTGGATCAGCCTGCCCGGCCGCATCGGTGACGACGCTCTGGTCGAGCTGTACCAAAGGGCCTGGGTGCTGGCTTCCAGCTCGGCCTATGAGGGCTGGGGCCTGACCATCACAGAGGCTGCGGCCTGCGCCACCCCGGCGGTCGCCAGCCCGATCGCCGGCCATCGCGACGCGCTGGAGCACGGCGTGGGCGGGTACCTGGCCGAGCCGGGTCGGGAGATGGAGGCGCGCATCGACGCCCTGGTCTCCGATCCCCTGCTGCGCCGCCGGATGCAGAAGGCGGCTCGCCGCCGGGCCGATCGACTGACCTGGGATCGGGCGGCCCTCAGCACCATGCGGGTGCTGGCCGATCAGAGCCGCCTACCTGACGTCGGCGTCAGGTAGGCATGGCCGGGTCCGCAGGAACTGGGGGCGGCGGACCGATCAGGGAGCCACGGCGTGGTCCGGACGGGTCCGATCCGGGCCCTCGGGGCCCGGGACCGCTTCGCCGTCCACGGCCAAAAGCGCCACCGATGCCAGCACGGATATGAAGCCCAGCGCCCGTAGTAGCGACGACCACCAGCTGGGCGGAAGCACCGCCTCGCCGAAGATCACCGACGCTCCGACCAGGGCACACACCGTCGAGGTGACATTGGTCAGCGACGCCATCAGGCTGGCCGGATTGTTCTGCAGCCCGACCTGGAACAGGAGCATGCCGGCCAGCGTGGCGGCCAGGAACACCCACGGGTAGGCGGTACCGAGCGAGGTGACCGCCCCCTTCAGGAGGCCCAGCTGGACCAGCCGGGTGGCCACCGCCTTCTCCGAGACGGCTCCGAGGCCGTAGAGCAGACCGGCGCCGAGCGCGGTCCCCACCAGCCCGGCCAGCGACGAGCGGCCGGCCGGTGTGTCCCGGTGCCCGAGCCCGGCCCGGGCCGCCACTGCCCCCAGTCCGGCGATGGCGAGGGCCAGCACCACGAACCGGCTGGCCGGGACCCTGTGAGCGAGCTCCCCGGATCTCTGGGCCGAGGCGGCTACCGCGACGACGGCCACCATGACCATGGCCAGGGCGCCGCGGTGGCGACGATTCAGGCTCTCGCCGAGCAGCGATGACCCGGCCGCGGCCAGGGCGATCAGGCCACCGGCGAGGATGGGCTGCACGACCGATACCGGGGCCAGGGTCAATGCACCTACCTGCAGGGCCAGCCCGACCAGCATGGCAGTGAAGCCGGCGAGCCACCGCCGGCTGGCCCGAGCCACGGCCACCAGGCCGGCCGGGCTCAGCTTCATCGGAGGAAGGCGGTCGAGAGCCTGCTTCTCCAGCACGTAACCCACGTCGTAGAGCAGGGCGGACGCGACGGCGATGGCCGCCCCCAGAAGTTCCCTCATGTCGGCCCCTGCATCCGGGTCCGAGCGTAGACGGCACCGGCCACGACGTCAGATCCGAGCAGGGCCAGACCCAGCCAGGCGATGTCGTTGGCCGAGCTCATGTTGGCCGGCCAGTTGATATCAGGCCAGTAATGGTGGAGGGCCTGCTGCGAAACCGCGTACACGGGAAGGGCCAACAGGGCCAAGAGCGCAACGCTCCGGCACACCAGGCGACCCCACCGCCACCGGACGGCCACCGCCACCCCGGCGGCGGCGATCAAACCGATCAGGGGGCGGCTCACGGCAGCCGCCAGCAGCCCCCACCCGGCGGTCGCGATCAAGGCTTGCAGCGGGCCGGCCCGGCCGAAACGGCCACCCAGGCGGGAGAAGGCTGCGCCCGACGCCGGTGCCGGCGGGAAGCCGTGTCGCCGGCGCCGACCGGAGCGCCCAGCGCCCCCGGGCCCGCCGACCGGCCACACCGCGACCAAGATGCAGACCAGGATGGATGCGGCCGACACTGCGAGGGCGCCCCAGATCACCGTCTGGGGCTGCCAGTCGATATGGATCTCGAGGGTGCGGCCGGCCGGTTGGGCCGGCAGGTACCAGCCGTTGGCGTAGGCGTCGATGAGGCGTGGCGAGCCCAGATCGGCTCCTCCGGCCACGGACGCGTGCCAGCCGTCGCTGTAGCTCTGCCCCAGCACCAGCCACTGTCCGGCTCCGGTGGTACGCACCCGGACGGTGAGAGATGTGCGGTTCTGGGAGATCACAGACGCCGAGGGCTCCTGGGCTGCCACCGGCGAGGCGACTGTGGAGCTCACCGGCACCGCCGCTCCCCCGGCGCCCGAACCGAGCCACAGCTGGTCGACGGACCACCCGCTCGGAAGGTGGGGACTGGTCGTGACCGTGTGGGTACCCGGACCCAGGCGTACGCCGCCGACCGAGTTGCCACACGGCTCGATGGTGAGCTGCTGCCCGGCGAGAGCATCGGCGGTCGATCCCGTCACCTCGACGTCGACCGGCTGGCCGTCGATCTGCAGCAGGGCCCCGGTGCACACCGACGGAAGTGAAGCGGGGGCGGGCGGTTGGACCACGCCGGGGAGGCCCAGCTCGGCGATACCTACGGGGAGCACGTCCTTCAGCCCGGCGAAGGTCGAGTAGTAGTCGAGAGCCTCGACCTGGTGCACGGAATCGATGGTGATCTTGACCGAGGAACCGCTGAGGGCGGCGAAATCCACCGGGACGGTGGAAGATCGGA
>JAKBAX010000254.1 GCA_021808785.1 Actinomycetes bacterium | reverse complement strand
CGGCCAGGCGGTCGAAGGGCTGGCCCGAGTGGTCGAGGGCCTCGACGCCACCCACAACGCCATCACCCGCCGTCTGGCGGTGCGCACCGCCATCGACTGCACCATGGAGCTCGGCCGGCTCGACGAGGCTTTGGACTGGTGTGATCGCCTCCGGACCGAAGGGGCCCACCCCAACACTGCGGACGCCTTCGAGGCCAGCGTGCGGCTCGCCCGCCGCGACTGGGAGCCGGCCCTGGTCCTTCTCCACCGGGTGCAGGCGGGCGTCTATGACGAGGACGGTTTCGCCGTCTCACCGGGTCTGATCTCGGCCCAGAGGGCCCAGGCCTACGTCGGGCTCAACCGGATCAGCGATGCAGCAGATGCCCTGTTGTCGAGCCTGTCCGACGCCGGTGCCCTCGACACTCATCTGGGCTCGCTCATCGACTACATGCTCCAATCGGGAAAGCCCTTGGAGGATCTGGCCCGGGCCATCCCGGCCGACCGGGTCGTGTACTTCATGGCGCAGCTGTTGCAGATTCGCCCCGACTCGGCCGACGCCGCGCTCGAGGCCTGTCTCGGCACCGGCGTCGACACCCAGACGGTGCTGGCCACCGCGTCGCGCCTGGCTCCCAGGCTGCCGGTGGAGAGAGCCCTGGTGTGGTCGGTACGCCTCCGCTCCGGCGGCCATGCCTTCGCCTGTCCTCTGGTGAAGATCGCCGAAGGCGACGGGCCCGCTCTCCTGAGGGCCCGCGCCGCGGCCACTGCGGCCGCCGGCTTCGCCGACGAGCGGGCTCCCTCCCTCTTCGAGGTGGCGCTCGCCGACGCCACCCCCGGGGAACGCCGGCAAATCGAACAGGAGGCCGCCCAGCTCTGTCCGCAGCTGTTGGGTCCGACGGCCCCGGCTCCCGTCGCCGGCTGATGGCCAAAGGTCGCAAGGGGCCGAGCGGGCCGGGGCGGGGCCGGGCCACCCCGAAGAACGCGTCGCCTACGCCCGGGTCGGTCGTGTGGTGGGGGCCTTTTCTCAACAACTCCGGTTACGGCGAGGAGGCCCGCGGCTTCCTGAGGGGACTCCGTCGCCTCGGGGTGGACATGGCCGCCCGCTCGACCGGGTACGAATCGAGCAATTACGTCGCCCTGCTGGAAGGCACACCGGAGCTGGCGGTGATGCTCGAGCAGGCGCTCGACCACGTCGTGCGAACCAATCCGGTCACCGGGGTCATCCATACGCCGGGCTACGTGCTGCGGCGGGTGCCCGAAGCCGACTTCACAGTGGGTCGCACCATGTTCGAGACCGACCGCCTGCCGACCGACTGGGTCGAGCGCATCAACCTCCTCGACGAGGTGTGGGTACCGAGCTCATTCAATGTCCACACCTTCGGGGAGTCCGGGGTCACAGTGCCCGTACGGGTGGTGCCGAGCGGGGTGGACGCATCTCAGTACCGGCCCGGCCTCAAGCCCCTCGCCGTGCCCGGCCGGCGGGGCTGCATGTTCCTCGGTGTGTTCGAATGGAGCCACCGCAAGGCCCCCGACATCTTGTTGAGGGCGTGGGCCCGTGCCTTTCGGGCCGACGAAGACGTCTCTTTGGTCCTGCGCTGCTACAGCCGGGCCCGCTTCGACGGTGACAGCACGGTCGAGATCAACGGCCTGATCGACCAGGAGCTGGCCGCCTTCGGCCGGCGGCGGGGAGATGTGGCCCCGATCATCGTCATGGGTCGCCAGCTATCGGCGGAGGCCATGCCCAGATTGGTGGCTTCGGCCGACGCCTATGTCGGGGTGTCGCGCGGTGAGGGGTGGGGGCGTCCCCTTCTCGAGGCCATGGCGGGCGGGCTTCCGACCATCGGCACCCGATGGGGCGGTAACACCGATTTCATGGATGACGACAACAGCCTGCTCGTCGACGTGGAAGGACTCGTTCGCGTCGATGAGAAGATGGACGTCGGGTTCTACCGAGGTCACCGGTGGGCGGAGCCGTCGGTCGATCACCTGGCCGCTCTGATGGTGCAGATTGCCTCCGACGCCGACCTGCGCCGACGGCTGGGCAAGCGGGCCCGGGCCGACGTGGAACGCAACTGGCAGTGGAACAAGGTGGCCCGGACGGTCACCGAACGCCTGGCCGACCTGGTGGGCGGGACCCCCGCCGCCCCCGCCGCGGTGGCCGTCACCGCCGGGCCGCCCCGGGTGCGCTTCCGCAGCGACGTGTGGGCCGACCACAGCCTGGCCACGGTGACGCGCGAGCTGGTCGGCCGCCTGGCGTCGGCCCCCGATTTCACCGTCGAGGTGGCCACCGCCGAGACGCCTCCCTACCCGGCCGAGTACGCCGCTCGGCTGGCCGGAGTGGCCGGCGCCGGTACCCCACGACGGCCCGGTCCCGCCGCGGTCGAGGTGCGCCACAGCTGGCCCCCCGACCTGTCGGCAACCTCCGGGGGGCGCCTGGTGCTGATCCAGCCATGGGAGTACGGGGGCGCCCCGGCCGAGTGGGTCGATCCCATCCGGTCCAACGTCGACGAGGTATGGGTGCCGACCACGTGGGTCCGGGACTGCTACGTGCGAAGCGGCATCCCGGCCGCACAGGTGGCCGTCGTGCCCAACGGTGTCGACACCACGGTGTTCGCGCCGGACGGCCCGCGCCTGGAGCTGGCCAACCGGGCCGCTACCCGCCTGCTCTTCGTCGGCGGCACCATCGACCGCAAGGGTTTCGACGTGCTCCTCGACACCTACCTGGCCACCTTCGGGCCCGGCGACGACGTGTGCCTGGTGGTGAAGCCCTTCGGCGCCGACACCGTCTATCGCGACTCGAACCTCGACGCCCGGGTCCGGGCGGCCATGGCCGATCCCCGCAACCCGGCCATCGAGATGGTCGACCGCCGTCTGAGCCGGGAGGAGATGGCGGCCCTGTACCGGGCCTGCCACGTGCTCGTGCACCCCTACCGGGGTGAGGGCTTCGGCCTGCCCGTGGCCGAGGCCATGGCCTGCGGCCGGCCGGCGGTCGTGACCGGCTACGGGGCCTGCCTGGACTTCTGCGACGACCGCACCGGGTGGCTGGTACCGGCCCGGGAGGTCGCCATCGAGTTCACCTCGCTGAAGGCCGGTCCGGCCGGCTACTGGTGGGCCGAGCCCGACCGGTCCGCCCTGGCCGCCATCTTGCGCCAAGTGGTCGAGGGGCCCGACGAGCGGCGGGCCCGCGGCAAGGCCGCCGCGGCCCGTATCGCCGGGTCGTGGACGTGGGACCACGCCGCCTCGGCCGCGCAGGCCCGTCTGGCCGCGCTGGTGAGCGGGGGCGCGGCCACCCGGCCGGCCACCCGGCCGGCCGCCTGACCCCGGGCACATCTCAAGCGCGCCTCCGAGCGCGCCGATACAAACGGTGGCTGTCGCCAGGATGGCGAGCCAGACGGGCCACGGACGGTCCACCCAGTCCCGCCCCCAGTCTCGCTCCCATCCGAGGTCCTCTTGCCGAACCGCACCGGGTTGATAGGCGTACCCGCGGCCGTCATCGCCATCGTGGTGATGCTCGTGGTGCCGATGCCGAGCGCCGTTCTCGACGTGCTCATCAGCGCCAACATGAGCGGGGCCGTGATCATCTTGTTGATGACCATGCATGTCCGCAAGCCGCTGGACTTCTCGGTCTTTCCCTCGGTCCTGCTCGTCGCCACCCTGTTCCGGCTGGCCCTCAACGTGTCGGCCACCCGCCTGGTCCTCCTGCACGGCTACGCCGGCTCGGTCATCTCCGCCTTCGGCGACTTCGTGGTGGGGGGCCAGATCGTCATCGGTCTGGTCGTGTTCTTGATCTTGATCGTCATCCAGTTCATCGTCGTGACCAACGGCGCCGGGCGGGTGGCCGAGGTGGCGGCCCGCTTCACCCTCGACGCCATGCCGGGCAAGCAGATGTCGATCGACGCCGACCTCAACGCCGGGGTCATCGACCAGCACGAGGCCCGCCGCCGCCGCAAGGAGATCGCCGACGAGGCGGACTTCTACGGGGCCATGGACGGCGCCTCCAAGTTCGTCCGCGGTGACGCCATCGCAGCCATCGTCATAACCGCCATCAACCTGGTCGGCGGCCTGGCCGTGGGCGTGGTCCAGCACCACGACTCGCTCACCGTCGCCGTCCACCGCTACAGCCTGCTCAGCGTCGGTGACGGCCTGGTCTCGCAGATCCCGGCCCTGCTGCTGTCCATCTCGACCGGCCTGGTCGTGACCCGGGCGGCCACCGACGACCACGACTTCGGCACCGACGTCCTGACCCAGATCCGCCGCCAGCACCGGGCCATCACCATCGCCAGCGCGGTCATGGGTTTCATGGGCATCATCCCGGGGCTGCCCCACTTCGCCTTCCTGGTCGTAGGGGCCGGCCTTTTCATCCTCGGCCGGCGGGCCGCGGCGGCTATGGCCACCCCGATGGCCGACGGCGAGGAGGACTCCGACGAGCCGGCCGTGGACCCCGACAGCCCCCAGGCGCTGGCTTCGGAGATGAAAGTGGAGCCGCTCGAACTGGAGATCGGCACCAACCTGATCGACCTGGTGGACACCAACCAGGGGGGCGACCTGCTCGAGCGGGTCAAGGGGCTGCGCCGCAAGCTGGCGGTGGAAAAAGGTCTCATCATCCCCTCGGTGCGGACCCGGGACAATGTCACCCTCGACCCCGACGCCTACACCATCCGCATCAACGGGGTGGAGACGGCCGCCGGCACCGCCCCCCCGGGCCGCTTCTTGGCCATCGGCGACGGTCTGGACCTGGTGCCGGGCACCGCGTGCGTGGAACCGGTGTTCGGGCTCAACGCCAAGTGGGTGCCGGCCGAGGCCCGCCAGCAGGCCCTCATCGCGGGCGCCACCGTGATCGACCGTTCGTCGGTCATCACCACCCACCTGGGCGAGGTCTCCTCCCGCTACGCGGGCCGGCTGCTCTCGGCCCAGCAGGTGCGCCAACTACTCGACCGGCTGCGCCCGTCGGACCCGGCCCTGCTCGAGGAGATGGCGACCGCCCAGGTCAGCCTGACCGACGTGCACCGGGTGCTGTGCTCCTTGCTGGACGAGGGGGTGGCGATCCGCGACCTGGTCCGCATCCTCGAAGCGGTGACCGTGAAGGCCCGCCAGACCAAGGATCCCGACGCCCTGCTCGAGGCGGCCCGCCAGGCCGTCGGGCCGGCCATCACCGCCCAGTACGCCAAGGACGGCACGGTGGCTGCCATCACCCTCGATGCCGCCCTCGAGCGGCAATTGCTCGACGCGGTGCGCGCCGGCGACCAGGGGCCGTACCTGGCGGTGGACGGCCGGCTGGCCGAGGCCCTGGTCCGGGAGGTGCAGGCGGCGGCCACCCGTATCGAGCAGCAGGGTCGCGACGCGGTGCTGATCTGCGCGTCGCGCCTACGGCCCCCTCTTCAGCAACTGATCGCGGCCGGCGCCCGCCGTGTCGCAGTCCTGGCCATAAACGAGCTCGGATCGCAGGTCCGGGTGGAACGCATGGGAGTGGTGAATGTCGCAACAGAAACAGTTTGAGGGTCCCGACGTCCGGGCCCTGCTCGACCAGATCTGCACGACCTACGGGACCGAGCCCACCATCGCCCGGGCCGAGACGTTCCGCACGGGTGGAGTCCTCGGGTTCTTCCAGCGCGAGCACTACCGGCTGGTGGTGGACGACCCCGACGCGGCTGCCACCACCGAGATGGCGACCTTGCGGCCGGCCGACGGCCCGGGCCCGGGCGGGGTGCCCAACGGGGGCCGCCGCCCGGGCCCGGGCGGGGTGCCCAAGGGGGGCCGCCACTTCGCCAGCAGGGCCACCGTGACCCTCGCCACCGCCGCCCTCTCCCCCGCCGGGCGGCCCCCGGCCAGCAAGGCGTCGCAGGTCGGCTCCGGCCTGGCCGCGTACCTCGAGGCGGCCAACTCGGAGCCGTTCTTCGCCGGCGCCCGACCAGCGGCCGCAGCCGGCGCGGTCCCCGACCGGGCCCCCCTCCCGGCCGAGCTACGGCCCGCTCCGCCCCGGGCGCCGGTTGCCACCCGGCCGGTCTCGACCGCGGCGGCTGTGGCCACTACGGCCGCCCCTTTGTCCGCGGCTTCGGACCTCTTCGGCGACCTGGCCGAGTCCACCGTCGACGCCAACCTGGTGGCCCCTCTCATAGACCGGGCCCGCGCTCTGATCTCGGCCCCCGAGGTGGTGCCCGCCCCGGCGGCCATGGACGAGCCCGGACCGACCTTCGAGTCGGTGCTGCGCCGGGTGGCCACCATGGTGGACGCCCCGAGCACCGAGGGGGAAGCCGAGATGATCGGCGCCCAGCTGTTCAGCGGGGGCGCCACCTTCGAGCCGGTGCCCACCACGGCGGAGGCCACCGCGACCACGGAGGCCACCGCGACCACGGCGACCACGGCGACCACGAAGGCCACCGCGACCACGGGGACCATTGCGACCACGGCGACCACGGGGACCATTGCGACCACGGGGACCACGGGGACTCCGGCGGCGGCAGTCGAGCGGCCCGGCTCCGACGACGATGACGACGACGACGACCCCGAGTCGGCC
>JAKBAX010000016.1 GCA_021808785.1 Actinomycetes bacterium | reverse complement strand
GATCACGCCCACGCCGACAACCTGAACATCCCCGACGACACCGATCACACCGGCGGCGACATCACGGGCACGGGCCACCTCCAACCCAGATGTCGCCGCCGTCACCATCCAGCCCGTCCGGCAACAGCTGAGTACCTCGTCCACCATGACCTCCGCATCGAGGGCTCGGACGCCAACGTCGACCATGTAGTGGTGGGGCCGACCGGGGTCTACGTCATTGACACCAAGCATTGGGCCGGTCGGGTGAGTGCCGGGAAAGGCACGCTCTGGTCTGGCCGACACCCGCAGCGCCGCGCTCTCACAAATCTTGCCTGGGAAACGGCCTGTGTCGCCGGAGCGCTGACCTCGACGGGTGTATCAGCGCCTGTTTCGGTCATGTCCATGACCGGCAGCGGCCGAGGGGACCGGGCATTGGAGATCGACGGGACCTGGATCTTGCCGGTTGAGATGTTGACCGACTTCCTCACGGCCGGGCCGTCACGTATCCCGCCTGGCATCACCCGTCCGGCGTCCGAGAGGCTTTCGGCGCGTCGACTCCTGCGGGCCTCTTACCCATCGGATCCTCGAACCGAGCAAGCACAGTCCCCGGCCGACGCCGTCCCCGACGGCCCGAGCCCGCGTCCTGTCCCTTTGGCCCCCTCGCAGGCGGCCCGAGGGCAGCCAACCCTGCAGCCGACCGGACCAGAACCGTCGGGCACGGAACCCACTCGCCGTCTGAGGCCGGTGCGGTACCCGCCGCCGCGAACCACCCGAAGGCCTTCACCTTCATCGGGCAAACGGCACATCCAGCGGCGGCGGCAGGAGCAGACGAAGCGGGCCACCCAACTCGCGCTCGGCGTGTTAGCGATCGCCATCGTCGGTGTGGCTTTCGGGCATCTGCCCCAAGCCCGCCCCGTCAACCACTTCCCGACCTCGACCCTCCCGATGACCGTTGCAGCGGCCCCTTCCTATGGGGGAAAGACCCCAACTGCCGTGCAGCCGAGTGCCACCTGGAGCTGTCCCGCCCCAAGCGCCGGCTGGACAGCCACATTCCCTCTGACCGGCAGCGAACAAGCCAGCCTCGGCACCTGGGCGCTGCAAGTAGCCACCCGCCAACAGGGCCCATGGACCACGAAAGCAGCCGGTGAGGGCGTCATGCGATTGACCGGCCTGCAACCGGACCAGGCCCTCTGGATCCGGGGAGGCAACATCTCATCGATCGAAATCGCAGGGAACCCGGCCGTGGAGGGACTCCTCACCGCACCGGCCGGCTGCTGACCTAGCGCCAGAAGCGCCGAGTTGATCGAACGTAGGCGCCGAGGATCGCCCGGCGCTTCCGGTCTGGCCCACAGCCCCCGAAGGACCGGAGGGGAGGTCGGCTCCAAGTGGAGCAGAACCCTCACCGATGCACGCCCGGCGACCGACCGGCTGCAACCCCGCCGCCCACCCGAACCACTCCCGTCCCGCTCCGACAGTCCAAGACCAAAACGCTACCTACCCCACCGACGGCGACCGGCGACACCGCTTCGGGGGACCACCCACCATCGGTGTCGGATTCGCGGCGAATGGGCGGTGCGGGTGTCAAAATGTGCGGGCGGAGGGAGGTAGGCGCGTGAAGGGGCTGTACGTGCTGGTGGTGGGCGGCGTGTCGCTGGTGGCGGCGTTCGGGGGAGCGGCGGTGAGCGCGGGGGTGCAGGCCGAGAAGTCGCCGGTGGTGATCGGAGGGGCGACGGTCACCAACGCGGTGGCGGTGGACAACACGGCGGTGCGGACCTATGACGCGGCCGGCGGGAACCGCTCGGGCAGCGCGGGTCGGGTCGGCTGCTACTTCGTTCCCGCCTCGGCGAGGCTGGCGTGCGGGCCGACGGGTGACGGCACTGGCCGGCCGGTGTGGGACGTATACCGGTTGACGCTGGTCCGGCAGGGCGCCGGGACGGCGATCACCGCGGTCATCCCCGACACGCCCAACGCGCAGCGGGCCCTGCCCTCCGGCACCGGGTTGCTCGACCCGCACGGCTGGTCGGGGACGGTCGGACCGCTCGATCAGGCCGAGGTGTCGTCGGTCCATGCCGCCACGTTGCACGACGCGGACGTCGGCATCGACGTCGGCGCGCTCGGCATGATCGCGGCGGGGGGAATGGCGTTGGCGCTGCCGAGATCCCGCCGTCGGCGCCTGGCCCGCCAGCGAGCCGAGCTGGCGGCGGCCGAGCAGAGCCGGTCGAGGATGGCGTCGTTCGAGTCGGCTCGGCAGTGGGCGTGGGCGCCGCCGGTGGTGCCCCCCTCGCCAACGTTGCTCGACCCGCCGCCCGCACCGCCCCGGGCGGGGGGACCGGTGCAGGCTCCCGTCGCGGCTCCGGTCGTTTCCGTTCCGGCTGTGGTCTCGGCGCCACCCGCGGTCGCAGGGACCGGCGCAGCGAACGGGGACGGCACAGGCAAGGCCGGGAACGCTGGCGACGACTCGGTCGGGGAGCCGCCCGGTCATGTGTGGGCCGGCCCGGCGGTGCTGATCCTCGGCCCGGTGGTGACGGTGGGTTGGGCGAAGGAACCGGAGCGGCGGATGCTGGTGGAGCTGGCCGCCTACCTGGTGACCCACCAGGAGCGGCGGGTGACCGTCGCGGACCTGCGCGACGCGCTGTGGCCGGAGGATTCGGCGCGCCCGGAGCGGGAGGTGAAGGCGGAGACTGTCGGGCAGTACATGTCCCGCCTGCGGCGCTGCCTGGGCGCCGAGCACTTGCCCGACGCGGGCGGGAAGGTCGGCTGGCAGCTGGCGTCGACGGTCAGCTCCGACTGGTTCCGGTTCCAGGCGCAGCTCGAGGCGGCCCGCCACGCGGATCCGGAGCGGGCGTTGGAGTTGCGCCGCGAGGCGCTGGGGTTGGTGCGGGGCCGGCCGTTCGCCGGGGTCGCGGACGGGACGTTCGGGTGGGTGTGGGACGAGATGCTGGTGTCGGAGATCGAGAGCACTGTCGTCGCTGCCGCCCACGCGACCGCCGAGGCGTACCTGGCGTCGGGCCGGCCCCGCCTCGCGGAGTGGGCGGCGCGGCGGGGCCTGATGGCGGTACCGACCGACGAGCAGCTCCTCGCCGACCGGATGGCCGCGGCCGCCGCGGACGGCGGCCCGGGCCGCCTGGAGCGGGCGTGGCGCGACGCCAAGGCAACCCTCGGCGATCAGGCGACCGACGGCCCGTTGTCGGGCGTCTACGACAGCCTCCGCTCCGGCGCCGACTGACCAAGCGTTCCTCCTCGGCCGTCGCCGCTGCCGTGGCGCTGCTTTCCTCTCCTGCCGGTCAGCCGATCGGCGCGGCCCAGCACGGGATCAGGTCGACGCGGGCGGGCGGCTGGCCGGGCTGGATGACCAGCGCGGTGCCGGGCGTCTGGTGGTGGACCCGGTCGACGGGGAGCACCGGCCGCCGTTCCCAGGAGGTGGTGCGCTGGCTGGCCTTGTCGTAGTTCCACCAGCCGACCGGCTCGGTGAGCGACTGGATCGGGTAGTGGGTCTCGCCGGCCAGCGCGGAGACCAGCTGCAGGGTGCGCATGTCGGCGACGCCGGGGAGGACGACCTTGGTCCCGAACAGGGTGAGGAACCCGTCCGCGGCGTCCCCCCACCGGACCCGGGCCTGGGACAGGTCCTGCAGGCAGGCCATGGTGACCAGCCCCTGGCCGGCGCCCTCGGCGACGATCGAGGGGAGGTTGGGGAGCGGTGCGATGTTGGCGACCTCGTCGAGGGCCCACACGACCGGCGGCCAGCCCGGCTCGCGCCGGTAGGTGGCCCTCCGGAGCCGGTCGAGGAGAGCGACGACGATCGGGGCCAGCTGCTCCTGGTCGTCGGCGGGCGCCGCGAGGTAGAGGGTGTCAGAGGAACGGACGAACGCGTCGGGATCGAAGTTCGGTGCGGCGGCGACCGCCAGGGCGTCGGGGGACCGGTAGGCGGCGAGGACCCCCGCCGCGGTGGAGAAGATCCCGGAGCGTTCCCGTTCGTCGGTGGCGGCGATACCCGAGAGGGTCTCCGCTGCGATCTCGTCGCCGCCGCGGCGCACGAGGAGCCCGGCCGGTTCGGTGACCTCCCGGCGCAGCACCCAGCGCAGCACCCACGACACGTCGAGCCCGGCGAGCGCGGCGGCATGCAGCAGCGGCGCGAGGAGGGCCTCGGCCCGTTCGCTCCAGTGGTCGCCGTCAGTGCTGACCCGCCCGGGCCTGGTCGCGGCGCGGGCCAGGACGTGCGCGGTGGCGACCGCTTCGCGCCACTGCTCGCAGCCGGGCACCGGCGACCAGCCGAGACGGGTCAGCCCGCCGGGGGTGGGAATCGTCCCCGACGGGTCGAACAGCCACAGCCGGCCCCGCCGGGCGCGGGTCCGGGCGGTCCAGCCGATCACGTCGGTCTTGGTCGACGTGGCGACCGCGGCGCCCGGCGCCAGCTGCACGTTGGGGACGATCAGCGCGGTGGTCTTCCCGGAGCGGGGCGGCCCGAGGACCAGCACGCACTGCTGGGCGCCGGCGAGGACCGGGCCGACGGTCCCGCCGCCGAGGAACAGGCCGTGCCAGGCGGTCACCCGCGGCGGCGCCTGCCGGGCCGGCGCCGAAGCGCGAGCCGGGGGTGTCGGGGGCGGCCACCGGTCGACGCCGGAACGGTCGGTGGCCGGGCCCGATGCGTGGGTGTCACTCACCGGGACCGCCCCCGCTCGTCGGCCCGCTCGTCACGGGCGAGCCTGCGGTCGTCGGCGATGGTGAAAGGGTCGGGACGGTCGAGGGCCGCCGCGGCGACCCGGACCGTCATGCGGGCCCGGGCGTGGTCCTCCGCCTGCAGGGTCCCGGGAGCCGGGACCGCCCCGAGCATGCTGGCTGGGTCGGTGACCCCGTAGCGGTCCCGGTAGGCGTCGACCTCCGTCGCGGCGTCGGACCACCGGATCCGGGCGACGCCGCCGGCGGGAGGAGGCCCCAGCGGCGCGAGGTGGCGTCCCGGGTCGGCCAGCGCGGCGCGCCTCAGGAGCCGCCTGCGTTCGTCGCCCAGATCCAGGCCGTCGCCGGCGTGCTCGCGGGCGGGGAGGGTGGCGAGGGGGCGGCCGGGGCCGGGGCCGACCACGCCGGTGGCGGCGGCGAGGTGCTGGGCCTGGCTGCGGCCGAGGGACTCGACGAGCGTGCGGATGGCACCATCTTGTCCGGTTTCGACGACCGTTGGAAGGTTGCCGACATCGGAACGGCGCTCGGCGCGGGCGTGGCGGTCCGGGTCGGGTTCGGTGCCGGCGACGAGGTACAAGTCGTTGCCGGTCCGGCCCCGCGACATGCCGACGTAGCCGGCTTCGCGGAACAGCCGGTCGGAGCCGAGCAGGAACGCCCGGTCGACCGTGACCCCCTGCGCCTTGTGGAGGGTGAGCGCGTAGGCGTGGTCGACCAGCCCGGCCTGCAGGTAGCCGGAGGGGACGTGGATGTCGCGCCCGTCGACGGCGCGGACCATGAGGGACCCGGCGTGGAGGTCGACGGCGGTGACGGTGCCGCGGGTGCCGTTGGAAAGCCCGAGCGGCCGGTGGTTGCGGAGCGCGACGATCTCGTCGCCGACCGCGTAGCGCCGGCCGCCGACCTCGATCTCCTCGTCGCCGAGCCGGCCGGCCTCTGCGTGGAGGCGGCGGGCGAGACGGTTGAGGGCGTCGACGTCGCTGCGGCGCAGCGCGTACATGCCGGCGTCCGCGCCGGTCTGCCTGGCCGCCCACCAGTCACCGACTAGCGCTTGGCGGGCGTCCGCTGCGGTGTCGGCCAGGACCAGGCGGCCGTGGTCCCGCCATATCGCGACGGCCGCGGCGGGCCCCCCGGAACGGAGCCGGTCGAGGGCGTCGCGTTCCCACACTTCGGCCTGCCGGCGGTTGACGGTGAGCTCGGGGGCGTCGAGGCGCGCCGCGAGGGCCCGCAGCGTGCCGCCGGCGTCGATCTCCGGCAGCTGGGCCGGGTCGCCGACCAAAACCACCTTGGCCCGGTCCCGGGCGGCCGCGGCGAGGAGCCGGTCGAGGGTGCGGGTCCCGGCCATCCCCGCCTCGTCCACCACCACGACCCCGCAGCGGGGGAGGCCGCCGCCGTCGGCCGGCGGGCGTTCGGCATCCAGGAGCAGCCGGGCCAGGGTGGTGGAGGGGATCCCCGACCCGGCCTGCAGCTCCGCCGCGGCCCGCGCCGAGGGCGCGGCGCCGACCACCCGCAACCCGGCCTGCTGCCATCCGTCCCGGGCGGCGTCGAGTGCGAAGGTCTTCCCGGTCCCGGCCCGACCGACCAGCACTGACACCCCGTCACCGTCGGCGAGGAGCCGTTCGACCGCCCGGGCCTGCTCGTCGCTCAACCCCGGCCGGGCCGCCAGCACCCGGTCCCGGACGCCGGGCGCGACGACCGCCACGCTGCCGCCTCGCCGAGCGACGGCGCCGGAGAGGACCCGGGTCTCGGTCTCCCACATGTCGCGGGTGGTGTAGCGCGCCTCTGCCGGGCGCTCCGGGGCGGCCAGGTCACCGCCGAGTCGGCCCTCCGGTAGCGCCTCGGCTGGGCCGGGGCGGGTCGGGGTGGGTTGGTGGGTGACGAGGAGGACCCTCGGGTCGCCCAGGACCAGGTCCACCGTCTGCTCCAACGTCCGGCGGTCGATCCCGTCGAGAGCGGCTTCGGCGACCGCCCGCACGACGTCGCGCCGCTCGAAGGTCGACCGTTTCGCGGTGAGCCCGTCCGGTCCGGTCAGACGGTCGGCGAGAGCCGCCACGTCCAGAGCCTCAGGCGTCCGGCCCGGCCCGGTCATAGCGTCCAGCGCGTCGGGGGTGAGCCCGGCGTCGCCGGCGCGCAACTCCCAAGACGCCCGCAGCACCCCAGCCGACAGGTGGGTGTCCTTGGCGGTGCGGGTGCGGTAGGCGGCGACCTGCGCGGCCCGGGCGGTCGTCTCGCCGGTCTCGGCCAGGCGGCCCTCGATCTCGACACGGCGGGTCGAGAACCGCCGCAACGTCGCCGGGTCGATCCCGGCCGGCTCCGCCATCCCGGCCCGCACCGCACCCCACCCCAAGCCGAGGCCGGCGGTGAGGTGGTGACGGAGCGCGGCCTGGTAGACGAACCCGGCGGTGCGGGCATGGCGGAACAAGGTGCGGCTGTCAGGCGCAGACCATCCGCCGTCGGCCCCCTGCACCAGGTTGGCGGCCAGGACATGGGTGTGCAACTGCGGGTCGCCGGCTCGGGAGGTGCGGTGCACGAACCCGGCGGCCACGAACCCGCCCGTCGCCACCCGCTGCGTCCCGCCCCGGCCCCGCCGGGCGAAGAGGGCGTTGTCCTCCAGGTAGCCGAGCGCATCCCCCACCGCGGCGCGGTGCGCCCCGTCGACCGCGTCAGCCACCGCCTGGTCGCCGAGCGCCCCGAGCAGGCTCACCCCCTTGGGCGCGGAGAAGGTCAGGAACAGCCCCGGCCGGCGCCGGCCCTGCGCCGCCTGACCCGACACCAACGGCACCCCGAGCCGGGGGTCCACGCCGGCGAGCACCGCCCGCAGATCAGCGGCGGCGACATCCCCGTACAGGTCGAGGGTGCCGGCGCCGCCGCCCATCCACTCGCCCGGGGTCTGGCCTCCCTCCCGGTAGTACTCGTCGGCCCGGACCGGCCCGGCGCTGCCCACCGACAGGTAGTAGTCCTCGTCGCCTGCCGCGAGCATCCCGATCGACAGCATCCGCCCGCCCCCTTTCAGCCGGCGTCGGCCAGGCCGGACGGGTCGTCGCCCGACAGGTGGCGGCGCAGTGCCGCCTCGGCGCGCCGGCACTGGGTCCGGACCGCGGCGGGGCTGCGTCCGTCGCGTCGGGCGGCGTCGGTGGCCGGGGTCCGCATCGCCCGCAGATCCCAGAGCACCGCGACCGCCGCGGGGGTCACGACCCGCTCGTCGACGGCGCGGCGGAGAATGTCGACCACCTCGGCCCGTTCGCAGCCCTCCGATGCCGGGACGGCCACCCCAGGCCCGTTGCCGTCGGGGAGCGGGTCGGGTGGCCGCCGCCGCGCCCCGGAGCGGAGCCGGTCGCGGACCAGGTCGCGGGCGCCGGCCGCGACGACCCGGTCCGGCCAGGCGACGGTGTGACCGGCCAGGACCACGATCCGCTCCCACCCCGCGGCCGCGGTCGCCTGGTCGATCTCATCGGGGTCGGCCCTCCACGCCCGGGTCAACCCCCCGGCCACTGCCCGTAGCGCCGGGATGACCGCGGCCATCGCCGCGTCGGCCGCCAGCCGGTCGTCGCCGGCCAGCCGGAGCAGCGCGCTCAGCGCGGCCCGGGCCTCGAGCGGATCCGCGGTGCGGCACCGGGCGACAGCATCAGCGGCCCGACCGATCCCCGCGAGGGCGGGCTCCCGGGAGGCCCACGTAGCGGCCGACGGTCCGGTGGCGAGCCGGGCGAGGCGCTGCTCCAGGTCGGCGGCAAGGCGGGCGAACAGGGCGGGTGCTGTGGTCATGGCCGCCACGATGCGCCCCCACCCTTGACGCGATCCTTGACATAACCCTTGCCACACCAAAATCGTGCAGGCCCGTCCCGGAAGAGGAAATTCCCTGCTTAGAGGCGCTTTCCTGGGGCCTGTCAAGGATCGTGGCAAGGTCCCCGACCCGCAGATTCTCGGCGGCGGGGTCCGGTCGGCGCCGAACCTGCCGACCTGATGCCTTCGACAGCCGGGAGCCGTCCGGGCTCGCCGCCACGCTCGGCGCGTCCCCCAGCCGCCAGGTCGGGGCAGCCGCCCCAGAGGCCAACCGTCCCCCCGGAGGGGGGACGGGCGGCAGTGAGGGGGGCGGCAGCCGCACCACCAGCCGTGCGCCGCGACGCCCGCTACGGATGGCCCTTCCCTCCTCGCCGGCGCAGCCGGCGTCCACACCTGCGCCCGCACCCGCATCCGGTCGGATCGGCGGCAGGCAGCGGCCACACAGGGTGGTGGTCGGTGGCAGGGGTTCCGGGGCCGGCGCCGGGCTCACTGCCCTCGTTGGCCGCGGCACGGTCGAGGGGCCGCCAGGGCCTCGCACCCTTGGGTGCCTATGTGTCGCTGTAATCCTGGGCTGTCTCCGCTAGCCGTTTGACGCCGACCGCAAGGCCAGGAGAGGTCGGTCGGGAAGGACTCTCCTCGTCCGGCTCCTCTGTGGGAGCCAGGCCCTTGAGGCCGGGCCAGACCTCGACGAGAGTCGGCACCTAGGCTTCGTTGCGTGGCAGCGCACGAGGAGCCCTCCGGTCATCTGGCCTCCTTCGATGAGCCGCCGGTTGCTGAGGTCGCCGCCGGCATCCAGTTCCGGAGCCTGTTCGGTGTCCGAGGGATCGCGCTCGGACCGCTCCGGGAGCGGTGGCGGGAGCAGTATCCGCATGTTCAGGAGATGCCGCCGCTCCCTCCGCAGATCGAGGCTTCTCCGGCGGGCGGCCCAGTGTTCCAGCTCGGGTTCGGGCCCGTGCCGTCAAGCCGCTACTGGTTCCTGAATGAGGACCACACTGAACTGGTCCAAGTGCAGAACGACCGGCTGGTGGTCAACTGGCGACGTGGGTCGAAGGGCGGGGCGTATCCCCGCTACGGGGCCATCCGCGGCTTGTTCGCAGATCGCCGGGCCGACCTGGAAGCCTTCCTCGCAGAGGAGACACTTGGCGTCCTTGACGTCGTCCAGGTAGAGCTGACCTACATCAACTCCATCCCCGAGCTGGTCAACCGTCCAGCCGACGAAGTGCTGTCCGGTCTCCGGTGGCCACAACTGGACGAACTCGGCAGGCCCGAGCAAGTGCGAGCCAGCGCAAGCTTCGTCGTGCCCGAGATGGGCGTGACCCCAGTCCGGCTCTACCTCTCGGTCGAACCGGGCACGGAGCTCGACGGAGGCCCGACTGCATTCCTTACCGTTACCGTGCGAGGTGCTGCCGAACAGGGGAACGGTGACACTACGTTGGCGTTCCTGGATGAAGCACACGAACATGTCGTGCGGAGCTTCACCGAGGTGACCACCGAGTCGATGCATCGAACGTGGAAGAGGACCCAATGACGGTCATTGACGTGCCACAGAGCGCAACCACGCCTCGGCCCACGGCTCGCGCAGTCGGCGTCGCCGGGACCACTGCCTACTTGTCGAGCATTCCCCGGTCGTCGCGCCCGGTGACGCTCCAAGGGAACCTGTGGTACCGAGCGTGGATCGAACAGTCGCTCAACGGACTTCTAGCGTTGCCACCAGGGTGGGACGGACACCGTGCATCGCGCGTCACGTACCGCGCCGTCACCACCCTGATGGACGTGCTGCAGAGCCTCCTGACGCCGGCCTCGGTGCCACCGCAGTTCGTGCCGCTCCCCGACGGGGGTGTGCAGGCCGAGTGGCTGGTCGGTGGCGACAGCCTCGAGATCGAGGTCAGCGGTGAGGGAGAGGCCTTCGTGTTTGGAGTCGACGCCGACGGAGGCGTTGCCGTCGAGGGTGACCCCGACGCACAAGTGCTCGGGGCAGCCGCCCGCCGGCTGAGCTACCTGTCTGAGCGCGTTGGAGCCTTCGCCTGACCGATGCCCGAGTCGGAGTCGGAGTCGGAGTCGGAGTCGGAGTCGGAGTCGGCCAATGGTGACGATCCGTCGATCGCTGGCGACGAGGTTGTCCTCCGGCGTGTGAAGGCCAAACCCTCGATGGTGGTAACTGACAGCCTGACTGGTGCTGTCCGGCCATCCAGCGGAGCGTTCAAGCCCGACGACGATGGCATCTCGGTGTACCGCGAGCAGCTACTACTCGATGTCGGTTGTTCCCCTGCTGACCTCAGGACCGCCGACGACGACCTGGTCTACGGGCTCGAGGTGAACGATGTCCGACGCCTCGACCTCGGCGTCAAGGCCGACGCCTGGCCGCCCGGCATTCCCGACGAGGCACATCTCCGCAACGCCGCCCACGCATTAATCGTGGGATTCACCGCGTTGTCTCGCACCGAGCGGAAGCGCAAGCAGAGTGAGCTGGTGGCGGCCCCATCGCTTCGAAAGGTGATCGGCTGAGGCGACCGTTGTTGCCGGCGGGTGTGTCGCTGGGTCCTGGCCGTGTTGGCAGAAGGCTGTCGGTTCCTCATCCGACCCACCGCCTTTGCGGTTCGGCGGACTCCACGAGCAGGATCGTCGAGTAAGGCAAAGGCCCGATCTCGGGCACGGTACTTATCACGCCGGCCGGAGGACCTTGCATCTGACGAGGCCCTCGAGGTGCGCCACGATAGCTGAGGGCTCAGGGCCGCCTCGCAACAGCACCCCGCACTCGAGGTTGTCGGTCATGGCGCGTCCCGTGAGGTTGGCGCTTCCGACGAGGGCAATGCTGCGGTCCACGACGATGAGCTTGGCATGGAGGGCCGCTCCGGCTGGACGGGCCACTGCTGGCCAGACGAGGCGGCGGAGGTCCAGCCCCGAGAATGCGGTGGCGCCACTGCTGTAGGCAGGGTTGTCGGCGTGACGTTCGACAAGGGCATTGATCTCGACGTTGCGGCGTAGCGCTGCAGCGAGGGCGTCGGCGATGCCCTGGTCGTTGCGGGTCGCAAAACTGACCAGCCAGATCTCGCTACGGGCGGCGTCGATGAGTTCAGCCACGGTGGGGGCGGTGAGCCTGCTGGTGTCGACATCGGATTCGGGACCTGTCCAGACCACGTCGACCAGCCGATGGTGTCTCATGCGGGCGGCGGCGGTCGCGGCCCCAGCAAGCGCTCCAGAGACCCAGCCGGGCTGCAGCTCCCCCTCGTGACGCCAGGAGTCGGCGAGATCGTTGCAGGCGTCTCGGAGGCTCGGGTTGGCGGCTGAGGCCCGCAGCTCGCCGAGCCCCGTCAGTCCCCGACCCGCCGCTTCAGCCAGCCGTTGAAGGTCAGCGGCGGGGAGACGTTCGGCGAGCAACGCAGCGATCGTCGCAACGTCCTCGATCATCGGGACAAGGCCAAGCCGTCTCCGGTGAGGTCGACGAGGACCGCCCTATCGAGCCAGCGGTTGTTGGCCTCGCAGGACGTCTCGGAGGCGAACAGGCAGGCGTGGCAGGCGGCGCCGTGGAGCTGGTCGGAGGGGTCATGCGGGACGTGCTCGGCGCACAGCGGGTCCGACGAGCAGCGGCGAGCCTCTTCGAATGACAAGTCGAGCAGCCGTTGCAGGTGGCGGGCGGCACCGAGGGCGACGAGCCCGCCGAGGGTCCCCTCACTGTCGCTGGATGCCGTGGACAGGAGAATCCCAGCAGCCCGCCGACCCGGTTGGCCGAGGTACAAGCGTTCGCGCAGGCTGGCAGACGAGTAGCCGCACTCCAGCGCGATCTGACGGATGAGCAAATGGCTGAAGGTGTGGAGGAGCACGTACCTCGGGATCGGGAAGGCGGGGTCCGGGGTCTGGTCGCGGTTGGCAGCCCAGCGTCCGTAGGCGCGACGAAGTGCTTCGATCCGGGGGTGGTCGGCGACGGTCCCCTCCCAGGTGGCGATCCGATCTTCTCGCAGTTGCAGGAAGACCCCTTCCCCTCGCTGCTCGACCGCTGGCACCCACTCGGGCGTACCGATCGTCAAGGGAAGCCGGTTGGTTGGCGCCAGGTCGCGGCGTTCGGGGGCGACGAGGCGGGTGAAGCCGACAACGGCCCGCACCTCACGCAGACGGTTGACCTGCACCACCTGGTCGAGCAGAGCCTCGTAACCATCAGGAGACGGGGTCGGTACGGCACGGAAGTCGTCGTCCTGGCGGTCGCTCGTCGGGCGGGCGAGCAGCTGCCATTCGGCGTCTAGGAGTCCTCCGGTCGGGTCCGGCGGTCGGGGCCCGCCTCCAGCGCGAAGACCTTCGATGGCGGCCCACACCTCGTCGAGGGGATAGGCCCGCAGCGCACGGAGCTGGTCCATGCTGTCGACGAGAACCCCGACCACCGCCCGGTCAGTCTGTGACGCCAGAACGTTCCAGTTGGCTTCGACGACGTCAGCGATCGTCAGGCTCTGAGGGAGGTGCAGGGCGCTGGCGGTCACGGAAAACCACAGGTTCGACGACCCAAGCACCGTCAGCTTGCTCGGTCGCCCGCACTCCTCGAAGCGTTGCAGGTGCGGATGACGGCCCCGGCAGCCAGGCAGGTGCCGGTAGCCCTCCTGGCCGGCTGCCTCCTGGATGTTGCGGCTATCCCCGCACTCCGCGCAGCGGATGGTGACGCGGGGGCCGAGGGTGCTGGCCGAGTCGCTCATCGCCAGCTTCGGGGCGGCGCACGCCTTTCCGTGATGGACGAACTCGACGTAGGGGAAGTCGTCGAGGTGACCGACCGGGCAGGTGACGAGGAAGCGGGCCGGCAGGCACGGTCGTTTCCGGCCGTCACTTGTGTGGGCCTGCCGGTCGCAATACGAGTGGACCCACTTCGCCAGGTCGGGTCGGCGCCCCCAACGATGAACCAGGGTGAACTGGCCGGGCGGGTCGAGCGGCCCGAGCCGGTAGCACCGAGGGCAGCGGACCCACCGGGGGAAAGGCGAAACCGGCACGCCGGTACGCGCCCACGGCTCGTCGGCGGTAGACGGATCCCACGGCGCCTTGCGCAACGCTCGCACTTGGTCGCCGAGGACTGACTGCACTTCACGCAGCAACCTCGGTTCGGTGATGACATCGGCGTGTTCGGGGCTCCACGTGTTGAGGCCTCTGACGATGACGCTCATCGAAGGGAGGTCGACGACGGCTCCGACCCCGGCGGTGGTCACCAGGCCGCTGGGCCGGGCGGATCCGATGCGGGTCGGCTCCGATAGTCGACCTGTGCGTGCAGTGTCGGTCACGATGCCGACCCGTCCGGTTCGCGGTAGCGCCATGGAGGGGAGTCCTCGGCGCTGTGGTCGCTCCGTTGGAGTTGGAGCAGGATCTCAGGCTCGACCTCTCGGAGGCTGCGGGGCACGCTCCACTGGTCCCAGTCCCCGTCCTCGGGGCTGCGGAGCAGCCCGGCAACGTCTTTGCCTTCTTCGTAGCCGAGGACGCCGGTGGCCAGACGGCGACGCCTTTCGCCCCACACCTCGAGCCGATGCCGGAGGCGGCGCCCGACCTGCTCCGCCTGCCCCTGGTCGTGGGTCACTCGCAACGCCCGACGGGTGATGTCATCGACCAGCGCAGTGATGGCCGCACCGTCGAGCCCGACGGTCTGGGCGGCGACGTTGGCCAGCGCGTCGCTGCTCCCGTGTCGGATGGCAGAGACCAGGATGCCGGTCAACCCGCGATCCAGCGCCCGGTCGCTGAACGGCGTCGTGGTGAGACCTTCGACCATCGCCCCGAAGGTGGCGTGGTAGTGACCGAACGTCTCGTAGTGGGCAAGGTCCCTGGGGCGCGCCCACTGGTAGATGGCGAGCACGAGCCCCGGTCGTGCGGGGTCGCGCCCGACCCGGGAGGTGGCCTGGATGTACTCGGCGGTGTTCTTTGGTTGGCCAGTGACAGCCATCAACCCCAGGCGGGGCACGTCGACGCCGACTTGCAGCATGCTTGTGGCCAGCAGAACGTCGAGGGGTTGGGCGACCCCGTCGGGACGGCGGGCTGTCAGGGTCTGGCCGGCTTTGCTCTGCGCTCGGAGGGCGTCGAGCGCGGCGGAGGTGTCGTAGGTAGGGTCGAACGGTTGCTCGAGGTCCGCAAGTGTCGCGGAGATCCGGGCGCTCGGCATCCGGCTGGTGAGCTCCGCGACGTTCGGTCGGCGGCGTCGGGTGCGCACCTGTCGACTGGCCAGGCGGTCGGCGATGTCGTCGTCGACGAGGCGGCGCATGCTGGCCAGGTCCCGGGTGGAGGTGAAGTAGTCCACCACGGTCATGTACGGGTCGGCGGCGCTGCCGTGCCGATCGATGAGCGCCTGGGCATGCTCGAGGACCGCAGCAACGACTCGGATCTCGATGGCGGTCATCCGCTCGCCGGAGGCGAGGATGCCCCGATAGCGGCGGGCCGGCGTAACCGGGCTCGGCGGCACCGGCGTGGAGAAGAACGTCCGACCGGCGTCGAGGATCTGCGGCGGGAACACGGCCAGATCCCGGGCGAAGACCTGCTCCACCTGGTCGGCGGCGCGCCGGACGGTCGCAGTGGACGCAACAAGCACGGGACGGATCGGCCCGGACGGTCCGGGCCGGCTGGCGAGGCGGTCGATGACCGTCTCGTACAGCCCGACGAGCGAGCCCAGGGCATCGCTGATGAGGTGCAGCTCGTCCTGGATGATCAGGTCCGGCGGGCGGAGCGGAAGGGCCGGCTCGGAGGTCGTGGCCGGCAGGCCGGAGGCGGCCGGGTGGCGCCCTCGGCACACCTGGTCGAAGTCAGGGTTCCGCCAGCCGTGGCGTGGGCAGCGCTCGGTGACGAGACCGAAGAGGGTGGCGGTGGCCGCCTTCCACGGCAGCTGCGCCAGCTTGTCGACCGTTGCGATGACCAGCGAGGGAGTCAGCCGGTAGAGCTCCTCGTCGACGGTGAGCACCGGGATGCCCTCGCCCGGCGACTGGCGCTCCGTGAAGAGGCAGCGGCCTTCGGGATCCGAACAGAACAGCAGCACTCGGCGCCGAGCCCGGTCGGTGCGCAAGTCGGCGTAGCTGAGACGCGACCCGCACCACGGGCAGGCCACCAGCTGCAGGACACCGCCGGTGCCGCTCCGGCTGCCTCGGTCATCGTCGATCTGGCGCTGCGCTTCCTCGAACGAGTTGGGGGTCACTGACGACCCGACCCACAACCCGACCCGGAACGGGACGTTCCCCCAGCGGGTGTCCCCGCTGGCGAGTCGTTCGCGACGGAGGGCTTCGCAGGCGCTGATGAGCGACGCAGCCCGAGCGAACTGCTGGGCCGTGAGCAGCCGAAGGGTGTAGCGCATCAGAACAGCCACACCGTCAGTGCCGTCACGGCCGGTGCTGTCAGTGGCGTCGAGGGTGCTGGTACCGACGACACCTTGGAGGCGGCGAATGGCGAAGGTGTAGGCGGTCAAGCCGAGATAGCTCTCCGTCTTGCCGCCGCCGGTAGGGAAGAACAGCAGCTGGGCTTGCCCGTCGCTCTCAGAGCGGTGAGCGTCGGGATGAGCCGGGTCGGTGAGCCCGGGAAGGCACAGGAGGACAAATGCCAGCTGGAACGGTCTCCAGCTGCGTCGGGCCGGGATGTCGAGCTCGGTGAGGACGGACTCCGCGCTGCGATCGGGTTCGGCGAGGCGGGTGCGGACCAACTCCGTGCGGACCCGTTGGAGCGCCATGGCCTGGTTGGCAAACCGGAACGCCTCTCGAGCCGACGGGTCGTCGCGCAGCAGGTCGACTGCCCGCTCGAGGCGGTCAGCGAACTGGTGCCCGCGTTGGAGCATCCGACTCCCCGCCTCGCCGTAGCGCCGGATCTCTGCGTCGGAGTCCAGGCGGGCGGCCTGCTCGTCGAGCCAGGTCCGGTACCCGGTGACGAGAGGCCGGAGGGCCCGGACCAAGTCGTCGCGTGCGAGGTCCTGGCTACCGAGCCGGGCCATGTCGAGCACCGCCCCTGGCATCTGCTCGACCCCTGCTGGGACCGTCAGCGGTACGTCGGCGGCTGGGAAGCTGGTGGTGGTGAGCTTCCAGGCCCGAAGCTCATCGGGTCGGACGTCGGCGTCGACGGCGCACTGGCGGCCGTGGGCGTACTGGCGGTGCTGGCGGTAGAGGAGGGCGAGCTCGAGTCGCTCGTCGTCGTGGCTGGCCGGTAGCTCCCCGAGCTCGGGGTCGTTGTGTGCGATGAAGACCGCTTGCCCGCCGTCGGGGGCCGTGACCGACAGCTGGACTTGGTACAGCCGGGACAGGTCGGGGCTGCCGACCGGCGCAGGTTGCCCGTTGACCAGGGCCAGGTCGACGAGGCGGCGACCCGGCCGGTGCCGGACGGTGACCCGAAGCTCGACGCCTTCAGTCTCGGGGACGGGGATGAGCGACCGGTCGCCGGCGACATCGAGGTCCACGAGGCATGTGCCGGCCACGGGCACGCGGCGCCAGACGGTCGCCGGCCGCCCCTGCTCGGTCTGGTGAAACTCCGACGGGCTGCGCTGATACCGACCCCAGCTGGCGGTGACCCGTACAGCGTCGATGTTGTCAGGGACCTCGAAGCTGAGTCCAAGGCTGGATGCGGCCATGGTCCCGGAGCGGACCGACGCCTGGCTCTCGGGTGCTTCGGGATCATCGTCGGCGTCCACGAGGTCCCGGTCGACCAGGTCAGCGTCTGAGGCCTCGGGCTCCACCGCAGGACGATCGGCCGCCGGTCGGCACGGGACGAGCCGGCCGAGGATGTACCGCTCAGCAGGCGGGGTCCCGGGTGGCAGCTCTTCTTCCGGGCCGTCCCACGGACCGAGGAGGTCGCGCTCGAGGAAGTCCTCCAACTCAGCACGGACACGGTAGGAGCCGACTCCAGCCGGGTCGGTCACCGGCAGTCGAACGTTGCAGTGTCGAAGGGATCGTCCTCGAAGGGCCAAGGGAACTCGAGGTCGCACAGCAGCCGAAAGTGGCTCGGACCCTTGCGGTCACCGACGTGGCGGACGGTCACGACGACGCTCGAGAAGTCGCCGCCATTGGCAGCTGACAAGCGGTGCAGCACCGGGCAGAGGTACGCCGGCACCCATCCAACCGGGACGCCGGTGCTCGGTTGGACCAGCAGGGCAAGAGGGTCCACGTCGTTGTCTCTATCTGGACGGACCGCCAGCCGGTCACCGGGCCGGAGGTGGTCAACTGCGTCCTGGGCCTTCTCCCCGCGGTGGCGGACCCCCCGTACCAAGAAGCGCATCGATGCCCGCTGGAGGGAGCGGTCGACGGCCGGCGGTCGAAACAACTCGAGGGTGTCGGTGGCCCTCGGACCGCCACTCGACGCCAACACCTCGAACGGGTCGGCGTCAGCGTCGAGGCCGACCGACACAGCCCAATCCGGGTAGTCGCTCCGTCCGGTAGGAACCATGCGGTTCTCGAAGAACGGAAAAAGGCGCTCCGAGCGGTAGACCGTGTCGAAGCTCGGGAAGCTCGTGAACGGCCGACCCATGATCTCGCTCGCCCGGGTCAGGTAACGAAACTCGTAGGTTCCGTCCAAGCCAAGTGTCAGTCGGCCGACGGGGGTTATCGTCCGGTCGGGCTGCTGCCAGGCGACGTAGAGCACGTGGGCAGCCTGCTCAAGGGTGGCCGTCGCAGCATCCCGTGTCAGGTCAAGGGCCATCGAGCAACCTCCTTCGGTTCGTCGTCATCAGCGCCTGGGCAAACCTACGGCTCACCTGTGACATTCTGCCGTCGGGGAGGGCTTCGAGCAGCGATGACTCATCGTCACCGGAAAGCTGACCCAGTCGATCAACCCAGTGGCCGGCGGGGGCGCCTACGGTACGTACGGCCACAAGAGCGAGATCGACCAGCCGGGGCCTTCCGTCCATCGGCCGGCAGAAGCCCCGGGCGGCCCACGCTGCGACATCGCCTCCGGTGAGCTTTTGGGCCTTGACTGCGTCGTGGAGCTGGAAGCCGAGGCTGCTGCCGTGGTCGAAGGAAGGGGCGAGGAAAGGGGGATCGGCGCCGGTCTGGTCGTCGAGGACGCCCCAGTTGCCGTGGTGGCGGTCCTGGTTGGCGATCCACGCGTCGAGGATTAGGTAGCCGGCGAAGACGGACGCGGCGGTCTGGGTGGGAGCACCAGGACATGGAGGCGCCCCGACCTGCAATTCGTCAAGGGCAGCGAAGGTCCGGTCCAGGCTGTAGCCGCGAACGGTGCCGACTTTGGTAGCGGGGTAGGTGCAGTCGAGTGCGAAGAGTAACTCGTTCCCGCCAACGAGGCGCCGACCGGCGGTGACGTCACGGGAGATGACCCCGAGCTGCCCGGCGCGGGATGCTGGGAGCACCAGGGCAGCGGGGAGACCGATCGCTGCGGCGGCGCCCGACGCGAGCACTTCAGCCCAGTCGTCACCACGAGGGAAGCCGCCATGACGGCGGTCGCGCTGCAGGCGGCGGGGCTTGAACAGCCATCGACCGGGAACCATCGGGTCATCAACCCACAGTTTGCCTTCCTCGCCCATCGGCTCGGTCTGGAGCGTGTCCCAGCGACTCACGTCGACCTCGTCGAACGTCACCGCAGCTGACCGGATGCGTGTGACGGTGTCCTCGGGCGAGCTCGCAGCAGGTCAAGCACGACACGCATCGACTTGCTACGTGACGTGGCCGGACTCGATGGCATGGCGGCGGTGGTTCTCGGCGAGAAGCCGGTCGAGGATCTCGAAACGGACCCGGGGACTGACCGTCCAGCGGATGCCGATCTTGGTGCGGTGGTACCCGATCTCGGGGTCGAGGTCGTGCCACCCGTAGGCGTCGAAGACCGCCCGGTCTATGGCCGCGTGGATGTCGCGAAGGTTGACCACCTCCGGGTCGCGCTCACTCGGGTCGTGGACGTGGTTGTAGGTAGTGGTCAACCCCCAGCTACGGCCCAACATGAGGGCTCGACGCTCGGTATCAAGCCGCCTACCGAGCTCCTCAAGCTCGTCGCTGAGGTCGGGTCGGGGAAAGGTGGCGAAGACGTCCGACGGCGAATAGTTGATGTCAGTCCGCATCGTGGAGGTGTAGCGGATCACCCAGGTGGCGTGGACGTTGGAGCTCAGAAGCGCCAGGTTGGCGAAGTCGTCGAAGGCGAATACGCCACATTTGTGGGCAAAGACTTGGCCGGTTGGCATCCGGACGGGAAGAAGCGTGCTGCCGACAAGTGAGATGGCGAGGACATGGTCGAGTTTGGCGATGGTTTCGTAAAGCCCGACACGTCGCTCGCCATACCACCACCATCGATCTCGGTAGCTAGATCGATTGTTCCGCTCGCGCTCAGGCCTTACTAGTCGTCGAATGATCTCAAATGCCTCAGGGTATTCAGCACATCGCTGCAGCGACCAGTCTCGAAAGTTGATGACATGCCGGCTGGCGGAGGTGTCTGGACGCTGGTTGATATCTCTGCCTATAACATAAAGTTGAACGACATCACCGTATCTCGAGTCCCGCTCGAGCATTGCAGCCGCCTGGTTGTGCGTAAGCGTGAACCCTAGCCCCTCGATTCTACTTCCGTTAAACGCTAAGTCATCATTTGAGCGGAGTCGCTGAGGGCGACCCGTCACGCTACCAATAGGTTCAAGGTCGGGACCGATATGCGGGACTTCCTCTCCATCGAGCCAGCAGGTGGCCGCTGGCAGGGGTTCGGTCCGGCTAGCCCAAAGATCAATTATCTCCAAGTTTGCGCTTCGGCTGGGCCACTTGTGGCTCGCGCGACCTCTTCTAATTGTGATGCCCCTCTCGGAAAGTCGAAGAAGCCCGACTTCCAAGGTGTCACCTTGAACCAGAGTGTTGACGGCGATACACCCGAGCTGACCACGCCGGGACAAGAGCCGCTCGGAGCGAAGAACAAATGATGCCACAAGATCTGCGTTGCCCTTTACATTCCTGGCGTCCCACACTTGCAGCCACTGTCGGTAGTCGGCTCCGAGATGGCCACTGATCTTGGATCCGCCGAGGAAGGGTGGGTTGCCAATGATGGCGTCGAAGCCCGGGTCGGGGTTGTCGGCGAAGACCTCGGGGAAGGCAAGAGGCCATTGCAGGGTGCGCCGGGGCGTCGTACCGGCGGGGCGGCCCCGTTGGAGGTCGGTGTCGGCTTCGCGGCGGAGGTTGGAGAGGTTGCCGTGGGTGACGGCCGTGTCTACCCGGTCGGCGAGGAGGGCGAAGGCGAGGGCCTGGTCCCGGGTGTTGCGGCCGGCGGCGACGAGGCCGGTGGCGGTGACGGCGTCGGCGATGGTTGCGAGATCCGCGGTGAGGGCCTCGGCTTCGGCGAGGAGGCTGGCCTTGTGCTCGACGTCGCGGGCGGACACGACCGACTGGGCGGTGATCCGCCGGCGGATGTCGGCAGCCGACGCGAGGAGCGGCCGGATGCGTGGTGTCGTCGAGTGGAGCTGGTGGTTGCCGGACGGGTCGAGGTGCAGGTACTCGAGCTGGTCGACGGCGACGAGGCCGAGGAGGCTGTCACCGCAGCGAAGTCGGTCGTCGAGGAACCCGAACGGGCGTTGGCGGTCCATGGTGATGAGCCAGAGGCTGAGCTTGGCCATCTCGACGGCGAGGGGGTTGATGTCGGTGCCGTAGAGGCAGTGCTCGGTGACGAGTCGGCGGGCGTCGAGAAGGACGGGTTCGACCTCGGCGTCTGACGCGTGGGAGCGGCCGGCGCGTGCGAGGACGGCGCGCTGGGCGTCGGTGCGGCCTTCTGCGTCCCACGCCTCGAGGAGCCGGTCGGCGAGGTAACGGCAGGCGGCAACAAGGAACGCACCCGAGCCCATGGCGATGTCAGCGACGCGGAGGGCGAGGATCTCGCTGGACGGGCGGAGGCGCCAGGCTGCGCGATCGGAGGTCTCGAGCGGGCCGGGCCGGTAGACGAGGGGTTCGATGGCGTTGCCGGCGATGTCCTCGGCGAGGGATCGGGCCGTGTAGTGGGTGCCCGTGGCGGCCCGCCGGAGGCTGGCGGCCAGGTACCGGCCGCCGGTGTCGAGGATGGCGGGGCGTCCGTCGGGGCGGGGCCGGAGTGCGCCGTAGAGCGGGGTGAGGAGGTCTGCGAGGCTGTGGTCGCCGTCGCAGGCGGCCCCCAGTCTGTTGCGGTCGGGCGGCTCGAGTGTGGCGTCGAGGGTGCGGGTGGCTCGGGCTGCGCTCCAGCCGGTCCGGTCTGTGAGCCAGGTGGTCTGCTCGGCGGGGGTCAGCTCGTCGAGGGCTTCGGACCAGTCGGCGATGGTCACCTCGCCGGGTGCCTTCGGTCGCTTTCCGCCGGCGGGTCGAGCGAGAAGGACCATTGGTGATTCGGCGGTGCGGACCTCGAGCTCGAGGAGGCCCTCGTAGACGTAGCCGATCTGTTCGACGTCGAGGGACCGGAAGGTGAGACGACGGCGCTGGCCGCCGATGTCGACGAACTGCACGGCTCGGAGCATGCGCAGCACCGTGCGGTCGTCGACTCGGGGCGGTGACACGTTGGGTGGTTCGTTGACGGTCCGGCCTTCGAGCCAGGGGTAGCGGTCGGGGTCGAACAGGCCGCCGCCGTACGCAGGTAGTCGCAGGTCCTCGTGTGCGATGCCTTGGTGGACGGCCCGGCTGACGGCGAGCAATCGATGCCATGCGGACGTGGAGTATTCGAGGGCGGCTTCACCGGTCAGCGCGGCGCGGTCCTCGAGCTTGTCGACGAGGCGGCCGACGCTGTACGCGTCGAGGTAGGTCCCGTCGTCGGAGGGTAGGAGTCGGCGCTCCTCGGCGAAGAGGAGGAAGACGAGGCGCATCATCACTGTGACGGCGCCGTCGTAGAGCTCGTCGTCGGTTACTGCAGCGAGCAGGGTGCGGCCTGTCTCCTTGTCGAGGGTGTCGAGAGTGGTGACGAGGAGCTCCACGGCGTCACGGACCTGGCGGCCGAGGCCCTCGGTGATCTCCTCTTGCCGGTCGAGGCTCTCCCGGAACAAGGCGGGGAGGGTGTCGGGCGCGGGGACGGCGAGGAAGCGGGCTCGTTCGAGGAGGGCGACGAAGCCGTCGAGGGTCTCGGGTTCCTCGCTCCAGAGACCGGCGTCCCAGGTCGCGGTGGCGACGGTGGCACCTCTTGGCGCCCAGACAACGGTCCACCATCGGCCGTCAGTGACCAACCCGACCGGGACGTCCCTGGCCCGCAGCAGGGTGGCCAGGCGCTCGACAGGGCTGGCGGCCCACCCGTCAAGGTCGACGCGGGCGAGGGGGTGGGTGCCCCATGGGCTGAGCATCCCCAGGAGCCGCCACGGCCCGACAGCAGTTGCTGATCCCGGGTCGCCGGGCCCCTCCCGATCCGTGTCGCCGTCGTCTTCGACAACCGAGCCGGTGTCATCGGCCACGTCGGCCATTTCCCCATCGTCTTGGTCGGGCGGCTCGGCGTAGAACGCCAGTGAGGGCCGGACGACGGCGGTGTGCTCGGGTACGGGCTCGGCGAGGCTGTCGGGGATCTGTGCGCTCAGACGGAGGTGCCCGGCCCAGTCCAGGGCGTCGGCCAGGACGTCTTCGACGACGCGCTGCCGGCTGGCGCCGTTGTCGGCGAGAGCCTGCAGGACGGCCGCCCGGAGGCGGTGGCGGACGGGCGTGGGCACCCGGGCGGGACCATCGGGGAGGATCCGCTCGACCACAGGGACGGTGAGCCACGGTCCGGTGGTCTGGAGCAGGTCCATCCAGCCGTGGCGGGCGGGTCGGGTGCCGGCCGGTCGTCGGGCGGGGCTCATGGTCGTCGGACGGTCATGGTTGGGGGCTGGCGCAGACCACGGCGATGGGGAACACCAGGTGGCGTATGCCAGCGAAGCGGCGTTCAACGACGGCGAGCTCCCGGCGCCGGGCGTCGGCGACGCCATCGAGGCGGTCCTGCCAGGCCCGACGGTCCCGAGCGATCTGCTGGCGGGAGGCAACGTCGAGGTCGTCAAAGCTGAGCTGCTGCGCTCCCGGGCCTTCGAGGGCGCGGCGGAGCGTGGTCTCCAGCTGATCGAAGATGGCAGCGGTTCGGTCGGCCTCAGCCTGCCGTCGAGTGGTGATCGTCCGCTCGAGCGCTTCGAGTTGTTGGGTGGCACGCCGGTCGAGGTCCTCGGCCAGGCGGGGGGTGAGCTCCGACCAGGCCGCCGCAAGTCGAGCGGCGGCTCCGGGCGGCCCGACCCGGCATGTTGCGGGGTCAAGGGCTTCCTCCACAGCCGTTCGCAGGTCGGCGTAGCGGGCGGCGTCGAGCTCGACGCGGCGGGTGCGGCCGGTGTTGGGCAGGTGCCGCCCCGCAAGGATGACCTCCTCGTGGATGCGGGCGCCGTCGCCGCCGACCACGACCAGGCGGGCGAACACGGCGACGAGGAGCCCGTCGGTGTCGAGCCCGTCGGGGGGTCGGTACGTGATCCCAGCGACGCGGTGGAGGGCCAGGCGGCCTCCCCAGACGGCGCTGCGTAGCAGCCGGGTGCTCTGCGCGACGAGTGGGTGCTCGAGGTGGGCGAGGACCACGTCGCCGGCGACGCCGTCGCCTATGGCTGCGACATCGGCGTCGAAGGTCAAGGGACGCAAGGTTCCGTCGAGGGGGTCCGGCAGACCGGCGACGGTGCGTTCCCACCCGCCCCTTAGAGCGGGCGGGGCGATCCGGCCGCCGTCGAGATCCTCCAAGGGTGGTTGGCCGGCGAGGGCGAGGGCGGTGTCGACGACCCGGCGGACGTTGGCCGGAGCCACGTGGAGCCGCCGCTTGCTGCTGTCGAGCTGGTCACGGAGCCGGGCCGCAGCTCGGCGCAGGTCGTGTTCGGCGCGCAGCGAGGCCGTAGATGGTGTTGGGTCGACGACGGTCGGGTCGGCGAAGACGGCGCCGCCGAGCATCCGGGCTTCGACCGCGGCGGCGAGGACCGGGTTGACGCTGCCTAGGTCTCGACGTTCGACGGCGACCTTGGCCGCAACTCGGCTCAGGAACTCGAGGTCGGCCTCGAAGGAGCCGGCGGGGGCCTCCTGCCAGCCTGCGCCGACGAAGTGGGTGACCTCGATCGGGTGGGCTTGCCCGAACCGGTCGAGGCGACCGATCCGCTGCTCCAGCCGGTTGGGGTTGAACGGGATGTCGTAGTTGACCAGGCGGTGGCAGTGGTGCTGGAGGTCGATGCCCTCGCTGGCGGCGTCCGTCGCCAGCAGGATGCGCACGGGGTCGCGACTGGGGTCGGCCTGGAACGCGGCTTTCAGGTGGTCCCGGGCGACGGGGTCCATCCCGCCGTGAAGCAGCCCGAGACGGACGCCGCCCAGCCCGCGAGCCGTGAGGATGCCAGCGAGCCACTGCAAAGTGTCGAGGTACTCGGTGAACACGACGACGCGTTCGTCGTTCCATCGCCCGTCCGGGCGACACACGCGCTCGAGCATGGCGATCAGGGCCTTGGCCTTGCTGTCCTCGGCTTCGGCGTGGCGTTGCGCCCAGAGAGACAGCTCGTCCAGCGTCGCTGCTGCGCCGTTCGCAGTTGGGCCTTCCGCAGCTCGCTGATCCGTTTCCCCGAGGAGATCAGCGGCCCGGGCCAACAGCAGGTCCTCTTCGCCTTCCTCACCTTCCTGCTCCGTCGAGGGTTCGCTGTCCCACTCGAGCGCCTCGGCGAGCCACTCAGGAAGCTCGGTGTCCACGTCTGCCTGTCGGTTCGCGGTTCGATGGGCGGTCCCGATCACCGATGGTCGGGACCCCACACGGTCGCCAGCGGCGCGACGGAGGCTGTCGGCGTGCACGCCCAGGGTGCGGTGGAACGCTGCGGGCGAGGAGAAGAGCCGCTTCTTGAGCAACAAGGTGACGAGGTCATTGAGCCGGCCGGTGACCACGCCGGGCTGGCGGCGACGGGAGGCGGTGTAGGACTCGAGGAGCTGGTGACCGACCTGCTCGTCGTCGCGGTAGCGGACTTCGACGGCGCTGGTGATCCGCGCCGGGAAGCGGGGGGCGCCGTCAGCGTCGACGATGTCGTCCTTGAGACGTCGGACCATGACCTGGCGAACCACGTCAGGGTCCGGCTCGACGCCGCGAAAGAACCGTTGCGGGTCGAGCATCTCCAGAAGCGCCTGCCACGACTCGCTGTAACCGTTGTGCGGGGTGGCGCTCAGGAACAGGCGATGATGGGAGTGCTCGTCCATCCGCCGGACGGCCCGGGTCTGCTTCGAGTCGACGGCGTACCCCTTCGACCGGGTGGGGGCCGGCGGGGCGCAGTGGTGGGCCTCGTCCACGATCAGCAGATCGAAGAATCCCCTGTGGCGTGTGTCGGGGTCGAGGACCTCGTCTAGGAGGCGTTGGATGCGGGGAGTGCGCAACCACTGGAGGCTGATGATCGTGCGGGGGAAGACGGTGAACGGGTTGGCTTCCAGCCCGTTGGTGCGCCGCAAGCCCTTCAGGCGCTCGGTGTCGAGGATCTCGAAGGCCAGTCCGAAGCGGTCGGCCATCTCCGATTGCCACTTGCCGGTTAGCGAGGCCGGGCAGACGACCACGACCCGGCGGGCCCGGTGGCGGAGCAGCAGCTCCTGGACGATCAGGCCGGCTTCGATGGTCTTTCCCAGCCCGACGTCATCGGCGATGAGAAGGTTGACCCGTGGCATCTCCAGCGCCTTGGCGACTGGTTCGAGCTGGTACTCCTCGATGCGGATGCCGGCACGGAACGGTGCCTGCAGGGTTCGGGTGTCGGCGCTCGCTACCGTCCCCCACCGGACCGCGTCGAGGAAGGCACCGAGGCGCTGCGGGTCGTCCCAGTCGCCAGTGGTCACGTCCGGGAGGTCGCTGGCGGGCAGGATGCGCCGGCCGGGCTCGATCTCCCACACCACCCGCAGCTCGTCGCCGAGGTCCTCGTCGCTGACGCTGGTAAGGGTCACCATCGTCCGTCCCGGCGGGACGCTGGCCGCCAGCTCGTCAACGGGCTGGGTGCTGCGGGCGATGGCTGACACGACCCACTGCTGGCCACGCACCTGCACCAGTTGGCCGACCTCGGGTACATCGACATCGACAACCGCCACAGAGTCCTCCCGGCCCGCACGTTACCCGGAAGACGAGCAGGCGGCTCGGGGGGTTATCCCCGACCGCAAGGTGCAGGGCCAGGCTTTGTTGCGCAATCGTGCCTCCGCGGCCCTGTCGGAACCAGGCCTTCGGGTCCGACGCCATCGGCGTCGGTGACTGCCTTCGGTCGGTCATTCGGTAGGGCTCTCTGCGGCCCGCCTGAGGTTGCTGCAGGTTGCCAGGCCGTTCTCTCGAGGACGGGTAGCGGCCATTCGAGTTGGGCGCGACCTGGCCCGGCTCGGTGCTATTGCTCGTCAACCGCCAAGGGGGCGCGAACCCAGCGGGCGCCACCAGCCCCATCCGCTTGCCCACGGCGGCCCCGTGGAGGGTGCAGTTTCGGGTGACAAGGCAGCTGACTGGCAGCGACGGCCGACGCACCTCAGACCTGATAGAGATACCGGCGCGCACGGGTGCCTGGCGAAAACCTCTAGAGGAGGAGACCGGATGGCGACGCTGTACAGGGACACGGGCTACACGCTCACGCACCTGATCGAGGACATCAAGCATGGTCGCATCGCCCTACCGGACATCCAGCGGCCCTTCGTGTGGTCGTCGGCGAAGACACGCGATCTGTTCGATTCGATGTACCGCGGGTACCCGATCGGCACGCTGATGTTCTGGGAGACTGGCGCAGAGGTCGGGACCCGGCAGGTCGGGCTGTCGGAACACGAGAAGGCGCCGCAGATGCTGATCGTGGACGGCCAGCAGCGACTCACATCGCTGTTCGCCGTGCTGACGGGGGAGCGGGTCCTCACGAAATCCTTCGAGACGAAGCGCATCCGCCTTGCCTTCCGTCCCGAGGACGAGTCGTTCGAGGTGACTGACGCGGCGATCGAGAAAGACCCGGAGTTCATCGCCGACATCACGGCTCTGTGGTCAAGCGGTTACAAGACCACGGTCCGCAACTTCCTCCAGCGCCTCTCCGAAACCCGCACCGAGGGTGTGACCGATGCACACCAAGATCTGCTCGAGGAGCGGATTGACCGTGTGCGGGATCTCCGCGACTTTCGCTTCCAGGTCGTCGAGCTCGGCGTTGCCGCCGACGAGGAGCAGGTCGCAGAGATCTTCGTGCGGATCAACTCTGAGGGCGTCCAGCTGAACCAGGCGGACTTCATCCTCACGCTGATGTCGGTCCACTGGGAGAAGGGACGCCGGCAGCTCGAAGCCTTCAGCCGGGCTGCCGTCGACCCGACCGTCACAGGGCCAAGCCCCCGCAACGCGTTCATCGATCCGAGCCCAGACCAGCTCCTGCGCGTCGCGGTCGGGCTCGCCTTCCGTCGGGCCCGGCTCCAGCACGTGTACAGCATCCTGCGCGGCAAGGACCTCGAGACCGGCCAGGTGAGCACGACCCTGCGCGAACAGCAGTTCGCAACGCTGTCCGTGGCCCAAGAGAAGGCCCTGGACCTCACAAACTGGCACGAGTTCCTCAAGTGCTTGCGCAGCGCGGGCTTCCGAAGCCGCAAGATGCTCACCTCGGACAACGCCGTCCTCTTCAGTTACAGCATGTGGCTCATCGGGCGGGTGGACTTCGGGCTCGACATCAAGTCGTTGCGCAGCGCGATCAGCCGCTGGTTCTTCATGGCCCACACGACGGGCCGATACACCTCGTCGCCCGAGTCCCAGTTCGACTCCGATATCGGGCGGATCTCCGACCTGGCCCCCGGGGACGGGCCGGCGTTCCTCGCTGAGCTCGACCGCCTCGTGACCGCCAACTTCACCCGGGACTACTGGGACATCTCGCTCCCCAACCGCCTGGACACGTCCTCCCCACGGTCGCCTGCGCTCTTTGCCTACCTTGCGGCCCTGAACCTTCTGGACGCAGAGGTGCTCTTCAGCGACGTACGAGTCGAGGACCTCCTCGATCCTGCGGTCACCGCACCTCGATCCATCGAGCGTCACCACCTCTTCCCGAAGAACTACCTTTCGTCGCTCGGAGTTACTGGCCTGAAGCAGGTCAATGCCATTGCCAACATGGCTTTCTTGGACTGGCCAGAAAACGCCACGATCAGCGACAAGGCCCCGTCGAACTACTGGCCGGCGCTCTCTGCGACCGTGCCGGCCGAGCGACTCGCCAAGCAGGTCCACCTCCATGCCCTCCCCGTCGGCTGGGAGCAACTCGACTATCAGGAGTTCCTCGAGCATCGGCGGACTCTCATCGCACGCATCGTGCGGGAGGGCTTCGCTGCGCTATGGGGAGAGAGAAAGCCCTCCGCCGAGGTGGCAGTCGAGGACCTCATTGCGGCGGGCGAGTCCCAGACGCTCGAGTTCAAGTCGACGGCACGCTGGAATCTCCACACCGGCGCCGCCGACCCCAAACTCGAACACGTCATCGTCAAGACCGTCTGCGGTTTTCTCAACGCCGAAGGAGGCACGCTCCTCATCGGCGTTCAGGACGACGGGAACGTCCTGGGACTGGAGCAGGACCTCTCGACGCTCGGAAGCAAAGGCAACATCGACGGCTACGAGCTCTTCCTTCGCCAACTCCTCGACACCAACCTCTCTGCCACGACAGCTGCGACGGTACGGATCCGCTTCCCCGTCGCGAATGAAGCTGCGATCTGCGCTGTCAGCGTTGCAGCGTCCGGGAAGCCGATCTTCGCCAACCCCCCGAAGGGCAGCGGGCCTGGCGGAGCAGAGTTCTGGGTGCGGATCGGGAACGCCACCAAGCAGCTCTACGGGGATGACATGGTGCACTACCAGGATGAGCACTGGGGCTAGACGACGTCAGTCCGTTGAGCACCGACGAGCTTCCGAACTTCGACGTCACATACACGCAGGCTGCAGCGGCCACCGGAGTGGCGGTCGGATCGTTGCGGTCATGGGCGCGAGGCGGGGAGCTCGGAGCGGGTGCAACTGAGGGTGGGACTGACCAGCTGACGTCGCACCAGGTTGTCCGTGCTGCTGCCCTGGCGCACTTCAAGCAGCTGAAGCGGAATCCGGTGCCTGGGTCGTTAGCTCACCATCGCCTTCCTGGTGTTCCGTTCGTGGTCGTGCTGGCCAAGGAGCGCGTCCCGGTCGTCATTGCTGTGATGACCTTCCGGGTTACCTCCAGCGGACTGCGACGGTCGTTGTGTTCGATGGGCGCCCGGTGGTGAAGCGCTTGAAGCTATTGAACGGCCCGTGAAGTCGTGAGCCCCGGAGGAAATTGATCAATGCCGCTGGAGCTGATCTCGACGCTCAGGGATAGTTGCGCTTATCGGCGGCCAGCTTTCATCACAGCTCATGTCGGCACGGACCTCAAGGCTTGAGCGCCCGTCTCAAGTGCCGTGGGCCGACGGGTACGGTGAGGGCTCGTCGGTTAGGGCTCTGATGATTTCCGGGGCTACCCACCGGAGTAGTCCGCGAACGCCGCCTGGCGCCTCGCGGAGGATGCCGAGTTGTTCGAGCTGGCGCAGGGCGCTGAGGGCAGCGGGGCGGGTCACTCCGAGCCGGCTCTCCACGACTCGAGCCGTGAGGATTGGCTGGGCGAAGGCGAGGTCGACGAGCTGATTGGCGATGCTGCGGGTGTGGATTCGGACTGTCCGCCGGTACTGGTCTTGGAGGTCGGTGAGCTGCTCGGCGCGTGCTACGGCGTCCGCTGCCTGGTTGGTGACGCCGTCGAGGAAGAACCGAAGCCAGCCGTCGAAATCGCCACGCTCGCGGACGCCCTGCAGGGCGTCGTAGTACTGCTCACGGCGAGCCTCGAAGTAGGGCGACAGGTAGAGCAGCGGTTCGGGCAGACGGTTACGGACCAGCAGCAGGAACACGATCAAGAGACGACCAAGGCGTCCGTTGCCGTCGAGGAAGGGGTGGATCGTTTCGAACTGGTAGTGAACCAGCGCAGCCTGCACGAGCGGAGGAAGGCGTGGTTCCTCGTGAATGAGGCGTTCGAGGTCGTCGAGGAGCGCCCCCATCTGGTCTGGTGGCGGCGGTACGAAGGTCGCGGATTCGATTGTGGCTCCTGGGGGTCCGACCCAGTTCTGAGTGGTGCGGATGGTGCCCGGCTGGCGTTCACGGCCACGGACGCCGGCGAGGATTACCGCGTGCATCTCTCGGATCAGACGGGTGCTGAGAGGGAGGGTTTTGAGGCGTTCGAGGCCCCGTTCCATCGCCATGACGTAGTTGACGACCTCCTCGACGTCCGCGCCGGGAGGCTGCTCGCTGGCCTCGGCGTCGAAGACGTCGAAGAGGGACGCTTGTGTGCCCTCGATCCTGGTGGAGGCGACTGCTTCTCGCCGCAGGTAGGGCTGGACGAGGAGGTGCGGCTCAGGCAGGAGGCGGCCGGCACCGGCGAGGCGTCCGAGCGCAGCTTCGGCGTCGGCCAGAAGGAGGATGGCCTGCCCGGTCAACACCAGCTCGCGAGGGACCGGCTGCGGGAAGTAGGCGATGTAGCCGTGACGTCCCGGGACGCGCCGAGCGGCCCCGAATACGGTGTCGGCGTAGCGATCTGGATTCATTAGCCCCGATTGTTCACCGTTTGGGGCGGGTCTGGGGTGGACCATCCGCGAAAGTGCCCGCCGTTACTGGGATTCTGGGGTTGTCGAGACACCAGAAG
>JAKBAX010000253.1 GCA_021808785.1 Actinomycetes bacterium | reverse complement strand
CCGATCTGGTTAACTCTGACGTAACGTCAGGCTTTATGGTGATCATGCCGGCGCACCCGCGACGGCAGAAGTGAAGGTGACCGATCAAATGACGGCGCAGCAAACCCGGGCATGGAAGATCGGCCAGCTGGCCGCCGAAACCGGGCTGACCGTGAGGGCTTTGCACCACTACGACCATCTCAGCGTGCTGCGACCCTCAGCGCGCACCAGCGCCGGCTACCGGCTGTACGGCGAGTCCGACGTCGAATGGCTCTACCAAGTCTTGGCGCTACGCCGCTCGGTACTGATGCGGTAAAATGAGCCTCAGCGTCTCCGGGTTTCGTGACTTCTCGCAGAGCGTCAGTCTCGATCCGGACGCCGGTAGGAGGACAGGCGACCGAGGACGGTCGGCAAACCCCATTCTCGGGTCACATCCTCGAAGGTGCGGCCGATCGCATCGAGTCGAAACCAGAAGTCAAGACAGGCACCACGAGCCTCCTCTGACGGTCCACGCTCCGTGAGTAGTCCTCTCATTCGCAGTAGCTGCTCCTTGTAGTGTCTGAGCAGGTCCCACCCCGCATAGTCCCACACGTCGAATGGGAGGAGCTTCTCAATGAAGTGGAGTGCCATGGCGTGGAACTGCTGCACACTGAGTTCAGCCTGTCCGTATTCCAGTTCGGCCCACTGGAAGTGGACCTTTGCGAACAGCCCCATGAGCTTTGGTCGGAGACCGTAGAAGCGGAGAAGCATGAGAACGGGGGCGTCAGCAGTTATCTCGTTGAGTACGGGGACATGTATGACCTTCGAGCCTTGCCGGCGCCAGTCGGGCGACTCCGGGGTGAGGACTTTGTCAATCAGGTCAGTGAGATTCACGAAGAAGACCCGACCAGTGTCGAGGCATGCAAGGAAGAGAACCACGACGATCCCCGCGCCCATTGTCTCTATGGTCAACAACTCGTCGGTATCCTTGAAGTCGTACCGAATCACCTCCATAGTTGTGAGGTCGTCAAGAACTGGGCGGTACGGGGACTTCTCAACGTTCCCGCGTGCTGGGACCTCGATCTCGGTCGCATCGCACGACTCTGTGGATTTGAGTTGGAAGAAGAAGGTCTCGCCGAGTGTCTCTGCGCACTGTCGGCTGTTATCGGTGTACTCGAAGATCTCGACCGACCCGTCAATTCCGTAGTCCGGCGTATACCCGTGGATCACCCACTGCTCGGGCAGTGCCGCCCGGAGCAGCTGTCCGGACTCCTCCTCCATCATCTGTTTGAACGATCGCCGCTTCTTCCGCGCAGAGGTCACTTCCTCATCCTGGCACCCCGACTCCGAAGTTCAGGGCCAGACGTGCTGCAGCAAATCGGTCACCAGCGCAACGAGAGATCCGGAGATTGTTGCGGGGTCTTCTTCCACTCCGGCAGCGCGAACGGCCAATTGCCACAGCCGCGCAGTCCTCTCGCGGGAACAGGTCGACGAGGTGGACTCTCGTCTCGGCCGTAACGGCACCCGCCAGATCAGAGTTCGAAGCGGCAGTGTGGGGAGCCGTTGGACCTCGGCAAGCCGTATCTCCAGGCATTTGACGCCAACGTTTACCAACCCAGCGGCGTGCCTGGACGCCCCTCGCGACCCGACCGCTCGTCGGATGGCGGGGTCAGCTGCGAGCTGGCGTTCTCTGGGTGACTGCGCTGCAACAACGAACAAGCCTCATCGAGAAACAAACATGGCCACTCCGGCCCGTCAAAGCTCCCCTCCCGCCTCCGACGCTGGCCGGCTCCGGCTGGTGAGTCCATGTGCCTTGCCGACCACGGGACGCTGCTCGACGCTTGCGTCTCCTGGGTGTTCGGATATCCCTTGCGTTCCGCTACCGCCGGAACTACGGTGTTTCCCGAACACATGAGTAGGAGATCGTCAGTGGCGGAGTCCGAAGCTCCAAAAAGCAAGGCGGAGGTCATGCGCCAGGGAGCGGCAATGCTCACTGAGCGTCTACCGAAGGGGTGGTCAAGCAGCTTGACCCCAGCAGGAGGGTCAATCGACGCTCTGCTCGAGATCCGCGATCAGGCTGGAACGTCCGCGACGTTGATCGTGAAGGCTAAGCGCATCGTGGAGGGACGCAATATCGCTCGTGTTAGCACGTCGACAGGGGTTTCTCGAGTACCTGCTCATACCGGGGGCTCCGGATCGTATTCGATGCCCCGGCGCACCTGCCGTGCTCGGTCCGTACCAGCGAGGCGGTCGACGACGTGCAAGGCCATGTCGATTCCGGCCGAGACCCCTGCGGAGGCATTCCCCCAAAGAGACGAGAACACCTCTTCACTGGGAGTCGCCGGCGCGCTTCAACTCCTCTAGTAGTCGAAAGGCGGATTTATTCTGCTCACCGTCATTGCTCGCGACCAACCCACGTTGCGACAAATGACTAATCGCCAACGACGACCTTTTCCGCCTACTCGGTTGACGGCGCTGCCGTGCCGCCGCTGCCCCTAGGCGTCATAGACAAACGCTCAGAGCCAGACGGTGATGACCCGGTATGAAGTGAAGGGACTGCTCGTGTTGGGTCGTGTTTGGCACTCGACAATCCACCACTGGTTCGTTTCGGTGGGAACGCGGCAGTCTGCGAGTAGGCCGGGACGCAACTCCTGACACCCGAAGGGTCCTAGTCCGCCCCATGCAGCGTCAACCTGTAGGCACACCTGGCCGGTGGAGAGCTGGAAGGCCCACGGGCGCTGCCGTCCGGTTCCCTGGAAGGGTGCTGGCAAGGCACCAGTGTTGAGCTGGATAACGTCGAGAGCAGTCGGGTCGGTAGGGCACAAAACTGGACCGCTCGTCGCCGCTTGCCGAGCGAAGCACGGGTCATAGATGCGCGATCCCGAGAAGCAGCGAAAGGAGGAATTGCCCGCGACACCTGTACTAGAGCAGCTGCCGTTAAGCACGTCAGTCACATGCAAGCCGCTCTTGACGGCTCCCAACGCGGTGAACGGCTCGTAGGCGATCACATGGGTACCCAGCGTCGCCGCAGTCGGTGGTGCTGTCGCAGCGATAGTTGTGGAAGTTGCAGAGGGCATGATCGTGGCAGCGGCAGTTGAAGTAGACGACACCGTAGACGTAGGGATCGTAGCTTGCGGTCTGAGCATCTTCACTGATGTTCGGGAGTTCGTCGAAGTCAGGGCGAGCGGCACCGCCACGGCTATGACTACAGTAGCGGCACCCGCAGCGAACAGGTTTCGTCTATGGTGTAGCCGTCGAGTCCGATGGTCCACAGCACGGCGAAACTCGGAACCTGGCCAAAACCCGTCGGTCATGTCCTGTATCCCTCCTTCGGTTCACAAAGCCACCCTAGCGCCGTTTCGAGTTCGGCCTTGAGAGCGGCCAATCCTCTGCTGCAATGGGTACGGAAAGACGGACCGAGCACCCCATCGCCGAGGCCCCATCCCTGTCGCTGAAATCAGTCAGGTATCTCAGTGCGACAGCCTGGCGTTTCCGGCGCGACAACCGCTGCGAGGCCCGTCCCAGGTCCACCCTAACGACTACATCATCGGCCCTGTCGGGAGCCGGGCCGGACCCAATCGTAGGGCGCCGAGAGCGCTTCGCCTCGCGCACCGCCAAACGAGTAGCGACTGTCACCACCCAGGGTTCAGCATGATCGCTAACCGCCGTCCAGCGATATTGGGCACGGGCCAGCGTCTCGGCGGCCACGTTCTCCGCGTCCCCGCCATTTACCAGCACTCGGCTGGCGACGCGGTAAGCCAACACCGCCAGGCGCTCAAACGCCTAATCGAACCCAGCCCCCCCCGAGTCGACTGGCCCAGACCCGCCAATCCGAACTCGCGTCAACCTCACGTCTCTCTCCCTTTTAAATCCCTACAACTTCGACCCCCGAGGCGCCGCAAAACGTGACAGCTCTGGAAAAGTTAGCTCGCTACTTTGCAGCTTTGATCTCGCGTGAGACGCACACCAGATAGGTCCATCAACACCCAGCCGCTTCGGTCCGATCGGCGGCCTTGCATCGCTGCCGCTGTTTTCGGGGCACCTGACCCCCAAATTGGTAGGAATAGCATGACCGATATCGGTTACCGACACTTCGCTATCCCGAAGTGGTTACAAGTTGATCAGAGAACCCCTGGTTATCAAGTGTGGGCTATGCCGTGTGATCTGTGGGTGGGTCGGAAGGGTCGGGATGCTGTATCCACCAGGCGTTGAGGTATGCCGCTGCTGCGAGGTAGAGAGGGGCGTGGGTTGGGTCTGCGGCGGCGGCATCCAGGCAAGCCAGGGTGTATTTCACGCAGTGGGCGTCGTGGGCGCCTGCTGCAGACGTCGCCAGCCTGCTGACAGTGTCGCCGCGGTCGCCGCCGTGCCACGCGGCGCTGGCAGCTTGTCCGGGGCTCGCCAACAGCGACGCTCCGAGATCACTATCGACTGGTTCTGGGACGTAGCCGTCGACGTCGAGTCTGCCCTGGCCGAGTGTTGCCCAGTGCGCGGCGAGGTAGACCGAAGCGATGTAGACAGCGTCCGATGTGCTGGTGCACGCCGGGGCGATCGCGAGCGCCGCCTGGGACAAGGTGAGGCAGTGAGTCCAACCGTATGCGGCGGCCTCGGGCGGCCCCTGCAGCATGGCCTGCGCGGCGAATCGCAGCAGCATGACAGGTAAGGCGTCGGGAGCGCTGAAAGTTCCGTCAGTGTCGAGCAGATAGGCGAAGGCGCCACGGTCGCGAGCGTGTTCGACCATCGCGGCGATCCCCGACTGCTCGGGGCGCCCGACGACCGGGACTCGGGCCATGGACTCGACCAGGCCGGCCGGCATCCCTCGCCCCACGCGGATCCGGGTTGGCGGAAGGCTGATCCGCCGGTCCGAGCGTTTCGCTAGCTCCCGGGCGGGATGGCGGAGCATCTGTTGGGGCAGGCCGCGAGGATGGTTGCGGGCGAGCAGTTGAAGGTAGATGTTCGCGTGGCCGGCCGCGGACAGCCGGTCGATGCTGTGATCAGCTAGGACCGCCGAAAGCTGATCGGGTCGGATTCGGGCGCCGAGCCACACCGCAGCGGTATCGACGCCGTCTAGGTCCTCGTGCTCGACGCTGTCCACCAAGGCTGCGGCAGCATCGTCGAGCGAGGCGAAGTCGTGTGGGGGCGGCGCGGCCAGCGGCGGCCCGCTCGCCTGATAGGCGGCGGCGAGGGAGACGATCCGTAGCCGTGCCCGTCGGCGTCCGGCGCCGTCAACGTAAGCCAGGAGCGCGCTGCGCGCCATTAGCTCCAACGGTGCGTGAAGCACGAAGGAGTAGCTCTCGGAAGCTATCTCCGCTCGCGGTACGCCTACGACTTCGGCCGCCAACTCGACGAGACGGTGATCGGCGAGCTCCCCAAGTCCCCGACGGTCGTACTCCTCGGCAACGTCACCCTCCGCGAGATCGAGCAGCGGGTTGACAGACCCTGAGGAGCGGAACATGACCACGATCGTAGAACCTCAACTAAACTTGAAGTCAAGAACCCAGTCAAGGAGCCTGACGGAGGCCACAATGACCGACAACCTACCCATCGGTGACGTCGCGCGGCGGACCGGGGTCTCATCCTCCGCCCTGCGCTTCTACGAATCGCAAGGGATGATCGCCTCGACGCGCACACAAGGCGGTCAGCGGCGCTACCGCCGAGAAGTGATGCGCAGGATTGCGTTCATCCGGATCGCTCAACACGTCGGTCTCCCCCTCCAAGAAATTAAAACGGCACTCTCGCTACTACCCGACCGAAGAGCACCCCGCGAAGAAGACTGGGAGCGCTTCTCGACCGCGTGGCGAGACAGACTCGACGAGCGCATCGTCATCCTCCAAGCGCTACGCGGGCAGCTCTCAACCTGCATTGGATGCGGGTGCCTATCACTGAAAAGATGCCCCCTCTACAATCCGTCCGACGCCGCCGCCCGGCTCGGCACCGGACCCCGCTACCTCCTCGGCGATGTCCCCGACGATATCCACCAAAAAACAAACCCTCCCTCTACGGACGCGCTTCGGCCCCCGAAAAAACGAGAGCGACCGCGGTTCCCGTTGTCGATGACGGTCGAAAACTGAGCATCCCTGCCGGTCCAAAGGTGAGCACTCAACGATTGGAGTGTGATCACTTTGGAAGACTGGGTATTGATCCGGGGGCTGGCCGCTGAAGGGATCCCGAAGACGCAGATCGCTCTGCGACTGGGGATCTCCCGGAATACGGTGGCTAGTGCGGTGGCTTCTGACGGGCCGCCGAAGTACTCGAGGCCGCCGTCGGAGGTGACGGCTTTCACGGCGTTCGAGCCTCGGGTGAAGACGCTGTTGGCAGAGTTTCCCGATATGGCGGCGTCGGTGCTCGCTGAGCGGGTGGGCTGGACGGGGTCGTCGTCGTGGTTTCGCGAGAACGTCGCCCGCTTGCGGCCCGAGCAGCGACGGGTGGACCCGGCTGATCGGCTGGTGTGGTCGCCTGGTGACGCCGCGCAGTGCGATTTGTGGTTCCCGCCTTATCGGATCCCGCTCGAGGACGGCACCAAGGCGTTGCTGCCGGT
>JAKBAX010000252.1 GCA_021808785.1 Actinomycetes bacterium | reverse complement strand
GCTCGGCCCACCGAGGGCGGTGGGCACGACCGGCCCCGGGGGTGCATCGACGGCCGGCCATGAGCCGGAGCGGCCGCCCCCGCTGACCCCACCGGCCCCGCTGACCCCACCGGCCCCGCTGCCCCCACCGGCCCCGCTGACCCCACCGGCCCCGCTGACCCCACCGGCCCCGCTGACCCCACCGGCACCACCGACCCCTGTCACACCGCTGGCGCCACCCGCTTCCTCACCCCTGCCACCACCACCCCTTTCCTCACCCCTGCCACCACCCGCTCCCTCACCCCTGCCACCACCCGCTCCCTCACCCCTGCCACCACCCGCTCCCTCACCCCGGCCGCGACAGGCGGCGGACAGCCGTCGCAGTCATCCGAGGGTCAGCCGGCGGCGGCCGGGAACCGGGACGATCGGAGGCCCCATCGCCATCGGCGGCGCGATGGCGATGGCCGTAGCCATCGCGGTTATCGCCTTCTCCGGGATCCTCTCAGGGAGTCCCGGTGCCCATTCCCGTCCGGGCGCAACTCCATCGGCGCCGCCGACGACAACCCGACCGGTCGCGCTCAGGCTCCCCACGACCCCGACATCCCAGACCACACCGCCCTCCGCCTCGGTTGTCCTCCTCCCGAGCAGCACCGGACAGTCGGGCGCCACCTACACGGTGACCACGTCCAGCGTCGACCTCTCCCTGAGCGCCGCCAACCGGTGCTGGGTGGAGCTGCGTTCCGTCTCGGCCTCGGGGCCGCTGGTCTACGCCGGGGTGCTGAGCGCGGGATCGGTGCGCAGTTTCGCCGCGCCCGGCCTCTGGTTGCGGCTGGGCTTCCCCGAGGCCGTCCGGATCCAGGTCGACGGCCGGCCCATCACCCTGCCCGCGAGTGCCGACCCTTACGACGTAACCGTTCAGAGCACCCCTGCCTGAGCACCACGCCCCCGCCTGAACGGTCACGGCCCGGCGAGAGGACGCAGCTTGCCCACCGCCCGCTCGGCGTACTGGTTCAGGGTGGCCGAGGTGGACGCGGTGGGAGCGCTGTAGGCGACCCAGCCGAGCACCCGTCCGTCGCGGAAGAGGTCCACGCCCACGTGCACACCGGCCGCCGGCCCGGTCAGGACGGCGAAATAGGACTGGTTGGCGACCCCGCCGAGGCTGAGCGGACCGGCGTGCGACACCTGGGCTCCCACCGCGGTCACGCCCACCTGCAGCTGCCCGTCCCGGCAGTCGTCGAGAGCCCGGACCAGGTCGGAGTAGACCGACGCGGCCTGGCTCTGGCGGTAGGAGGCCAATCCCTCGGCGAGCACCGGGACGGGGTCCTGCTGGTCCCGGTACTCCACCATGGCCCGACCGGCCGGGGAGGGCAGAGAGCCGAGCCCGGTCGAGCAGCCCGTCCCCTTGACCGACAGGGGCAGTTCGTGCTGGACGAAGGTCCAACCCGACTGGACGTCACTCGAGCGCAATATCGCTCCGTGGAGCTGCCCCGAGGAAGGCACGCTCAGGATCGGCGCCCGCAGGACGCGGGCCGGCGCAATGCCGTTCTGGTTGATGGCCTCCGAGCAGGAGGTCAGCAGACCGGCCAGAAGGATCCCCCCGGCGGCCACCATCGCGATCCTGGTCGATCGGCTCTTCACCGCTCGTCAGGTACCCAGCTGAGCAGCGCCGTACCCGACCGGATTCAGAACGAGGTCAACAGTGGCCACCGCCCAGGGCGTAGATGGCGCAGGCCGTGGCCCGGGTCACCTTCCATGTGCCCTGATCCAGCACCACCTGGGCGATCTCGTCGCTGAGCACGGTCGACCCGTCGTACCGGACGCTATAGCTGGCCGCCGCCGCGGTCGGCGAGGTGAACACGATCGACCCGACGGTGGCCGCCACCTGGGCCCCCGGATGGTTGCCGGAAGCGACCTTCTGGGCGTTCTCCACTGCGGGGTCCAGGCCCTGTACGTGGGCGAACTGCACGGCCAGAGTCGCCCCGTACATGGCCTCGACAGCCTGGGTCACCCCGGCTCGGGCCAAAACCACATCGGCGGGCTGGACTCCGGGGGCGGGGAGGGGCGCAACAGAGGGTGGCGACACCACGGGGCCGGTGGAAATGCAGGCGGGGTCGGCGGCGATCCACGGTCTCACGGTCAGGGGCACCGTGGACATCCGGCCCCCGGCAGTGGTCGTGACGGTGCCGGTGGGTATCGGGACGGGCGAGGTGGAGAGGAGCGACGCCACCACCACGATGCCGTTCACCGGCACCGCATGATCGGTTATGCCGCCGGCGAACGACACCGAGACGCTGGTCACCGCCGGTCCGGTGACGATCAGGGCCCAGGCGGCGGGGGCATGCTCGGACACTCCCCACGCGCCGGCCCCGGCGACCGTCACCGAAGACCCGGTCGGGCGGTAGACGAGGCTCGACTCGACGGCCACCGCCGGGGTATCGGACAGCTCCAGGGTGACCAGGTCTGTGGGGACGCAGCCGGGCCGGCTGCTCGAGACACGGGCGTTGGCCAGAGTGCCGTCGAAGGTCCGGACGGTGATCCCGTCGGAGGTGACCCGCCGGTCGAGGAGGATGGCGTTCGGGGTCACGTCCCCGACGCCCAGCTGCACCCCCGCCGAGCCGGTGGCCGAGCCCAGGACGCCACCTACCGGCCCGGTGGTCTGGACCGGGTCGGCCAGGGAGCTGGCCGCCGGCCCAGTGCCGGCGCTGCCCAAGGAGACCGCGGTGGGGTGCGACTTACCATGGACGGCCCAGCCGATGCCGAAGCCGCCGCCGGCCAGGGCCAGACCGGCCGCCAGGGCGACCGCGGCCACCGTCGCCCGACGGGAGCGACCGGCCGGGTCGGACGGCTCCCCGTACTCCTCCAGTCCCTGGTCAACCATGCCGACCCCCTGCCCTAGCCCACCCAACACTACTTAGACGCCCCGCAGGCCGTCCGGGTTCCCCGCTTCCGGAACTTCTCAGTGCGCCAACGTGCTCGTCGATCATCCCTCCTACAGGGAGGAGGAAAGATGGCCCGGCGCACGCTGGGCCCCGCCCAGACGTGGAGCAGGTGCTGAGCCAAGACCAGCCGCTGGCCCCTGCAGAGCGCGCTCGACGAGGTGTTCGCCCACCACCCGGTGCCCGACTACGCAGTCCGGCTGGTGATGGCCACCCGGCACCCGGCCGGGTAGGCCCGGGCCGACCTGGCCCCGCTGATCGAACTGGGGGCCGGGCCCGGGCCGCTCGGCCTGCCGTCGGTAGGGCGGCCCATGGCCAATGTTGAGGGGCCGGAGCGGACCAATGGCCAATGTTGCGGACCGGTGCCACCGGGTCTCGGCTGACGGACGCGACGTGGCCCCCGAAGTACTTCGCCCTCGGCTCCAGCTCAGCTACGACCGCCGGGGTCAAGATCGACGGCGAGGTCATCGCCGTCCCGGCCGGCCAGCCGCCATAGCTCAGATCGCCTCGGCCGCCGGGGGCCACACCTTCAGGGCCAAGAGCGCCGACCACTGAAGTCGCTGTACAACAAGATCGGGGCGGGCCGTCGGCTACGACACCCGCCAGCGGGACATCGGCGCCTGGTTCGTCGGGATCGCCCTGATCCTGCTGGTCCCGGCCGACGGAGGCGGCCTTCGACTACCCGTTGCCCCCACGAGTCGGGGCGGCGTCCCGGATGCAGCCGGCCACCGGTAGGCCCGGCTGCGGCCTTTGGCGCCCGGCCACCAGAGACAGTTCCGGCAGGTAGAGCGCGACCCGGTCCGGCCGCTTCAGGTAACTGGTCCCGTACGTGAACTGGTAGGTGTCCCCGACCGTTTCGAGCAGACCGGCGACGACCGGCGAGGTTTCACCGGGCAACCACACCCAGACGTAGGCCTCCTGGGGATCAGAAGTCATCACGCACCCGCCTGGTGGGCTCTCGCACCCGCTCCGGCAGCAGCTCCAGACGCTCCCGGGATCGAATCAGCTGATCTTGAAGTTATCGAGATAGCCCCTTCACCGGCTTCTGCACACAAACCGGGCTCGAATCCCGGCTGTCCGCCTATCGACCCTCTCAGGAGGGCGAGGGCGAGGGCGAGGGCGAGGGCGAGGGCGAAGGCGAGGACGAGGGCTCGGGCGGCGAGGCGGCGGGAGGCGGGCTGTCCGGAGAGGCACTGGCAGACCCGGCCACCGCGTCAGACCCGGCCACCGCGTCAGACCCGGCCACCGCGTCAGACCCGGCCACCGCGTCAGACCCGGCCACCGCGTCAGACCCGGCCACCGGGTTGGATTCGGCCACCGGGTTGAGCTGGGCCAGGTGGGTGACGGCCAGCGGGTGCCCGGCCGCCACGCTGGAGGGGGCCGAGGGGGCGTCGACCGGGCTGTAGCGGGCCTGGGCCGCCGGCGGAGTGGCGGCCGAGGCCACCCCGGGAGCCAGCACCATGGCCGCGGTGCCGCCTCCGGCCACCGCCACGGTGGTGGCCCCGGCCACCAGCAGGCGCAGGGACTGCGAGCGGCCCTGGCGCTGCAGGGCGACGATGCGCCCGAGCACGGGTGACTGCTCGATCCCGGTCAGGTCGCCCCGCACCAGGGCGATGAGGGCGACGACCGGCATGAGGAGCCAGCCGGTGAAATAGGACAGGACGAAGTGGGCCAGGGCCACGTCGCCGAGGGAGACGGTGGGCGCCGGGCGCCGGGCGCCGACGGGGACCGTCCGCACGGGCGGCACCTCCTGCCACCAGCAGTCGTCGCCGGCCAGAGCGGTGGTGAGCTCCTCGCGGGCTTTCAGGTGGGTGACAGCCATGACCAGCCCGAGGTAGGTCACCTCCAGGACCATGGAAAAAATGGCCAGCCCGGCCGGCACCCAGCTCCCCGTGCCCATGGCCACGACGCCGAGGGCGGCGGTGAGCCCGGTGAGCCCGAGCAGGGTACGACGGCGGCGCATGACCACCGCGACCGATCGCGACCCGGGCGAGCCGGTCGCCATGGCGACCACCGCAGGGGCGGCCCGGGCGACGGGGGCGGGCCGGGCGACGGGGGCCAGGGCCGGATCGCGCTCGGCGGCCGCCAGCACCCGGTCCACGAAGCCGGGGCGGGGGGCCACCGGCGCGGTGACCGCGCTGAGCGAGTCCAGGACCCCGTTGAGCCCGTCCACCTCGCGCCGGCAGGTGGTGCACCAGTCCAGGTGGGACACCATCTGGGCCCGCTCGTCGCCGGGCAGGTCGCCGAGCACGAAGGAGGACGCCAGGTCCCGGAACCGGGTGCAGTCGTCAAAGGCCACGGCGAGCCTCCACTTCGAGCGCGTCGCGCATGCGGATGAGCGCGGCGCGGATGCGGGTCTTGGCCGTACCCAGCGGGATGCCTTCGATGGCGCCGATCTCGGCCGCGCTGCGGCCGGCCACCGCGGCCAGCAGGACGGCCCGGCGCTGCTCCTCGGGCAGCCGCTCCAGGGCCCGGCGCACCTCCAGGGCGTCAGCCTCGGCCACGAGCTGATCGTCCGGAGCGCTCAGGGCCACCTGACTGGAGAGCAGGTCGGTGACGCTGTCAGGGCTGAGGGGAGCGGCTCGGCGGACCCGGACCAGATCGATGGCCGCGTTGCGACTGATGGAGAGCAGCCAGGCCTTGGCGTTGCCCCGCCGGGCGTCGAAGGTGCCGGCCGCCCGCCACACCCGGAGGAACGTCTCCTGGGCGATGTCCTCGGCCAGGGCCCGGTCGCGCACCACGTGGTGGGCCACTCCTGTAACGGCCGCGGCGTGGCGGCGCACGAAGGTCGCGGCGGCGGCCCGATCCCCGCCGGCCATGGCCGCCAGGAGTGCGTCGTCGTCGGCCAAGGTGTTCATCCGAGAGATCTACGGGTCGAGAGGGCGCCGAGATTGGGCAATCTCGGACGATCCGAAGATCGTAGAACCAGTTGAAGAGGTCGTCCTCCTCGGTGGTGAGTAGGGCGGGGACCGGAGGAGGAAGTACTGCATATGACGATGGTGTCCGACCCGAGCACGGGCGCGCCCAGAATGATGGCCCCGCCGGCGACCCGGCGCCGCCGGGCCCTCCTGGTCCTGGCCGCCCTCGACGCGGCCAGCGGCCTGGCCGTCGTGGGCTCGCCCTCCCCGGTGGCGGGGACCATCTGCGCCCTGGCGCTCATAGTCACCGTCTCGTACCTGGTCCTCCTGCAGCGCTCCCGCCGCCTGGCGGTGGAGCGGTCCTTCGCCGCCCCGTCCTCGCGCCTCGACCCGCCGGCCGCCCTGAGCTTCCTCGACGGCCTGGCCGACGCCGGGGTGCTCACTCCCGAAGCTCACCGACCAGCCCTCGACCGACCAGCCCTCGACCGACCGACCCTCGACCGACCGACCCTCGACCGACCGGCCCTCGACCGACCGGCCCGGGACCGGCCGGCCCGGCAGATGACGGCCATCGACGAGGTGCCGGCCTGGCGCCAGACGGTGGCCCTGGCTCGCTTCATGGCCTCCTACGCGGCCGGGTGGGCGCTGGCCCCGCTGGTATTCCTCTTGACCATCGCAGTCGGCCGCACCCCCCGGGACACCACCGGGCAACGGTGGCTGGCCAACCTGCAGGCAAACAGGTC
>JAKBAX010000251.1:594-6558 GCA_021808785.1 Actinomycetes bacterium | reverse complement strand
CCGCGGCCCTGGTGGTCGGGATGCACGGCCAGGCGCTGCACATAGCCGCGGCGCCCGCCCCGGCCGCAGATGGCGTAGCCCTCCACCCGACCCAGCCGGGGCACGGCGGCTCGGAAACGGGCCTCGGGGGTGGCCCGCAGGGCGTCGTCGAGGGCCAGCTCGTCGAAACGCCAGAAGTCCGAGAAAGCAGCCGCGTCGACCTCGAGCACCTGGCGGCGGTGGTGCCGGCGGCCGGTGACCAGGCGTACCCCGGCCGGCACGGGGGGCAGGTCGCCACTCAGGTCCCGGGCCAGCAGCCGCAGCTCCTCCTCGACGGTGAAACCGGCGGCCAGGAAGCCGGCCTGTTCGAGCGGGGAGAGGGCCGCGGTGCGGACACGGGCAAAACCTCGCTGGGCCAGCGTCTCCACGCAGTGCCCGACGAACTCCGCCGAAAGGAGCGGGGTGTCGGGCAGAGTGGTCAGCAGGGCGGTGGAACCGTCGCCCCCCCAGCGGGCGGAGCGGGCCCTCTCCCGACCGCGTCTGATCACTGAGACCGGCGCGGCAGTCACCGGCCCGACCTGGCGCGAGGCTCGATCACGGTGCCGACAACGCTACCGTTCCTGACCGCCCGGCGGTCCGAGCCCCGACGGGTGGTCCTTTTTCCATATGGAACTCAACCTCGCGTTTCGGCGACCCGATACACCAGTCGTGCTCGATTTGCAGTCGATCCTCGCCCATGTGACTGAGGTAGGTGGCTCAGATCTTCATGTCAAGGGCAATTCCGCACCGCGGGTGCGGGTCAACGGCGACCTGCGGCCCACCCCCTTCCCCCCGGTCGAGCGCCAGGAGGTGGAGGAGTGCCTACGGGTGATCATGCCGGTCGACCGGATCGAGGAGTTCCACCGCACCGGCGAGGCCGACTTCTCCCTGTCCATCGACGGCCTCGGACGCTTCCGGGGCAACGCGTTCCGCCAGCGGGGCAGCGCGGCCATGGTCCTGCGGCGGGTACTGCCGGCGGCCATGTCGGTGCTCGACCTGGGCCTGCCCCCGATCGTCACCCGGCTGGCCGAGGAGAACCGGGGCATGGTGCTCGTCACCGGCCCCACCGGCTCCGGCAAGACGACCACCCTCGCCGCCATGATCGACCACATCAACCAGACCCGGTCGGCCAACATCATCACCATCGAGGATCCGATAGAGATCCTCCACCCGGACAAGCGCTCGGTGGTCTGCCAGCGCGAGATCGGCACCGACACCCGGGACTACGCCCAGGCCATGCGCCGGGTGCTGCGCCAGGACCCAGACGTCATCCTGATCGGCGAGATGCGTGACGTCGAGACCGTGTCCGCGGCTCTCATGGCCGCCGAGACCGGTCACCTGGTCCTCTCCACTCTGCACACGACCAACGCCACCGAGACGGTCAACCGAATCGTCGACTTCTTCCCCCCTTTCCAACAGTCGCAGATCCGCCTGACCCTGGCCGGCGTGCTGAAGGGCGTCATCAGCCAACGCCTGGTGCCCCACGCCTCCGGCGACGGGCGGGTGCCGGCCATCGAGGCCATGGTGGTCACCGGCCGCATCGCCGACCGCATCATGGACCCGGGCGCGGCCAACGGCGAGACCATCGAGGAGCTCATCGCCGACGGCGAGTACCACGGCATGCAGACCTTCGACCAGAGCCTGTTCGCCCTGTTCAAGAGCGGCGAGGTCACCCTCCGGGCCGCCCTGGCCGCCGCCACCAACCCCCACGACTTCCGGATCGCCCTGCAATCGGCCGGGCTGCTGCCGAGCAGCACGTAGGCATCTGGCCCGGCCGGGGCCCTATCTGCCTGGGCCGCAACCGGCACCGCCGGTACTGTGAGTCGTCGTGGTACCCGACCGCCTGCGCCCCCTGATCGAGCAGGCCGCCCCTCTGGCGGAGCGTTTCGCCGCAGCCGGCCACCGCCTGTACCTGGTGGGCGGCGTGGTCCGCGACGCCCTGCTCGACCGCCTCCAGCCCGAGGCCGACCTGGACTTCACCACCGACGCCCGACCCGACGACATCGAGCGCCTCGTGTCCGGCTGGGCCAGCGCGCTGTGGTCCCAGGGCAAGCGATTCGGCACCATCGGTGCCAAGTCCCCGGCCGGGCGAACCCTGGAGATCACCACCCACCGGGGCGAGGCCTACCGGCCCGACAGCCGCAAGCCCGAGGTGGTCTTCGCCGACGCCATCGATTCCGACCTGTCCCGGCGCGACTTCACGGTCAACTCGATGGCCCTCTCGCTCCCCGACCTCCAGCTCATCGACCCCTTCGGCGGGGCCGCCGACCTGGCCGCCGGGCGGCTGCGCACCCCGCGGTCGGCGGAGGAGTCCTTCAGCGACGACCCGCTGCGCATGATGCGGGCGGCCCGGTTCATCGCCGGCTACGGGCTGGCGCCCGACACCGAGATGGTCACCGCCGTGGGGCGCATGCGGGCCCGGCTCGACATCGTCTCCGACGAGCGCATCCGCGACGAGCTGGACAAGCTCATGGTCGTCGAGCGCCCCGGCGACGGCCTGTGGTTCCTCGTCCGCACCGGGCTGGCCGAGGAGTTCCTGCCCGAGCTGCCCGCCCTGGCCGTCGAACAGGATCCCATCCACCGCCACAAGGACGTCCTCGCCCACACCATCGCGGTGATCGAGAACACCTCACCCGAACGGTTGCTGCGCCTGGCCGCCCTGTTCCACGACGTGGGTAAGCCCAAGACCCGGTCGTTCGGCCCCAAGGGGGCGGTGTCGTTCCACCACCACGAGGTGGTGGGCGCCCGGATGACCCGCGACCGGATGCGGGCCCTGCGCTACTCCACCGAGGACACCGAGACCGTCACCCGCCTGGTCGAGCTGCACCTGCGCTTCCACACCTACCGGATGGGCTGGACCGACAGCGCGGTGCGCCGCTACGTGCGCGACGCCGGGCCCCTGCTCGAGCAGCTCAACGAGCTGACCCGCTGTGACTGCACGACCCGCAACGCGACCAAGGCCCGGGCCCTGTCACGGCGCATGGACGAGCTGGAGATCCGCATCGCCGAGCTCCAGAACCAGGAGGAGCTGAAGGCCATCCGCCCCGACCTCGACGGGAACCAGGTCATGACCCGCCTCGGGCTGCGCCCCGGCCCGGAGGTGGGCCAGGCCCTCGACTACCTCCTCGAGCTGCGCCTCGACGAGGGGCCGCTCGGGCCCGAGGAGGCCGGCCGCCGGCTCGACGAGTGGTGGCGCCATCGGGGCGAAGCTCAGGAATGAGCCGGGCCGGCCGCCCCCTCGCCAAGCGCTCGGGCGGTCAGCTCCCCTCCTTGCGGGCCCGCACGATGATGGTGCGGGGCACCCAGTCCATGGCGTCGTGCCAGAACCAGCTGCGGGGCGCACCGGGCACCGGCTCCGGCTCCAGGATGAGATCGACCCGGTAGCTGGCCCGGGCCAGACCCATGTAGAGGTCGGCGAAGGTGTGGTGGTAGGCGGTGAAAGCGACGCCCTCCCAGCTGTAGCGCTCGGGGCTGCGATCGAAATAGCTGCGGGCCACCCGGGGCGGGGTTCCGGATTCCTCGTCAATGGGGAAATACGCCGGGTGCGGCAACGAGAAGACCAGCAGGGCGCCCACCCGCAGGACCCGGTGCACCTGGCGGAACACCCGGTTGAGGTCCTCCACGTACTGGAAGGCGTAGGCCGAGAAGGCCACATCGATCGAGTCCGCCCGCAAGAAGGCCAGGTCGGCCATGTCCCCGTGACGCAGCTCGATCTTGACCTCGGCCTCCTCGGCCAGGCGTCGGGCATGGGCGATCTGGACCGCCGACGCGTCTATCCCGATGGCGGTGGCGCCGGCCCGGGCGAAGGCGATGGAGCACTGGGCCGCCCCGCATCCAAGCTCCAGGACCCGCCGCCCCTCGAGGTGGCCGAGCAGCCGCAGCTCCCTCTCGTCGGGGATATCCGGCCCGTAGTGGGCCGACTCGGTGCCCAGTCGGCCCTTGCGCTGGTAATCATCGGCGAACTGGTCCCAGGCATTGGCGATGTCAGCCGTCACGTACCAATCCTGCCTCGAGCGCCGGGGTCGGGGCCCGATGGTGGCGCCCGCCGGGACCGGCGGCGGGCCAGAGGTCGCTCGGCGATCAGGCCTGGCCCGACGCGAACTCCTCGACCATCCGGTGGGCCTCGTCGTCGTGGTACTGCACCGGGGGGGACTTCATGAAGTAGGCCGAGGGGCCGAGCAGGGGGCCGCCGATGCCGCGGTCCTTGGCGATGCGGGCGCAGCGCAGCGCGTCGATGATGACGCCGGCCGAGTTGGGGGAGTCCCAGACCTCGAGCTTGAGCTCCACGTTGAGCGGCACGTCACCGAAGTTGCGGCCCTCCAGACGGATGTAGGCCCACTTGCGGTCGTCCAGCCAGGCCACGTGGTCCGACGGGCCGATGTGGACGTCGTCGGCGGCGATGCCATGGTCCAGCTGGCTGGTGACCGACTGGGTCTTGGAGATCTTCTTCGACTCCAGGCGCTCCCGCTCGAGCATGTTCTTGAAGTCCATGTTGCCGCCCACGTTGAGCTGGTAGGTCCGGTCCAGCACCAGGCCCCGGTCCTCGAAGAGGCGGGCCAGGATGCGGTGCACGATGGTGGCCCCGACCTGGCTCTTGATGTCGTCGCCCACGATGGGCACACCGGCGTCGGCGAACTTCTGGGCCCATTCGGGGTCCGAGGCGATGAACACCGGGATGGCGTTGACGAAGGCCACCTTGGCGTCCAGGCAGGCCTGGGCGTAGTGCTTCTGGGCCTCCTCGCTGCCGACCGGCAGGTACGACACCAGCACGTCGGCGCCCGCCGCCTTCAAGGCCGCGGCCACCTCGACCGGCTCGGCCGGCGACTCCTCGATGGTCTCGCGGTAGTACTTGCCCAGTCCGTCGAGGGTGGGACCCCGCTGGACGCTCACTCCGAGCTCGCCGACGGAGGCGAAACGGATCGTGTTGTTCTGGCCCGAGAAGATGGCCTTGCCCAGATCGAGGCCGACCTTGGTCGCATCCACATCGAAGGCGGCCACGAACTCGACATCGGCGACGTGGTAGCCACCGAGGGTCACGTGCATGAGGCCCGGTACCGTGTCGGCCGGATCGGCGTTGCGGTAGTACTCGATGCCCTGGATGAGCGAGCTGGCGCAGTTCCCCACGCCGGCTATGGCCACCCGGATCTTGTTGCTCATCGGTTAGTCGTCCTCCTCGGGACTGGTGGGATGGTGGACGGGCCGCAGCCCGGAGATGGTGGGGCCGTGACGGGCGATGCGAGACACCGCCCCGGTGGCCCCGGTGGTGGGGGAGCGGCGCTCGGGCTCGGGCTGGCGCCCGGCCCGCTCCGCGGCGATGAGCCGCTCGATCCAGCTCAGGTCGTGCTCGGCCGCCTCCCGGTCGTGCTCGACCAGGCTGCGGGCGTAGGTGTCGCGGGCCGCTTGGACCCGGACCCGGAGCTGGATGAGCCGCTCCACCAGGTGGGCCCGGCGCCGCTCCAGCATGCCGATGCGGGCGTCGGGAGGTAGGTAGCGGGCGAAGGCCAGCCGCAGGTTGAAGACCCGGTCGTCGTCAGACGACTGCGTCTCGGCGGCCAGCAGTTCCTCGAACAGCTGCTCCCCCCGCTCGGTGATGCCGTACACCTTCTTACCCCGGCTGCCCCGGGTCACCGGCTTGCGGGCCCGCAGGGCGGCCAGCTCGCCACCGAGCGAACCGGTGGCCGGCACGGGTGGGGCCACCCGGGACTCCACCGCCTTGACCGCGCCGGCCGCTTCCAAGCGGGCGAGGGCCGGATAGAGCGAGCCGAACGACACGCCGCTCGCGAAGCCCAGGGTCTCGACCAGGCGCTTCTTGAGCTCGTAGCCGTGCAGCTCCTGCTCCTTGAGGAGCCCGAGTATGGCCAGTTCCAACATCGCTGCCACGCAGCATACATCAAATCGATGTATCGACTCGATATATCGGGCTGTCCCTTTTTCCGGAAGACACAG
>JAKBAX010000251.1:0-584 GCA_021808785.1 Actinomycetes bacterium | reverse complement strand
CGTCGCCCGGCGGGCGAGCCGTCAGCGGTACTGTGCCGTGGTGATGAGCTTGCGGCCCGACACCATGAAAGGCGCCGGGACCGGCACCTCGGTGGCCGGCCAGGTCGACTACCGCCTGGCCCGCAACTCGATCGTGAGCGAGTTCCACAAGGGCCGGTTGTCCCGGCTCGACGTGTGCGACGCCCATCCCGACCTGATGCGGGCGGCCACCAACGTGGGGGAGGAACTGGGCGAGGACTGCCCCATCTGCGAGGACGACAAGCTGCGCCTGGTCTCCTACGTGTTCGGCAACCGCCTGTCGCCCTCGGGGGTGTGCGTCACCTCCAAGCGCGAGATGACCAAGGTCGCCCGTACCGCCAAGGACCTGGTCTGCTACGTGGTCGAGGTCTGCCCGACCTGCGGTTGGAACCATCTCAACCGAAGCTTCGCCGTCACATCCCGTAGGTAGCCTCTCGGGACGAGGGACCGGTCGAGCCGGATCCGCTCTGCTGCTGCCATGGCCCGACCCGCCCCACCCCGCTCCCGCAACCAGCCCCAACCGGCCCCGGGCCGACGAGAGCCGTCGCGCCGGCGGGCCGACCCGG
>JAKBAX010000250.1 GCA_021808785.1 Actinomycetes bacterium | reverse complement strand
CCTCACCGGGCCCGCCCCGGAGCGCCTGGACGGCCCGACCGGGTGGGACCTGGCCGTGAGCCTGGGTGGCGACGGCACCATGCTGCGGGCCGTCGACCTGGTCTGCGGGGAGCAGCTGCCGGTCCTGGGGGTCAATCTGGGGCGCCTCGGCTACCTCACCGTCGTCGAGCCGGCCGGGCTGCGCGACGCGCTCGGCCGCTTCTTGAGCGGCGACTACCGGGTGGAGTCCCGGATGACCCTCGAGGTCGTGTTCTCCTCACCGCACGGCGATCCTCCGGGGCAACGGCACAGCGCCCTCAACGACGTGGTCCTGCAACGGACCCAGGTGGGCCACACCATGCACACCGAGGTGACGGTCAACTCGGTCCCGTTCCTCACCTTCGCCTCCGATTCGCTGATCCTCGCCACCCCCACCGGCTCCACGGCCTACAACCTGTCGGCCCGCGGCCCCATCGTCTCGCCCCGCGCCAGGGTCCAGGTGCTCACGCCGGTCGCCCCCCACATGCTGTTCGACCGCTCGTTGGTCCTCGACGCCGAGGAGGTGGTGACCGTCACGGCGGCGGGGGACCAGCCGGTCGACGCCGTGGTCGACGGGTGGCACGCGGCCACGCTGGCGCCGGGGGACTCCGTCCACTGCCGCCAGGGGCCCCAGGACGCCCTCCTCGTCACCTTCGGCGAACGGGACTTCCACCACATCCTGAAGAGCAAGTTCGACCTCAAGGACCGCTGAGCGGGTGCTGGTCGAGCTTCGGGTGACCGATCTCGGCGTGATCGAGGACCAGACCGTCCTGCCCGGCCCCGGCCTGACCGCCCTGACCGGTGAGACCGGGGCGGGCAAGACGCTGCTGGTGGACGCCATATCGCTGCTGACCGGCGGTCCCTCCGACCCATCGCTTGTCGCCCCTGGGGCGAGCGAGGCCCGGGTCGAGGGTCGCTTCACGCGCCGCCCCGACGACGACGCCGGCGGGGCCGCCGGCGAGGAGGTGATCCTGACCCGGGTGGTCCCGGCGCAGGGCCGGTCCCGCTGCTACATGGACGGAAGCATGATCTCGGCCGCCCGGCTGGCCGAGGTGGGCCGGGCCCTGGTCGACATCCACGGCCAGAATGCCCACCAGTCGCTGCTGTCCCCGGCGGCCCAGAGGGACGCCCTCGATCGGGCCGGGCGCATCGACACGGCAGAGGTCCAGAAGCTGCGACAGGAGCGGCGCCGGCTGGCCCAGGAGCGGGCCGGGCTCGGAGGACACCCTCGCGACAGAGCCCGCCAGCTCGATCTGCTGTCGTACCAGTTGGAGGAGATCGAACGGGCGGGGCTGCGCGACCCCGACGAGGACGACCGGCTGCAGGAGGAGGAGGAACTGCTGGCCGACGCGGCCGGCCTCACCGAGACGGCGCGGGCCGTCTGGGCCGCTCTGGCCGGAGAGGACGGCATCGTCGACCGGCTCGGGGCCGCAGTGTCGGCCACCGCATCGCGGCGGGCCCTCGAGGAGCTGCACGGGCGCCTGGCCGCGCTGCAGGACCAGCTGGCCGACGGGGCGGCCGAGGCCCGTCACCTGGCCGAGACGGTGGAGGACGATCCCGAGCGCCTGGCCGCCATCGGCGAGCGGAGGCGGGTGCTGACCGAGCTGCGCCGCAAGTACGGCGGCACCCTGGCCGAGGTGATCGCCTACAGCGGGGAGCTACGGGCCCAGGTCGACGAGCTTTCCTCCCACGACCGCCGGGCGGCCGGCATCGACGCCGCCCTGGAACGGGCCACCGCCGAGCTGCAGGGCGCCTCCGAGCGGCTGTGGGAGGCCCGGCGGGCGGCCGCCCCGGCTCTCGCCGCGTCGGTGGAGAAGGAGCTACGGACCCTGGCCATGCCGCGGGCCCGGTTCCAGATCGCAGTGGGCGACGAACCGGGTGACGAGACCGTCACCTGGATGCTCGCCGCCAACCCCGGTCAACCATTGCTGCCCCTGGCCAAGGTGGCGTCGGGAGGCGAGCTGGCCCGAGCCATGCTCGCCGGCCGCCTCGTCATGGGGCCCGCCACCGGCCCGGCGGCGGCGATCGACCGGGCGGACCCGACCGACCCGGACACGCTCGTCTTCGACGAGGTCGACGCCGGAATCGGCGGCGAGGCGGCGGTGGCGGTGGGCCGGGCGCTGGCCGCGGTGGCGGCCGGCCACCAGGTCCTCGTCGTCACCCACCTGGCCCAGGTGGCGGCGTTGGCGACGGCGCACCTGGTGGTGGCCAAGGACGTGGTGGGCCGGGGCCGGGAGGAGAGGACCGTCGCCACCGCCCGCCCGGTGGCGGGCGAGGAGCGGGTGGTGGAGCTGGCCCGCATGCTCTCGGGGCGGCCCGACAGCAGCTCGGCCCGCCAGCACGCCGCCGAGCTGCTGGCCGGAGTCGAGCGCGACCCGGATCCATCACCCACCGGCCGGCGGGGACGGCGATAGCATGCATCGGCCGACGGTGGGTCCACCGAGAGCCGTTCACGACCCAGCGCAGATGACGGTATGGAGGTGGTTTTGGCGAAGCACATCTTCGTCACGGGCGGCGTGTCGAGCTCCCTCGGCAAGGGACTGACGGCGTCCTCCCTCGGCCGGCTACTGAAGAGCCGGGGGTTGCGGGTCACGATGCAGAAGCTCGACCCCTACATCAACGTCGACCCGGGGACCATGAACCCCTTCGAGCACGGCGAGGTCTTCGTCACCGACGACGGCGGCGAGACCGACCTCGACCTGGGCCACTACGAGCGGTTCATCGACGAGAACCTGCACCGAGATTCCAATGCCACGACCGGCTCGATCTACCAGAGCGTCATCGCCAAGGAGCGGCGGGGCGACTTCCTGGGTCGGACGGTGCAGGTGATCCCCCACATCACCGACGAGATCAAGGACCGCATCAAGCGGCTCGCCACCGACGAGGTGGACGTCGTCATCACCGAGGTGGGTGGCACCGTCGGTGACATCGAGATCCTTCCCTTCCTGGAGGCCATCCGCCAGTTCCGAAAGGATGTGGGCCGCGACAACGTCTGCTACATCCACGTGACGCTGGTGCCGTTCCTCGGCCCGTCCGGGGAGCAGAAGACCAAGCCCACCCAGCACTCGGTCACCGAGCTGCGCAGTCGGGGCATCCAGCCCGACGTCATCATCTGCCGCAGCGACCGCAGCATCTCGGCCGGCCTGAAGCGCAAGGTGTCGATGCTCTGCGACGTGCCGGTGGAGGCGGTCATCTCGTGCATGGACGCCCCCAACCTGTACGAGATCCCGCTGACCCTGCACGAGGAGGGCCTCGACGGGTACGTGTTCCGCCTGCTCGGCTTCGACCCCGACGATCACCCGCTCGACCTGACCGCGTGGGAGTTCCTGGTGTCCAGGGTGGAGGCGGCCACCCGACCGGTGCACTTGGGCCTGATCGGCAAGTACGTCAACCTGCCCGACGCCTACCTGTCGGTGGTGGAGGCGCTGCGCCACGGGGGCTACGCCCACGGGGCCCGCATCGAGCTGGAGTGGATCCAGGCCGAGGAGGTGGAGGGCCTGCTGGCCGCCGGGCGCCTACGGGACCTCGACGGCATCGTCATCCCTGGCGGGTTCGGCGAGCGGGGCATCGAGGGCAAGGTGGCGGCCGCCACTTACGCCCGGGAGAACGACATCCCCTGCCTGGGGCTGTGCCTCGGCCTGCAGGTGATGGTCATCGACTTCGCCCGCAACGTGGCGGCCCTGGACGGGGCCAACTCCCGGGAGTTCGATGCGTCCTCGGCCCACCTGGTGATCGACTTGATGGACGAGCAGCGCGATGTAGTGGACAAAGGGGGCACCATGCGGCTGGGGTCCTACCCGGCCATGCTCGCCCCCGGCTCCATCGTGTCCGAGGCCTACGGTGCCCACGTCGTCAACGAACGCCACCGCCACCGCTTCGAGGTCAACTCCCGCTACCGGACCCGTCTCGAGGCGGCCGGCCTGCGCTGCTCCGGCTTGTCGCCCGACGACCGGCTGGTGGAGTTCATCGAGTTACCCGGCCATCCCTTCTGGGTCGGTACCCAGGCCCACCCGGAGTTCAAGAGCCGCCCCGACCGGGCTCACCCCCTGTTCGCGGCCCTGGTCGCCGCGGCCTGTGAGCGGGCCGAGGGTCGGGCCCCACGTCTCATCGATGTCGCCGGCATTTCGTAGGCTCGGCGAGCAGGTCCGCTACCAGGGCTCGCTGTTCGGGGTCACCAGCGTGGAGTTCGAGGGACCGGCGGGTGACCACTTCGAGCGGGACATCGTCCACCACCCCGGAGCGGTGGTCGTGGTGCCGCTCACCGACGAGGGCAAGGTGATCATGGTCCGCCAGTTCCGGGCCGCCATCGGGACCGACCTACTGGAGGTACCGGCGGGCAAGCGCGACGTGGACGGCGAGCCAACCGAGGTGACCGCGGCGCGCGAGCTGGCCGAGGAGGTCGGCCGGCGGGCCGGGCGACTCGATCTGCTGGCCCGCTTCTACAACTCTCCCGGCTTCACCGATGAGTTGACCCACCTCTACCTGGCCCGGGATCTGACCGAGGTCCCGCTCGACCGCCAGGGATCGGAGGAGCAGCACATGACCGTGGAGGAGGTCGCCCTCGGCGATGTGCCGGCTCTGGTCGCCGACGGGCGGCTCGTCGACGCCAAGTCGATCATCGGCACGGCGCTCACGAGAGAGCTCCTCGCCCGCGGGTGAGTCACTCCCGGTGGGCCGCCCGGGTACACTGGTCTGGATGTCCACCGACGCCACCATCCAGGGTCTTCGGACCACGCTAGAGGACGAGAGGGAGTCCCTCCGATCCCAGCTGGCCGAGCTCGGCTACGGCGCCCAACTCGACTACGACCCCAATTTCGCCGATTCCAGCCAGGTCACGGCCGAGCGGGGCGAGACCGAGGCGCTGGTGCAGAAGTTGGTGACCTCACTCCACGAGGTGGAGCACGCCCTGGAGAAGTTCGGCTCGGAGCAGTACGGGCTCTGCGAGGCGTGCGGACAGCGCATCGCCGACGCCCGTCTGGAGGCCCGCCCCGAGGCCCGGCTCTGCATGGCCTGCGCGGCCAAATCCCACTGATCGCCCGTTGACGGCCGGCGGCTAACCGGCGGGGGGGAGCAGGCCGACCGCGTCGTAGGCCCGCCGGAGGGTGGCCGCCGCGACCGCCCCCGCTTTGTCCGCTCCATCCCGGAGGACCCGGCGCACGTGATCAGGGTCCTTCTCCAGCTCCCGGAAGCGGGCCTGGATGGGTTCGATGGTGGCCACCACAGCCGCCGCCAGGTCGGCCTTGAGCGGCCCGTAGCGGGTGTAGCGGTCGGCCACGTCGTCGGGCCCGACCCCCTCGAGGGTGGCCAGCAGCTCCAGCAGGCTCGACACCCCGGGCTTGGCGGCCGGGTCGTAGCGGACCGGATCGGGACCGTCGTCGGCGTCGGTCACCGCTCGCCTCACCTTGCGCTCGATGTCCTTGGGATCGTCCATCAGCCCGATGACCCCCTGGGGCGAACCGGCGCTCTTGGACATCTTGCGATCGGGCTCCTGCAGGTTCATCACCCGCGCCCCCCGCCCCGGTGGCGGGATCTGCGCATCGGGCACCACGAACACGTCGGGGCCGTAGCGGGCGTTGAACCGCTGGGCCAGGTTGCGGGTCAGCTCCAGGTGCTGGCGCTGGTCGTCACCCACCGGCACCCGGTCGGCGTCGTAGAGCACGATGTCGGCAGCCATCAGGCACGGATAGGTGAACAGTCCGACACGGGCCGCTTCCTCGCCCCCCTTGGCCGTCTTGTCCTTGAATTGGGTCATCCGGCGCAGCTCCCCGAAGCTGGCCGTGCACTCGAGCAGCCAGGCCATCTGGGCGTGCTCGGCCACGTGGCTCTGGAGGAACAGCGTGCAGCTCTCGGGATCGAGTCCCGCGGCCAGGAGGAGCGTCGCCATGGTGATCGACGCGGCGCGCCGCTCGGCCGGGTCGCCGGCCACGGTCAAGCCGTGCAGGTCCACCACGCAGTAGAAGCAGTCGCCCTCGCGCTGATCGGTCACCCACCAGCGCACCGCCCCGAGCAGGTTGCCGAGATGGGGTTCACCGGTGGGCTGGATGCCCGACAGGACGCGGTACTGGTGCACCCGCCCATGGTAGGTGTCCCGGATCCGCCGCCTTCGGCGTTTAAGATCCCACCGTGCCCTACACGGTGAGCACCCCCGTATTCGAGGGCCCCTTCGACCTCCTGCTCCACCTGATCACCCGCCAACAGGTGGACCTGTGGGAGGTATCGCTCTCGGACATCGTCGACGCCTATGTGGCCACGCTGGCCGAGATGCAGGCCGCTCTCGACCTGGAGGTGGCCACCGAGTTCCTGCTGATCGCGGCCGTGCTCCTCGAGCTCAAGGCCCGCCGGCTGCTGCCCGGCCGCGACGATGTGGACCTCGACGAGGAGCTGGCCCTGTGGGAGGAGCGGGACCTGCTCCTGGCCCGCCTACTCGAGTGCAAGACGTTCAAGGACGCCGCCGCCACCCTGTGGCGGAACATGGAATCGGCCGGCCGGTCATGGCCGCGCGTCGCGGGGCTCGAAGAGCCGTTCACCCGGCTGGTACCCGATGTGCTGGCCGGGATCACCCAGATCGG
>JAKBAX010000249.1 GCA_021808785.1 Actinomycetes bacterium | reverse complement strand
CGAGCCGGGCCGGCGGCCTCGATCAGCGCCGCCGCCGGGCTCCCCATCATCATGCGGCGCTCGACCGTAACGCCATGGTGCGCGACCGAATCCAGCACCCGCAGTAGGGGTGCGTCTGGACAGCCGGGCCGCTCGGCTCCGGCGTCCCCCACTGGGCCGTGAGGCCGGCGCGTAGGTGAGGGAGGGGGGCAGACCATGACCGCCTCCACGACATCTCCACTCCGACGGGCTTCCTCGACGGCCCACGCCAGGGCCCGAGCCGATCCATCGGAGCCGTCGACACCGACGACGACGCGGTCTGTAGACGGCGAGCCCGACCACCCGGCCGGGATGACGGCAAGGGGCTTCGGGCAATGGTGGGTCAGGCCATGGCTGACCGACCCCAGGAGGAGCCCGGCCACTCCACCGTGGCCCCGGGCGCCGACCACGACCAAGGCCACGTCGGGCTGCGAGGCCGCATCGACCAGGACAGCCAGGGGCGGGTCCTCGACCACCCGGAGATCGACCCGGACCTCCTCCAGGTCGATGCTCGACAGGGCATCGTCGAGGATGCGCCGGCCCACCCGCTCCATCTCGGCCCGGTTGGGCGGAATGTAACCGGGAGCGCTGTAGGCCATGGCCGGGACCTGGTACGCATAGACGGCCTCGATGTCGGTGTTCTGCCGGCGCGCTTCGTCGACGGCCCACGCGAGCGCGGTCACCGCGTTGGGTGATCCGTCGACGCCTACCAGAATCTTCGAGCCCAAGAAGGCCTCCATGGCCTGACTCCTTTCACAGGCGATTCGTGCACCACCATGGTCGGCTCTCGTGCACTAGGCCGGCAGGGGCCGATGTCCCTTCTTCGCAATCCGACGGCCTGATGTCATCTCCGGATGGATGCGCACCATATTGGCCCGGTCGGGTCCGGCCCAGGGGGACAGCCCCAGGTCGCCCAGCTCCGCCCTCTCTCCGTCGGTCAGTCTCCGAGCGACCCCGACGACGAGTACGCTCCAGCCCTCGTGAGCGGAAGGATCGACGTGGTCGACCTCGAATCCGACCACACCGCCTTCGACCGCGGCTCGGAGATTGGTGGCGGTTCCGGTGCGAAAGACGATGTCCTGCCCGACCATTTGATAGTTGACCGGAAAGATGGCGGGAAGGGCCCCGATGGTGACCCCGATCCGGCCGATCGCTTCGGTCGGCAGGAGAGCGCGGCACTGCTCTTCGGTCAAGAGCTCCAGGCCTTCATCGATGAGCATGCACGCAGATTGGTCCTTGGGCGTTATAGGAGCCAGAGGCCAAGGTCACGACCGGTAGGGGCGTGGGGAGAGCCCTTCGGCCCTGGTCGCAGGGCGGCGGGTGGCCTGATGCTCGTGCCGGGTCCGGCGGAACCAGCCAGGAGGAGCAGATGGACTTGAGCACGATCGTGGTCGGAGTGGATGGCTCGCCGAACAGCGAAGCCGCCGTTCGCTGGGCTGCCGACCTGGCCGAGCTCGTCGGGGCGGAGGTGATCGCGGTCCACGCGCTCGGCCTCATCGAGCCCGTCGGTCCCGACGATCAGCTGGTTCCGGTGGAATCCAACCGGGCACTGATAGAGGAGCTGTTCGGAACCGAGTGGTGTCGGGCGCTCCGCTCGCGCCGGGTCCGGTTCCGTACCGAGACGGCCCATGGCATTCCGGCCGCGGTGCTGCTCGACGCCGCGACCCGTGAAGGAGCCGACCTGTTGGTCGTCGGGACCAGGGGCGCCGGGATCAAGTCTCGCATCGTGATCGGCAGTACGAGCACTGAGGTGGTCCGGGCGGCTCACTGCCCGGTGGTCGTGGTCCCGACCCCCGAGTAGGCCCGCCAGCCACCTGACCTTCGGCCCTAGCACGCGGCGGCGTGTGTGGTCAGAGTTGAACCATGTTCCGTGGAGTCAAGATTCCGAGACCCTCCTTCACCCATCCCCGGTTGCCGAGAACAGATGTTGGCACCGGATACGTAGCTCCCGAGCAGGTTCCGACCACTACCTCGGACCTCCTCGAGCAGCTCACGCAGGCACTCACCGAGCTCGACAGATACTCGGACGAGCTGCTGGTCGCACCGAGCGCGATCGTGAACGCCCTCCTCAATGTCTGGGACGCGGCTCATGCGATCGACCAGTCGATCAGTGAACCGATCGAGCAGATGCTGACCGTCACCGTGCATCGGATGACGATAGATGGGCGTGAGGTGGCGGCCCTGGTCGACGAGGTGCGGGCCCGTGCGCTCGAGGTGTCCCTGCTGTGCCAGGCTTTTGCCTAGGTGGCATCCCGCCAATCGGTATCAGCGGGGACCAACGCCTCTGGTGGGCTGCGGCCGAGCAGGCATCCAATTGGGTTGTGAATACGGGTTGATGCCGAGAGGAGGTTTCGGATCGTGCCTCGGTTGGAACGAGCCCTCGACCTGGCGGGCGGAACGGACATCCTCTCTGAAGAGGACTGCTGGACGCTTCTCGGTCAGACCGGGGTGGGGCGGGTGGCGGTATCGTTGAACGCCAAGACCGACATTCTCCCGGTCAACTACCGGATCGTGGACGGAGCCGTCGTCTTCGCCACCAACCTGGGCCGCAAGCTGCTGGCGCTGATCGGCCAGGATGCGGTATTCGAGGTCGACGGCTTCGACGAAAGGACGCGGACCGGATGGAGCGTCCTGGTCCGTGGCCGGGCCGAGCTCATAGGCCCCGAGGAGCCGGCGACCACATTCGCCGACCTGGCTTGGGCCGGGCAGAAGGCCTACGGGGTCCGGCTGGCGACCACGTCGTTGAGCGGGCGCCGCCTCGGGGGCCGCAGGGACCCATGAGGGCGGGTGCGACCTTGCCGGTCAGCTTCCGGTCGGACCAAATCCGCCGAGTAGATCCCGAGCCGAGATCATGCCCACCAGTCGGCCATCGCGCAGCACCGGAGCGTGAAGGACGCCGGCCGCCAGCAGCTTGGCGGTGACGTCAGCGGGGCTGTCCTCCACGTCGGCGCAGAAGGGTTCGGGGGACATCACGTCTTCGGCGGAGGTGGTGTCGGGATCGAGATCGTTGGCCAGCGCTTCGACGATGTCGTGTTCGGTGATGATCCCTGTCACCTGGCCGGAGGTCGTGATCACGACCGATCCCACCTCCTCGCCGGTCATACTCTGAGCCAACTCGCGAACGCTGGCAGATGGGTCGGCGCACACGACGCTCCCGTGCATCATCGAGACGATCGTGACCCGGCTCCATTGCGCGTCGCCTTGCGGATCCGCTTCGGGAGCTTCCACCGGCTCTACATCAGCTTCATCGTCGCATGTATGGGTGCTCATGTGCAGAACTATGTGCTGGACCCGTCTCGGCCGGTAGGGCCGAATGGCCTGGCGGGGCCGGCACCGGCCGGCCGCGCCGGCGACCGGTATCATCGTGACCGGTGAGTGATTGGGGCAGCCGCTTCTTCGACGAGCTGTTGCAGGCGTCCCCCGACGCTCTGCTCGTGGTGGACGAGAAAGGCATCATACGGCTGGCGACCAAGGCTGTGACCGAATTGTTCGGTTACGAACCGGATGACCTGGTCGGCCGGTCCGTGGACCTGCTGGTACCGATCGGGGTCCAGGATCGTCACCGCGCCCACCGTGACGACTATCGACGGGCGCCTGGCACCCGACCCATGGGCGAGGGGCTCGACCTGCGGGCCGTGAGGAGCGACGGCACCGAGCTGTCGGTCGACGTCAGCCTGGTCCCGATGGAGCGCGAGGGCGGCTTCGTCGTGGGCGCGTTCGTGAGAGATGCGACCTCCAGGAGGAGAGACGAGGACCTGCTGCGCTTCGTCAACGAGATGAGCCGATTGACCATCGAAGGCTGGGGAACGGAGGAGCTGCTGGAGATCGTGGCCCGCCGGGCCCGTGTGCTGATCGGGGCGACGGTGGCATGGGTGGCTGTGACAGCTCCTTCCGGCGACGCCATAGTCGTGGCGGCTGCCGATGGTCCGGGTGCGGCAGACCTCATCGGGGCCGAGGTGCCGAGCACCACCAGTCTGGCCGCGGCGGCGATGAGGAGCGGCCGGCCCCGGCGGATTGCGAACATGACGGAGGATGCCCTCGTCCTGCCCGAAGCGAAAGGGCTCGGGCTCGAATCGGGCGTCTACCTCCCGATGGTCGCCGAGGACGGGCCGGTGGGTGCGCTGGTCCTGGCTCGCTCTACCCAGGACCGTCCGTTCGAGGCGGCCGAGACGACGGCGGCTGAGGTCTTCGCTTCGGCGGCCGCCATCGTACTGGCGCTGGGAAGCGCCCGACGGACGCTCGAAGAAGCTCGACTGGTAGGTGAGCAGGAGCGCATCGCCCGGGACCTGCACGACACGGTGATCCAGCGGCTGTTCGCCCTGGGGATGCGGCTGCAGGCGACGGAGCGGGTAGCGGAAGGACCCGTGGCCGAGCGAATTCGCGACACCGTCGAGTCAATCGATGCGGTCATCCGCGAGATCCGCGAGACCATATTCGATCTCAACCAGACCGACCCCGACGGCCGGGGTCTGCGTCAGACAGTGAGGGAGGTCACCGCTGAAGCGCACGCCCACCTCGGCTTCGCCCCCCGGGTCGCCTTTCGCGGACCGGTCGAGAGCGCTATCCCGGATGAGATCGCCGGGCATCTGCTGTCGGTCCTCCGGGAGGCCCTGGCCAATGTGGGGCGACACGCGCAGGCCTCTAGAGTCGACGTAGTCGTCAGCGTGGCCGACGGTACCGTCTCGCTCACGGTGGCCGACGATGGCGTCGGTATGGCGAACTCGCCGACGGCCGGTAACGGCGTTTCCAACATGAGATCCCGAGCCGAATCACTGGGCGGGCGGCTGCAGCTCACTCCTCGCCGGCCATCCGGGACGCTGCTGTCGTGGGCGGTACCACGCACCCCACGAAGTGCGAGCCTCGATCCGGTCGAATAGGGCCCTTCGGCCCTGGTCCGGTGAGCGGGTGGCGACCCACCATGGGGTCCGTGACTCGGGACAGCTGTATCCGTGGATCCACCGGCGGGTGACCGACCGGTGAGTGTGTACAGCGAATTGCTCGAGTTGGCGATGGCGGTTGACGACACGGGCGAAGAGACGCTGGAGGACCTGGTGGCGGCCGCTTTGTCGCATCGGCAGACGCTGAATCGGACGGCGAGCTCGGCCATCCGAATCGGCGACGAGATCGCCTATGACATGGCTCTGATCCGCCTGTGCCGGAAGCTCGGCCTCGAAACCGGGCTCACCGGTGGGGAACCCGGGCCCATGGCCAGGAGGAGGAGCGAAGGAATGCTGGCGGAGCGCCTGCCTGCGGTGAGAGATTCACTGTACGAGTGAGGAGATCAGAAGAGCAATGAGCACACCAACCGAAGCCTCCAAGATCCGGGTCTTCCTCCTGGACGACCATGAGGTCGTTCGCGACGGTCTGACGCACCTGCTAGAGGCGGAGGACGACATGGAGGTGATCGGCGAAGCAGGTACGGCTCACGACGCGATCGACCTCATCGGCCAGACCTCCCCGGACGTGGCCGTCCTCGACGTCCGGCTCCCCGACGCAAGTGGCGTCGAGGTGTGCCGCGAGGTCCGCTCCCAACACCCACATGTCTCCTGCCTCATGCTCACGTCGTTCTCCGACGACGAGGCGCTGTTCGACGCCATCATGGCCGGGGCGTCGGGTTACGTCCTGAAAGAAGTCCGGGGCAGCGATCTGGTAAACGACATCCGCCGGGTTGCGGCCGGTCATTCCCTGCTCGATCCAGTCCTGACCGCCGAGGTGCTGGAGCGGGTGAAGGCGCGCCACCGGGAGAGCGAAGCTCGCCGCCTGACCAACCAGGAGCAGCACATCCTCGAGCACATAGCGGAAGGCCTGACCAACCGCCAGATCGCCGAACGCATGTACCTGTCCGAGAAGACGGTGAAGAACTACGTATCCAATCTCTTGGCCAAGCTGGGTATGAGCCGCCGGACCGAGGCCGCCGTCTATGCCATTCGCCGTGAGGGCCCCCGTAGCTGAACCGGTGGGCCGCGGCACCGGAGCGGCGGTGCCTGTGACCTTGGCCTCTGGCTCCGGTCGCCATTACGCGTTGGGGTGGGGGTGTGAGATCTCGATGGATCGTGAATCTCGGCCGATTTGCCGGTGTCCAGGTGCGCGTCCATGCCAGCTTCCTGCTCTTGCTGGGCTGGGTCCTGCTGGCCGGTGGCGTGACCTCGCTAGTAGGGGCCGCGTGGGCGATCGGGTGGATCGTGGTCATCTTCGCCTGCGTGGTGGCCCATGAGCTGGCTCATTGTGTCGCCGCCCGGCACCACGGCGTAACCGTCCGCGGCATCGTTCTGCTCCCCATCGGCGGGATGTCGGAGATGGATCGGATCCCCGACGACCCCAGAGCCGAGGTGGCCATCGCCGCCAGCGGGCCGTTCGCCAGTCTTCTGATCGGCACGGCACTGGTCACCACTTCGGCCGCCCTCGGTCAGCACTGGTGGCCGCCCACCCTGAACGCCGGGCCCCTGATTGGACGATTGGGCTGGCTGAACGTTCTACTGGCCGCTTTCAACCTCCTGCCTGTCCTGCCACTCGACGGCGGCCGGGTCGTGCGGGCCCTGATCGAGCGGTGGGTGGGCCCTACCCGGGCGACCGTCTTGGCCGCCCGGGTGGGCACCATG
>JAKBAX010000248.1 GCA_021808785.1 Actinomycetes bacterium | reverse complement strand
CCGACCAGGGCTCCGGCAACCTGGTGCAGTTGACCCCTCCCCTGAGGCCGAGCCTGCGTCGCTGTGGGATGTTCACACTTGTGTGCTTGGCGGCATGCGCAGTCGAACTGGCAGTACAGAATCCGAGCGCCTTCAGCCTCTACCAAAGCTTGGTCGGACGTCTGGCCGAGACCGGTTATCACGACCCGCGAGCCATCCACAACCTGAGCCGGACCCTCATCCCGGTGGTTCCGGTGAGCGTGTTGGCCTTCGGGATCGCGACTGCGGCAGTCCTTCACGCCACGGCAGGGCGGCGCCTGATGATACTGGCCCAGGCCTTCCTCTTCGTGATGGTGTCGGCCCTGACCGACAGCCTCTTAGCCGTGTTCTCGCTGACGACCGGGCTACCGCTCGGGCCCACCCCGGTCATCGGGATACTGATCCACTACGGGGTGGCGTTCCTTTTGATGTTCCGCTTGGCGTTCACGAGTTTCCAGTTGCCCAAGCCGACGCCGCTCCGGGTCCGGCGAGGATTCGACTGGACCGCCGATCTGAAGCTGTGCATGGCCCTGCTCGCGGCTGTGGGCATCGTTGGTAGTGCGGCAACCTTCATCCTCGAAGGAAACGGCTCCAATCCTCTCTTCGAAACCCTCGTCTTCCTGGCCGTACCGGTGTACATGTTCAGCCTGATGTTCGCCATCCTCGGCGTGCTGCGGCTGGTCGGACCACCGCTGCCTCCGCCCCCGGCCCGGCGTCCTCTCGTCGAGGTGATCATCCCCGCCTTCAACGAGCAACTCAACATCGCCCGCCTGCTGCGCTCGCTCGACGCCGCAGCAGTCCGATACGAGGGCCCAGTAAGGATCATCTTGTGCGACGACGGGTCGGTCGATGACACCGGGCTCTTGGCCAGGGAAGCCATGGACTCGTTCGTGGCGGCCACTGGGACGATCGTCCAGGGCGACCATCAGGGCAAGTCAGCTGCGCTCAACCGGGCACTCCAGGAGTGTCATGCAGAATATTGCTTCCGAGTAGATGCCGACTGCGCGGTGGACGAGTGGAGCCTCCTGTATTCGGTGGCCTGGTTCGAGCAGTACCCCGACGTGGGTCTGGTCGGCGCCTTCACGCTACCGAAGGAGCCTTACACCAGTTGGATCGACCGCATGCGAATGTTCGAGCTGCTGTTCGCGTTCGGTTTCACACGGATTTGTATGAGCGAGTTCGACGGGATCCCGTGCATACCCGGCACGTTCACCGCCTTTCGCCGTCAGCCAGCCGTCGAGGTGGGCGGCTTCGTCGAGGGCATGTACGGCGAGGACGTGGACTTCACCTGCAGCATCGCTCTCACCGGCTACCGAGCGGCCGTCGACCGCCGCATCATCTCCTACGAGGACGTGCCGAACACCCTCCGTCAGCTCCGGGTGCAGCGCACCCGATGGAACCGGGGTGGCACCATGTCCTTCGCTCGCTTCACACCGTTTGCCGTGCCGTTCGCCGGCCCGCGCTTCTGGTTCACGACGGTGCGAGCGGCCGGGAAACGCCTCTCGTCCCCCCTTCATCTTGCGTCGCTGCTGTTCGCCATCGCACTTGCCGTCTTCCACCCCACCGCCCGGCACGAACTGGCGCGAATCGGCGTGGCCCTGATCGCAGCCCAGGTCCCCAACGTGGCCCTGAAGGTCGTGGTCGCGATCTACTACAAGCGGGCCCGCTATCTCCCTTGGCTCATCTGCTGGTGGTGGTTCGGTCTGGTGAAGCGGCTATTCGCGCTCGAGGCGTTTCTGAGCTTCTCGACCCGACCCGTCGAGTTCCCGTGGGCCTGGCGAAGACCCCGCGTCAGTCGTCCTGTCATCGTCTTGACGGGCGAGGAACTCGTATGACCAGTGCAAGCCGGCCCCGCGCCGACCACCCGAATCCGAGAGCGAGCCGCTGATGCAGCTGTACAGGAGCACCAAGGTCGAGAAGGTGCGGGGTATGAACGCATCTCTTGCCAATGACCTCGACGAGATGTCAGGCCGTCCATCCCGTGCGTTGAAGGAGCGAGACGCCCCCAAGATGCACATAGGAACACGTCAGGTCGTCCTGGCTGTGGTATTCGCTGCGGCAGGGGTTGCAGCGGCCGTCTACACGGTGGATGCGGTCACCGCAGGGCCAGCCAACTTCCCAGCGGTGTCGTCGTCAGCAGCGATGTATGACCTCAACTTTGCCAACCCGGGTCTCGTCACATCGATCGACGTCTCGATCGGGCAACGGGTCAGGGTCGGGCAGGTGCTGGCCCGCCAAGACGCCGCGACACTGCAGACGCAGGTGGAGCAGGATCAGGCCGCGGTCGACGCTGACAAGCAGGCCGTGGCCAACACTCAGACCCCCCAGCTCAGCACGGCGCAGCGCGAGCAGCTGGCCCTCCAGGTGCAGCAGGCGCAGGCGCAGCTGAACACCGCGACAGCCAATCTGGACGCGGTCCGGTCGACGGGGCAGGCCAGCGTAGGTGCGGCGCAACAATCCGTCGGGACGGAGCAACAGATATTGAGCGCCGACCAGAACCAGCTCGCCATACTCTGCCCGACGGGCGGCCCCGCTACGCCGACGTGCGTCAATCTGCAGACACAGGTCTCCAAAGACGCCGCGAACCTGGAATCCGCTCGCAACCAGGTTCCGGTCGCTGAAGCCCAGGCCCAGCAGGCCTTCAACATTGCTGCGGGCAACGTCGACAACGCACAATCGGCTCTCAGCTTGGCGCAGAATCAGCTCGCGGCGTTGAGCTCGCCTGCCAGCCCCACCGCCATAGCTCAGGCGGAGACCAGTCTCAGCCAGGCCCAGGTCCAGTTGGCCCAGGCCCAAGAAGCCTTGAACGAAGCCACTCTCCAGGCGCCGGACTCGGGCATCGTGACCGCGGTGTTCGGGGCGATTGGCGAGTACGTCGGTCCCGACGGGGTGAGGCAGTATCAGGCCCCGTCGACCCCCCAGACGAACAAGACGCCCACCTTCAACCTGTTCCCAGTTCAAGGGTCGTCCTCCTCCCAGTCGGCCACTAGCGGTACCGAACCGCTGATCCAGATCGCCGCCGGCAACCAGAGCGTCACCGCCCAAATCGGAGAATCCAGCGTGTCCCATTTCCCCGTGGGCCACCACGCGGTCGTGACTGTAAACGCCCTGCACCAGCAGGTTCCGGCCACTGTCAGCCAGGTGGTTCTCGACCCTTCACGATCCTCGGGCCAGGCGGTGTACGACGTGATATTCAGGCTCGATCAGAATGTCACCGGTCTACTCCCCGGGATGAGCGCGTCGGTGAGCAACTGACCACTCACAGCCCACCCGCCAGGCTGCGCACGGGAGCGGTTGCCCGAAAACCCGCAAAAGTTGATAAGTCAAGTCAGATTTGGTCTACTGGAGGGGTGACGACCTCCACGACATCCATCATCGATCCGGAGATCGCAGGCGACATCGAGAAGTTCGAGCGGCTCCTGGCCGACCATCTGGCGGACCGGGTCGACGAGGACGCCTTCCGGGTGTTCCGCCTCAACAACGGCGTGTACGGCCAGCGCCAGGGCGGCCACAACCAGATGGTCCGGATCAAGTTCCCCTATGGCAACGTCAACGCGACCCAGCTGGAGCGGCTGGCCGACATCGCCGACGAGTACAGCCGGGGCTGGGGCCACCTGACCACCCGCCAGAACGTGCAGTTCCACTTCGTCCAGCTGGAGCGGGTCCCCGACATGCTGCGCGACATCGCCGAGGTGGGCCTCACCACCCGGGAGGCGTGCGGCGACACGGTACGCAACGTGATGGGGTGCCACCTGGCCGGAGCCTGCCCGTTCGAGGTGCTCGACATCTCGCCGTGGGCCGAAGCCACGTTCCGCTACTTCTTGCACCACCCCTACGCCCAGCGGCTGCCCCGCAAGTTCAAGATCAACTTCTCGGGGTGCGCCACCGACTGCGGTCAGGCCATGTTCAACGACGTGGGCGTCGTGGCGGTGGCCCGTCCCCAGCCGGACGGTACCGTCGAGCCCGGTTTCCGGGTCTTCGTCGCCGGCGGCCTCGGCGCCAACCCGCACCCGGCCCAGGCCCTCGAGGAGTTCACCGCCCGCCAGGACCTGATGCCCACCATCGAGGCCGTGCTGCGTACTTTCGACCATTTCGGTAACCGCTACAACAAGCTGCGGGCCCGCCTCAAGTGGGTGGTCGACGAGCTGGGCATCGACGAGCTGCGCCGCCGCATCTTGCGGGAACGCACCCTCCTGCTGGCCAGCTCCAGCTGGCCGGGCGGCATCCCGGCCATCGTGGAGGAGCTCGGCGACGAGCCGGCCGGCTTGGCCACCGGCATCGAACCCACCCCGATGGGTGTGCCGGTCACCCTGCGGGTGAGCCCCAGGGCGGACAGCTCGAAGTCGGGGGGCTCGGAGGCCAATTACACCCGCTGGGAGTCGACCAACGTGGTGGTGGGAGCAGCCAAGGGCACGGTGAGTGCCATCGCCTACGCCCGCCTGGGCGACATCACCAGCCACCAGTTCCGGGCGCTGGCCTCCATCGTCGGTGACTTCGACGTCGAGGTACGGATCACCAACCGGCAGAACCTGGCCTTCCGGGGCCTGTCCATGGAGCAGCTCCCCGACCTGTATGCGCGGCTGGATCAGATCGGCATGGCCGAGCCGGGGGCCGAGCTGGCCCGCGACGTGGTTTCCTGCCCGGGCGCCGACACCTGCAACCTGGCCGTCACCCAGAGCCGCGGCCTGGCCGACGACATCGGCCGGGCACTCGAGGATGCCGGCCTGGCCGACGTGGGCGGAATCCGCATCAACATCTCCGGCTGCACCAACAGCTGCGGCCAGCACCACATCGCCGACATCGGCTTCCACGGCGCCGAACGCCGGGCCCACGGCCGGCCCGCCCCGGGCTACCAGATGCTGCTCGGAGGCCACGTCGGCGACACCGAGATCGAGTTCGGGGCCCGGGCCCTGCGGCTGCCGGCCAAGGCGGCGGCCGAGGCCACCGTGCGGGTGGTCGGGCGCTTCGCCGACGAGCGCGAGGTGGGTGAGCCCTTCCCCACCTGGCTGGAGCGGGTCGGCGGGGCCAAGGTGGTGGCCGCCGATCTCGAGGACCTGGACGACTGGCCGGAGCCTGACGAGCGGCCCGACTACTACGTCGACTTCGGTGAGACCGGGCCCTACGTGGCCGAGGTCGGCCCAGGCGAGTGCGCGGCGGGCTAGGGCCGGGTAGGACAGACACGGAGATGACCACCCTGCTCGGGGCCGGGAGCCACCTGCACGCCCCCGATTTCAGCAACGCCGAGTTGGCCCGGATCAACCGGGAGTTCGAACGCGCACCGGCCAGCGCGGTGATCGAATGGGCGGTGGAGCAGTTCCACCCCTTCATGTGCCTGGCCGCGTCGATGACCGACGCAGTGCTCATCGACCTGGCCGTGTCGGTCGAGCCGTCCATCGAGGTGGTCTTCATCGACACCCGCTACCACTTCCCCGAGACGCTCGAGACGGTCGAGTTGGTGCGTCGCCACTACGGCCTCAACCTGCGGGTGCTGACCGTGCCGCCCCAGCCGGTGGACCTGTGGAAGTCCGATCCGGTCCACTGCTGCTCGGCGGCCAAGGTCGAGCAGATGGACCGGGCCCTGGTGGGCAAGATGGCCTGGATGAGCGGCCTGCGCCGGGCCGAGTCGGCCACCCGGGCCCAGGCGCCCATCGTGGCCCGGGATCTCCGCGGGCTGGTAAAGGTAAATCCGATCGCCACTTGGTCCGATGTAGATGTGAGTGGGTACATCGCCGATCACGACGTGCCTGTCAACCCTCTCCTCGAGCAGGGCTACCCGTCCATCGGGTGCCGCCCGTGTACCCGGCCGGTGGACCGGGGCGACGATCCACGCTCGGGCCGCTGGGCCGACAGCGACAAGACGGAGTGCGGTCTGCACCTTTAGAGACACCTGTAAAGGCCTCTGGTAGATTGACGAGGTGGCGCCCTGGGGCGGAGGGTTCCGGTCCGCCCGCGTCGAAACCTTCGAGGTTGAGAGTTCCCGTGCCCGCCCTACGTTTCATCTTCTCGAGTAGCTGTCGCGGCGACTCGGGAAGTCGAGGGGCCCGGGGGCTCCGGGCCGCCTCGGCCGTGGTGGCCGCCTCGCTGGCCGCCGCGACCATGGTGGCGACCACCGCCACCGGCACCCTCCTCGACGCGCCGGCCGCCCACGCCCAGGTGATCCTCCCGGGCGCCGCCACCACGACCAGCGCCCCGACCCCGGCCACCACATCGACGACCGCCGCCCCGGCCCCGGTCCGGCCCAACCCGGCAACACAGGCCCCGGCGGCACCGGCCCCGGCGGCCATGAAGCCGGCCACCACCACGACCACCAAGAAGGGGGCGGCCGCCGGTGTGCCGGCGATACCGGTCGGTGGCCCCCCGACCACCGTCGCGCCGGCCGGCGCCAAACCGGCCCCCATGCCCGACCCGACCGCCATCCTCCTGCAGGTGGACAGCGACATCCAGCAGCTGCAGGCCATATCCGACGTGAAGCTGGCCCAGGACTTCGTGTCGAAGGCCGAGACGGTCGTCGCCGAGGCCGGCGCGGCCCTGCTGACGGCTCGCCAGAACCTCGCCGCCGCCCAGGCCGCCCAGGCCGCGGCCCACTCGGCCCAGGACCACG
>JAKBAX010000247.1 GCA_021808785.1 Actinomycetes bacterium | reverse complement strand
CGAGCGGCCGACCGGTCCCGTCGCGTCGAATATCTGGCTCTCGGCGTGGCCGTAACCCTCGGCCGAGTACCGCGACACCACATCGAAGAGGAGCCACTCGCCTTCGGGCACGCGCGCCAGGGCGACCGTGAGGTCGGGGTTGATGAACGTGTGGGTGGCGAAGTCCAGCAGGCGGCTCACGCCGTTGCCGAAGTCGGCGATCGCGGCGACCCGCTGCAACGCACTCGGATGTCGGCCCTCGACCACGGGCACGCGCAGGCGGGCCCACATGGTGACGGGGCCGGCCTCGTCCCAGTGCCCCTTGACGAAGCGCAGGTCGACGGCGCCGGCGAAGGCGGTCCGGATGACCTCGGCCTCCTTTGCCTCCACCTCCTCGGGGGGCGGGGCCGGGGCCCCCGAGCGGTCCACCGGTACGTCCACCTCCAGGCGACGGATGCGCAGGGCCCGGGCTCGGGCCACCTCCCGCCCATCGGCCAGGAGGGTGGCCTCCACCAGCTGCACGTTGCGCCCCGGGCGCACCACCTCCGACACCACGGCCAGCGGTGAGACGGGGGCCGGCCGGGTCAGCTCGACGCTGAGGCGCACCACCTGCATGGCCGGGCCGCCGGGAGGGGGTTCGCCCTCGGCGGGCCCGGCCTCTTCCACCGCCCCGGCGAGCAGGGCCGCCACCGGACCACCGTGCTGGGCGTCGGGAGACCACGGCCCGACGGTCAAGGGGCCGGGCCGGTAGAGGCCGTCCTCGTAGGTGTAGAGAGAGTTCACCGGGCGTCGCGGTCAGGTCGTCTTCAGGGCCAGCCCGAGAGAGCGCAGCTGCTCGGCGGGCCGGTGGTAGCCCCGCTCCAGGTGGTGGACGCCGCGCAGCACCGAGGGGCCATCGGCGGCGGCCGCCGCGATCACGCTGGAGAATCCGGCTCGGACGTCGGGGATCTCGACTTCGGCGCCGCGCAGCTGTGACACCCCCCGGACCACCGCCGAGTGGACGTAGCTCGTCTCGTGGAAGCGGCAGGCGCTACCGCCCAGGCAGGTGGAGAACAACTCGATCTCTCCACCCATCTTCTGCAGTGCCGGTACGTACACGAAGCGGTCTTCGTAGACCGTCTCGTGCAGCACCGACATGCCCTCCGCCTGGGTGAACAGGACCATCAGGGGGGTCTGCCAGTCGGTCATGAAGCCCGGGTGCACGTCGGTCTGCACGGCGGCCGCCCGCAGGCCGTTCGGGGCCGACGCGGTCATCCCCCCGTCGTCCACTTCCACCGAGGCTCCCATCCGCATGAGCGTCGTGATGGCCGTGACCAGGCGGTCCTGCTGGCAGCCGATCACCCGCACCTGGCCGCCGGTGAGGAGCCCGGCCACCAGGTAGCTGAAGGCCTCGTTGCGGTCGCCGGCCAGCCGGGTGCGGGCGCCCCGCAAGCGCTCCACCCCCTCGATCTCGATGCGCCGGTCGGGGCGGAGCTCGATGTGGGCCCCCATGCGTTGCAGGAACAGGGCCAGCTCCATGACCTCGGGCTCGGTGGCGGCGTTGCGGATGACCGACTTGCCCTCGGCCAGGGCGGCCGACAGGAGGGCGGACTCGGTGGCCCCCACGCTCGGGTAGGGCAGGTTGATGCGGGCGCCGGTGAGGCGCTTGCAGCGCGCCTCGATCCCGTCGTTGGTCACCTCGACCTCGGCCCCGAGGGCCCGTAGCACCTCGACGTGGAAGTCCACCGGGCGGCTGCCGATGGAGTCGCCCCCGACCCGGGGCACGAATGCCTGACCGGTCAGGTGCAGGAGGGGACCGAGCAGCAGGACCGGAATGCGGTTGAGGCCGGTGAACGACAGCGGGACCGCGGACTCCACCTGGTCCGGGCGGCTGACGGTGATGGAGGAACCCTCCCGCTCCACCGTGGCGCCGATGGCGGTCAGGATCCCGGCGGTGATATCCACGTCGCCCACCTCGGGGACGTTGCTGATGGTGCTCGGACCCTCGCCGAGCAGCGCCGCGACCATGTGCTTGGTCACCGCGTTCTTCGAGCCGCGTACCTCCACCTCGCCGCGAAGAGGTCCCGAGGGTTCGATCAGCCAGGCGTCGGACACGACGATGCAGGCTACCCGCCGCCCGGCCCCCTCCCGGCCGCCGCACCCGGCTTGTCCGGGCCGAGGGTCGTGGGCGAGGCTGGGCCGTGCACTTTTTCCATGTCGGTGGGCTGGTCTGGTCGGTGTCGACCACCAACGTCTCGACGACCACCCTGGCGAGCGGGGTGATCACCATCGACGGCGGTCCCAATGCCACCGCCAATATCGTCGGCTCGCACAACGACCCGGCGGACCTCTACGGGATCGTGCTGGTCGGCCTGGCTATCGCTTTGGCCCTCGTCGCCACGAGGTGGCTGTTCGGCCGGGGCGGTCGGGGAGCCAGATAGGCGAGCGGTCGGAGATCCATGGCACGAGAGGCGCCTCGGTCACCCGGGCCAGGCCGAGCAGCACGGTGTCGTAGTTGACCCGCCAACCCCGCCAGTCGAGCCAGGCCCGGTCCCGGTCGGCCACCACCGGCACCCCGGCTGCGTCCAGTTCGGCCATGGCCAGCTCCCACTCGCCCCGGTCCACCGATATGGGGTCGTCGGGCGCCGGGTCGGGGTCGTAGCCGATCCCGAACCCGTCGGCGATTCGGCGCAGGGCCAAGAAGCCGGCCCGCAGGCAGAGCTGGGCGTCGGGGTCCACCACGTGGTCCACGCCGGCCATCCAGAAGGCCGCGGCGTCGAGCAGGGTACCGGCCGCGGTGATCCACGACCGCTCCGGCTGGGGGGAGCGGAAGTGGACCAGGATCGGAAATGTGGTGTGCGACTCCTCGATGTCGGCGAACCACACCTCCCATGTCCGCCACAGCTCGGTCAGCTGGTGCAGCCGGCCCTCGATGCGGTGGTACCGGATCAGCATGGTGATCGGCAGCGGCGGATCGCCGGCGCGCACCTGGAGCAACGTCACGCCGGTCTCCCGCCGTGTGAAAGCGGCGTAGATGCTGGGGAAGTAGCTGATGAAGAGGGCCACGAGCAGCAGCCCCAGGCCGGCCTCCGAGTAGCTCAGCAGGTCCGGCGCCAGTCGGGACGTGCCCGTCGTGCCCAGGGTGACGATCGACGAGCCGGAGACCTCGGCCGCCTGGGCCGGCGAGAGTCCGCCCAGGCAGAAGAATATGAACCCGTAGGCCACGAACAGGATGAGAAGCCAGCTGACCAGCATGGCCACCAGGGCGATCGGGGCCAGCATGGCCATGACCCGGTCCCGCTCCCGGTACGAGCTCGAGTGGGTGGCCCGCAGACGGAAGCCGGCTCGGACCAGGCGCACGGTCAGGTTCGGTATGGCGCTCTGGGTGGCCCGGGGCAGGACCACCGACCGGATGGCCGACAGGATGGTGGCCACCACCACAAGGGTGGCCAGGACGAAGCCGACGGTCTCGAACGCCTGCTTCACCTGGGGGTCAGCGGGCGCGCCGCTCGGGCTGCCAGGTGTCCAGATGGGCCAGGCGGGGATCGTTGGAGAACATCTCCACGATCGGCTCCGAGAGGCCCAACCGCTTCTGGATGCGCTCGATCTCCATGAGCTCGTTCCACAGCACCAGCGTCACCACGAGGCCCTCCCGACCGGCCCGGGCCGTGCGCCCCGAGCGGTGCAGGTAGGACTTGTGGTCCTCGGGCGGGTCGAAGTGGACGACCACATCGATGTCGTCCACATCGAGGCCCCGGGCCGCCACGTCGGTCGCCACCAGCACGGGCAGGCGGCCGTCCGAGAACGCCTTCAGGGCCCGCTCGCGCATCTGCTGACGTAGATCACCGTGGATGGCCCGGGCGTCCACGCCCTCCTTGCGCAGGGATTCGGTGAGCCGGTCGGCGTTGCGCTTGGTCCGGGTGAAGACGATGGTGCGGGAATAGTGATGGCAGATCGAGGCGGTCAGCTTGATCTTGTCCATCTGGTGGACCTGGATGAACCGGTGGGCCATTCCCGAGACCGTGGTGGTGCTCGACGCCACCTCGTGGTGCACCGGGTCGGTCAACTCGTGACGGATCAGCCGGTCCACGTCTCCGTCGAGAGTGGCGGAAAAAAGCATGGATTGGTGGGGCTTCACCAGGTGCCGCAGCAGCCACTCCACCTGGGGGGTGAATCCCATGTCGGCCATGCGGTCGGCCTCGTCCAGTACCACGATCTCGATCTCGCTCAGGTCGACCTCACCCCGCTGGCGCAGGTCGATCAGCCGGCCCGGCGTGGCGATGACCACGTCCATACCGGCTCGGACCGCCTTCACCTGGGCCTCCATGTTGGTCCCGCCGTAGCAGACCTCCAGATTCAGGCCGCGAGCCTCGGCCACAGGTGCGAGGACGTCGGCGACCTGGCGGGCCAACTCCCGGGTGGGTACGAGCACCAGGCCCCGCGGCGGCCGGCCCCGGTGCGGCGACCGGGCGGCCCGGCGTGAGTCGTCGCCGGCCGAGGGCGCCCGGCCCGGGGCCGGGAGGTCCGAGGGCGGGGGGCCCGAGGGCGGGGGGCCCGTGAGGCGTTGGAGGAGGGGCAGGCCGAAGGCGAGGGTCTTGCCCGACCCGGTCTTGGCCTTGCCGCAGACGTCCCGACCGGCCAGCGCGTCGGGGATGGTCAGGCTCTGGATCGGGAACGGTTCGTTGATTCCCCCGGCGGCCAACGACTCCACGATGTCGGGGTCGATCCCCAGCTCGGCGAACGATCGCCCAGTCTCGGTGTCGCTCAATGCGGCACCGTCGAGGGGAAGGTGCCGCATCCCGGGGCACTGATTCGCTCGGCCGGTTCGCTCAACTGGTCTCCTGCTTCCTGATCCGATGCTTCCTGATCCGAGGTCACACCCTGTGGCTAGCCTGACCACGTGACCCTGCCGTTGTTCGACGCCGACCCGGGTCCGGGAGCGCCCCGGCCCGTAACCCTGGTCCGGTTGGCGGGTGAGATCGCCCGGTCGCTGGCGACCATCGGCCGCATCGCCGTCGAAGGGGAAGTGTACCGGCCGACCACATCGAGGGGTGGTTACGTGTTCTTCACCCTCCGCGACCGCGCCGCCCAGGTCGATGTGCGGGTCGCGCCGGCGGGGGTCAGGCGGTCCCGGATCGCGGCCGGCGAGCGGGTATCGGTGATCGCCACCCCGCAGTGGTCCAACGAGCGGGGTCAGCTCCAGCTGGTCGCCGAGCAGGTGCTCCCGGTCGGCGCCGGGGCCATCTCGGCCATGATCGCCGACACCCGGGCCCGGTTGGTCGCCGAGGGCCTCATCGGCCGGCCCCGCCGCCCCATCCCGGTGCTGCCGGCCCAGGTCGGGGTGCTGTGCGGGTCCGAGGCGGCGGTGCGCAAGGACATCGAGTCGGTGGTGGCGGCCCGTTGTCCGGGCTACCCGGTGACGTTCCTGGAGACCACCGTCTCCGGCCCGTCGGCGGCCCTGACCATCGTCGAGGGCATCGAGGCGCTGGCCGCCCGCCCCGGGGTGGCGGTGATCATCTTGGCCCGCGGCGGAGGTGACGCGCCGTCCCTCCTGCCATGGAGCTCCGAGGAGGTGTGCCGGGCGGTGGCGGACTGCCCGGTGCCGGTGGTCTCGGCCATCGGCCACGAGGGGGACCGGCCCCTCAGCGACGAGGTGGCCGACCTGCGCTGCGGCACGCCCTCGCTCGCCGCCACCGCGATCCTGCCCGACCTGCGGGCTCTACAGGCTGGGGTCGACGCGGCGCTGGACCGCGGCGCGGCGGCCCTCGAAGCCCGGTTGGCGGTGGGGGAGCGGCGCCTGGCCGGGGTGGACGTGGGCCGGGCCGTGCTGTCGGGTCTGGAGCGGGCCGTCCAGCGGTGGGAGCGGGCCGGTATCCGTCTGGGCGGCCTGCATCCGGCCGGTCGGCTGGACGGGGCCGCCGGGCGGCTGGCCCGGGCGGACTGGAAGCGCCCGTTCTGGGAGGCGGTGGGGCGGGCCGACGGCCGGCTCGGGGCCGAGCGGCGCCATCTGCACGCATTGTCGCCGCAGCGCACCTTGGAGCGGGGCTACGCGGTGTTGACCGGCCCGGACGGCGCGGTCCTGCGCTCGGCCGGCCAGGTCCGCCCGGGAGACGTGGTCCGGGCCCGGCTGGCGGTCGGGACGGTTGAGGCCTCGGTGCTGGACGTGACATCGGAGGCGGGGGCGTGAGCGGGCCGGCGGGCGGCTCCTCCACCCCGACCTTCGAGGACCTGATGGCGGCTCTGGAGGAGACCACCGCCCGGCTGGCGGCCGGTGACCTCGGCATAGAGGCGGCGGCGGAACTGTATGAGCGGGCCGAGCAGCTCCACGCCCAGGCGACGGAGCGGCTCCAGCAGGTCAGGGCCCGGGTGGAGGGGCTGACCCGGCCGGCACCGGTGGATGATGTCGACAGCTTCTGAGCGCCGGTGGGGTGGGGCGCCGTTCGGGGCTGCGGGTCGGGTGGGGCGCCGTTCGGGGCTGCGGGTCGGGTGGGCTCAGCTCGGGTCGAGAGCGGTGCTCAGCCCGCCGCGGAGTCGCCCGGCCAAGGCGACACTGAGGTCCATCCGTTCCAGAACCTGATCGAGGCGTACCGCGCTGACCGGCACATCTGTCTCGGCACAGAAGCGTCGCACTCTGGTGGCCAGTTCCTCATCGGTGATTGCTGCGACGGCCTCGAGCA
>JAKBAX010000246.1 GCA_021808785.1 Actinomycetes bacterium | reverse complement strand
GGAGGCGGCGCCGGTGGCGGGCGGGGCGGCCCGGAGCGAGGCGGAGGAGGGCGGAAGACCAGCAGGGAGCAGCCGGAGGTGGTCGGCGGGCTCCTGTGGCGCATGCGGAGGTGGATGTTCGTGGTCGTGCTGGTGGTGGCCGCCGGCCTGGCCGTCGGCCTCTACAAGCTGACCCGCATCCCCCTGCCCGCCGCCCACCCCCTGGCCCAGACCACCTTCATCTACGACTCGCAGGGCCACACCATCGCGTCCTTCTCCGAGGAGAATCGGGTCAGCGTCGCACTGTCCCAGGTACCCCCGGTGGTCATCGACGCGGTGGTGTCGACCGAGGACCGCCACTTCTTCTCCGAGGGCGCCGTCAACCCGGTGAGCATCGTCAGAGCCCTCATCAGCGACACCCTCGGCTCGGGCAACCTGCAGGGCGCCTCCACCATCACCCAGCAGTACGTCAAGCAGACCTACCTGGACAGCCAGCGCACCATCAGCCGCAAGATCAAAGAGGCCGGGATGGCCATCCAGGTCTCGCGGACGATGTCCAAGGACCAGATCCTGCAGGGCTACCTCAACACCATCTACTGGGGCCGGGGCGCCTACGGCATCGAAGCCGCCTCGGAGACCTATTTCGGCGTGCCGGTCCAGTCCATGAACCTCGAGGAGGCGGCCCTGCTGGCCGGCATGATCCGAGAGCCGGACCTGGCCGACCCCACCTCCGATGCGACCGTCGCCCGCCAGAACCAGCTGGACTCCCTGCGGGCCATGGTCCGCGACCACAAGATCACCGAGACCCAGGCGGTCACCGCCGGGGCCATCCCCTTCGCCAGGTACGTCCGGCCCCCCCACAGCGCCTCGACCTCGCACGTCCAGGCGACCAACGGCACCGACTACTACATCGAGGCGGTCCGCCAGGAGCTCATCGCCAAGTACGGGGCCAAGACCGTCGACGGCGGGGGATTGCGGGTCACCACCACCTTGGACCCGACCCTCCAGGCCGAGGCCTATGACGCGGTCTACGGTCCGAACCCGACCGCCCTCGACCCGGCCAAGGGCGACCCGTCCGGGGCGCTCGTGTCCATGGACGACAATGGGCAGGTCAAGGCTCTCGTCGGCGGCCAGGACTACGCCACCTCGTCGGTCGACCTGGCGCTCGGCACGGCGGGCGGAGGCGGGGGGCGCCAGCCGGGATCGACGTTCAAGGCGTTCATGCTGGCCGAGCTGATCAAGATGGGATACTCGCCGGACTCGGTGTTCCCGGCCCCGCCGGAGGTCGAGATCCCCCACGGCAACCAGAACGGGACCCCCTACACGGTCACCAACTTCGAGCACGAGGCCACCGCCCCCCAGATGACCATCGTGGACGCCACCGCCTACTCGGTCAACACGGTCTACGTGCAGATCATCGACCGCATCGGTCCGACCGCCCTGGACTCGATGGCCGCCGCGGCGGGCATCAATCCCTCGGAGCTGCAGGGCGTGCTCTCGGAGGTGCTCGGCACCGACGAGGTGTCCCCGCTCGAGATGGACGCCGCCTACGCCACCTTCGCCGACGGCGGGGTGTACCACGCCCCCCTCCTGGTCACCCGGGTGACCGACTCGGCCGGCCACGCCCTACCCCTACCGGTCACCCCCTCGTCACACGTGGTATTGACCGCCACCCAGGACGACGAGCTCACCTATGTCCTCGAGCAGGTCGTCCTGCGGGGGACCGGCGGGGCGGCCGGGAACGTGGGCTCGCCCGTGGCCGGCAAGACCGGAACGACCGACAACTCGGCCAACGCCTGGTTCATCGGCTACACGCCCAACCTGACCACGGCGGTGTGGATGGGATACGCCAACACGTTCAAGCCGATGGTCGACTTCCGGGGTCAGTCCAGCGTGCAGGGCGGCGGCGTACCGGCGCAGATCTGGCACGACTACATGGCCGCCGCCATACGGTCCGAGCCGCAATGGGCCGGCCAGTTCGCCCCTGTCTACAACCTGGCGGGCGCCACCCTCACCCCACCCGCGGCCGGCAACATCCTCTACCCCGAGGGGCTCGGCACCACCACGACCACCTCGACGACCACCACGGTGCCGGTCACCACCACCCGGCCCACCGCCACCACCACCGCGGCGCCGACCACCCCCACCACGACCCGCACCACGGTGCCGGCGACCACCTCGCCGCCGGCCACGCCCCCCACCACCGCGGCGACCACCCCCACCACCGCGTCCAAGACTTAGACGCCCCCTCGGGAGTGGCGAACGGGCCACCGCTGCGCCACAATGGCACGGACAACACCCGCTGGCAGCCTCACCGCGCTGGACGGACATAACAGGAGGACAAGCCATGGCGACCTATGGCCCCGAGTCGACCCCCACGCAGGTGACGGCCCCGACTGCCGCCAACCGGCCGCGCCCCACGGTGACGGCACCTTGGATCCGGGCCGGCAAAGGCCGCGGCGAACCGCTCGTCATGGTCACCGCCTACGACGCCCCCACCGCCCGCGTCGCCGACGGTGCCGGGGTGGACCTGATCCTCGTCGGCGACTCCCTCGCCATGGTGGTGCTCGGCTACGACGACACTCTGCACGTCACCGTCGATGACATGGCCCACCACACCGCGGCGGTGGCCCGCACCTCACCCCGGCCCATGGTCGTCGCCGACCTGCCGTGGATGAGCTACCACACCGGGGCGACCGACGCGGTGCGCAATGCCGCCACGCTGGTGCGCGCCGGTGCCCAGGCGGTCAAGCTGGAGGGCGGGCGCAAGCGGCTGGCGGTGATCGAAGCCATCATCGACGCCGAGATCCCGGTCATGGGCCACCTGGGGCTCACGCCGCAGTCGTTCCACTCCATGGGCGGCTTCAAGGTCCAGGGCAAGGACCTCGAGGCGGCCAAGGTGCTGGTCGACGACGCCCGGGCCCTGGCCGGCGCCGGGTGCTTCGCCGTGGTCCTGGAGGGGATCCCCGACGTGGTGGCCCAGCTGATCACCGAGTCGGTGGACGTCCCCACCATCGGCATCGGCGCCGGGCCGCACTGCGACGGGCAGGTGCTGGTGTGGCACGACGTGCTCGGTTTCGACGAGCAGCGCCCGCCCAAGTTCGTCCGCCGTTACGCCGCCCTTCAGGCCGACGCCACCGACGCCCTCGGTCGATGGGTCGGCGACGTGCGCGCCGGCCGCTTCCCCGACGACTCGGAGAGCTACCACCTGGCCGCCCCTACCGTTCCCAGCCTGGTCCACCACTAGGCGGACCCGGCTCCCAGGGTTTCGTTCACCCGCACGGTCCGCCCAGACCCGCGACCGACCCCGGGCCGATCCCCAGATCCGCCAGCTTTCCGGCCGGAACCTCGACGGCCAGCGTGTAGGGCCGACCCGGGCCGTAGGTGGGGCACACCGCCACCCGGTCGGGACAGGGGGCCATCAGGGTCTCCGCCTCGAAGCGTCCGGCCGGGTCGAACCAGGCGATCGACAGTGGGATACGGGTGTCGCGCATGTAGAACCGGTCCATGGACGGGCGGGCGAAGACGAAGGCCATCCCGGCGTAGGTGCCGAGCGAGGTGCGGTTCATCAGGCCGTACTGCTGTTGTCGGGGGGTCACCGCCTCGAGCACGCACACCGCCGCCCGCCCCGACTCCAGGGACCCATCCGACGGGGCCCCACCCGACGGGGCCCCACCCGACGGGGCCCCACCCCCCGGGTGTACGGACAAAAGGGCTGCTCCCATGGCCGGCGCACCCGGGTGGGCCGTCGGGTCGGGGGCCGGGATCAGCCGGGGGTCGGCCGGGCGGCTGGCCCCATCAATGAGGAACCCGCCCAGGCCGAGTACCACCAGGCCCACGATGGCCCAGGCCAGCGGGCGGGCAGCGCTCGGACCACGCCCAGGGTCCTCCTGGCCGCCTCGCACGCTTCATTGTCACACCCCCGTGGCATGCTGTAGCGGTCGGCCTGATCGCCACCACATGCCTCACCCAGGGGCAGCGGTGACCGCCCTCAGCTATCGCCGAGGTCGAGTAGCATGACCTGTCTTTCAAACGAGACCCTGCCCCGGACCGACCGGGGCCCCGGACCGAACGGCCGGGTCCACAGGGAGGTGGTGAGCCGCCCATGCGGCACTACGAAGTAATGGTCATTCTCGACGCCGGCCTAGAGGAAGATGCCATTCGGGCTGTCCTCGACCGAACCACGCAGCTCTTCACCACCCATGGCGCGACCATGGGAAAGGTGGAACGTTGGGGTAAGCGGCGCTTCGCCTACGAAGTCCGTCACCGCAACGAGGGCTATTACGTCCTGATCGACGTGATGGCCGAGCCGCCGGCGGTGGCCGAGGTGGACCGGATGCTCGGACTCGCAGACGAGGTCATCCGCCACAAGGTGATCCGTCTGCCCGAAAGGGCGGTCACGGTTCGTTCCAGCCGCCCCTCCGGGCCAGACGTGGAGCCCGCGGCAGTGAGTGAGAACGGAGCAAGTTGAGATGTCCAACGGAAACCATGTGAGCATCGTCGGGAACCTGACCCGCGACCCGGAGCTGCGCTTCACCCCCTCCGGTCAGGCCACCGCCACCTTCGGGGTGGCGGTCAACCGGCGGTGGCAGAACCGCCAGACCAGCGAGTGGGAGGAGGCCACCTCCTTCTTCGACGTGGTGTGCTGGGCCCAGCTGGCCGAGAACGCGGCCCAGTCCCTGGCCAAGGGGACCCGGGTCGTGGTGAGCGGCCGGCTCGACCAGCGCAGCTGGGAGACCCAGGAGCACGAGCGACGCTCCAAGATCGAGATCACCGCCGACGAGGTCGCCCCGAGCCTGCGCTACGCCACGGCCAACGTCACCAAGAACGAGCGCCGTATGCCCGAGAACGCGCCCGCCTCGAGCGGCGGGGCCAGCCGCCCCGTCACGAACGAGCCGGCCGGCGGCGAGACCTACTACGACGAGGAGCCCTTCTAAGCGATGGCGCGCAACAACGATCGGGACCGCGACCGTGGGTCGAAGAGGGTCCTCAAGGACAATCGCCTCCGCGGCAAGAAGAAGGTCTGCATCTTCTGCAAGGACCATGCGACCTGGGTCGACTACAAGGACATCAACCTGCTTAAGCGCTTCATGAGCGACCGGGGCAAGATCCGCTCCCGGCGCGTCACCGGCAACTGCGCCCAGCATCAGCGCGATGTCCAGGTAGCCATCAAGACCGCCCGCGAGGTGGCGCTCGTGCCCTTCACCCAGCGGACCGTCAGCGAGCGTGGGCCCGGCCGGGGCCCACGCGGTCCCCGCCCCGACGGCCCGCAGCAGCGGCCCACCGAGACCGATTCCTCCACCGCGGATGTCGACGAAGCCGACGACCGCGAAGAGTCCTTCGAGGACCTGGTCGGGGTGGAGGCCTAGATGCGCGTCGTTCTCCGCAGTGATCTGGACAAGGTGGGCAAGCGCGGCGACATCGTCGAGGTGGCCGACGGCTACGCCCGCAACTACCTGTTCCCCAAGGGCTACGCCATCGCCGCCACCGCCGGTGTCACCGCCCAGGCCACCGCCATGCGCCGGGCCCGCGACCTTAAAGACGCCAGGGACCGGGAGGCCGCCGAGTTGGTCGCCCGCAAGCTGGTGCCCATGGTCATCCGCATCCCGGCTCGGGCCGGCTCCGGTGAGCAGGCCAAGCTGTTCGGCTCCATCACCTCCAGCGACATTGCCGACGCGGTGGCCGACCAGGCCAGCATCACCATCGACCGGCGCCGTCTCCAGCTGGAGGAGCCCATCAAGTCCCTCGGCACCCACGAGGTCCCCGTCAAGCTGCACAGCGACGTGGAGTTCCGGGTGACGGTCGAGGTCGTCCGGAGCTGACACTTCCCCGGCCTGGGCGGTAGCACGACAGGGTCCCTGTCGTGCACCGGTCCGCCCAAACGAGGGACCCGAGGACGCCGACCCGGTAGCCGAATCGGACGCCCGTTCATTCCCGGGCGTCCGATTCGTGTTACCAGGTCGAATCTGGCATAGACGCCGCCACGCCCTCTACGCCCCCTGGTATCCCCTGTAAGACCGGCCCCTGGGAACCACGTCGGCGGAGGACTCGTTTCCCCACGCGCTCCACCCGGGTCGGGGGTATCGGGCGAACAGCTCCAGCCGCGGCCCCGGGGAGCACGCCTCCACGATGTCGTACAGCTCATCGGGCTTACGGGAGTGCTCGCGCTTGCGGGTAGCCAGGAGGTTGACCTGGGAACGGCCCGGCGGCAGGGTGCGCAACCGACCCCGGGTGCCGAACAGGACCAGTTCGGTGACGTTGCGGAAGTAGAAGCCCACCCCCCGCCCGTCGGAGCCACCATCGCGGCGGACCTTGTGCCACACCAGGTTGGCCTTGTAGTCGAACCCCCACCCGTCTAGCACCATCAGCCCGTCGGCCAACAAGGCATTGGGCACCCACAGGTAACAGTGGGAGCGGTCGGCGGCCACCTCAGCCACCGGCAGGGCGGCGATGTCCTTGGTCGTCATGGTGTCGTAGCGGGACAGACGCCGGTGCTCGGGCGCCACCTTCCCGGTCCGGTTGGCGAACCGCCACGGCGGGTCGGCCAGCACCGTGCCGAACGGTTCCGCCACTCCCAGGCCGGCCAGGCTCAGGTCCTCCCCGGGCGCGTCGGCGGCCGGCGGACCGGAGCGGTCCGGGGGGCCGGCGGGAGGCGGGCCGGCGGGGAGGCGGCCGGCGGGAGGCGGGCCGGCCCA
>JAKBAX010000245.1 GCA_021808785.1 Actinomycetes bacterium | reverse complement strand
CGGCACGGTGGGCGGCAGGGCGGCGAGCCACTGGTTGAGCACCTTCGACGCCCACGGCGAGCCGAGGCGTAACACCGCCTCGGGATGGCGCCCGGCCCACCCCGGGTCGCGCAGCAGTGGGTCGGCAGCCGATACTACGAGCGGTGCCTCGATCCGGCACCCGGAGCGGGGCTCGGCCAGCACGGGCCAGCCGAGGGCTTCGGCCAGGGCCATGACGGGAGCCGGGCCGTGCGGGTGGTCGGCGCCGGCCCCGGCCACGATCAGGCCCCGACCGCCGGCGTGGCCCCGCAACAGCTCCACCACCGCCGGGTCGGGGGGGCCCGGCGGTGGAGCCGGAGCGTGGTGCCAAGGTGCCCCTTCGGGACGGCCGGGAGGAGACCCGAAGGCGTCGGCCCGGCCGAGTAACGGCTCCCGGAAGGGCAGGTTCACATGCACTGGCCCGGGCCCTTGCGGTCCAGCGACGGCCTCGGCCACGCAGCGGGCGGCGAGAGACCGCCATCCGCCGGCCGAACCCGGATCGACCACACCGGGGTCCACCGCCCACCGGACCGCCCCACCGTACAGCCCGGCCTGCTCCACCGTCTGGGGGGCGCCGACGTGGTGCAGCTCGGGCGGCCGGTCGGTGGTCACGGCTATGAGGGGCACCAGGGCCTGGGCCGCCTCGACCACCGCCGGGTGCAGCTCGACCGATGCGGTGCCGCTGGTGGTGACCACCACGGCCGGACGCCCGGTGGCCAAGCCCAGACCGAGGGCGGTGAAACCGGCCGAGCGCTCGTCCAGCACTACCGTGACCCGGATCCGCGCCTCGGCGTCGAGAGCCACCACCATGGGGGTGGAACGCGAACCGGGGGCCACCACGGCGTCGGTCAACCCGGCCCGGGCCCACTCGTCGCAGAGCACCGAGCAGAAGGCGGCCTGGACATCGGAGGCGGTCATGGCACGATCTCGTCATGGTGCACGTCGAGCCGTCCGGATCGGGTCCCCGCCTGGTCATGATCCACGGGTTCACACAGTCCGGGCAGGCGTGGGGTCCCGCCGCCGCCGCCCTGGCCCGCCACCGCACGCTGCTCCTCCTCGACGCCCCCGGACACGGCCGGTCGGCCCAGGTGGCCGTCGACCTGCCCACCGGGGCCGACCTGATGGCTGCCGCGGTGGCTGGTACCGGCGGGCCGGCGGCATGGCTGGGTTACTCGATGGGCGGCCGGTACGCGCTGCACGTGGCCCTGCGCCACCCCCATCTGGTGGAGCGACTGATCCTGGTCAGCACCACCGCCGGTATCGACGACCCCGACGAGCGGGAGGCTCGCCGGCGCGCCGACGACGAACGAGCCGCCCGGCTGGAGTCCGAGGGCGTGGAGCCGTTCATCCGGTGGTGGCTGGACCAGCCGCTGTTCGCCACCCTGCCAGCCGGAGCGGCCCAGATGGAGAGCCGCCTGGAGGGATCGGCCGCCGGGCTGGCGGCCAGCCTGAGACTGGCGGGGACCGGGACCCAGGAGCCCCTGTGGGACCGGCTCGGCCAGCTGGCCGTGCCGGTGCTGATCGTCGCCGGCCGCCTGGACCGGAAGTACGCCGAGCTGGCCGAGCGCCTGGGGCGGGCCATCGGCGACAACGCCACGGTCCAGATCCTGGAGCGGGCCGGCCACTCGTGCCACCTCGAGCAACCGGATGAATTCATCGAGGTGGTGGAAGCCTGGTTGGGCTAGGGAACGACCGGCGGTCAAATCCATATCCCGACGGCCAGCATGAGCCCGAACGCCAGCTGGGTCCTCCCCGTATCGCCCAGCACCGGGATGAGCGCCGGACCGGACGCCCCGTCGCGTACCTGGCGGAGGGGAGCCAGCGCCACCGGGAGGGCGACCAGGGCCAGCAGGGCGCCGAAGCGGACGGCGGCCGCTCCGACCGCCAAGGCGAACGGGGCGAGCACGCAGCCGGTATAGAGGTGACGGGTCGCCGAGGCGCCCACCCGCACGGCCAGCGTTTGCTTGCCGGCGGCGGTGTCACCAGGGATGTCCCGGAGGTTGTTGACCACAAGTAGGGCGACCGCGAGGAGCCCGATCGGAACCGCGGCCAGCCAGCAGAGGGCGGTGAAGTGCCCGAGTTGGACATATGCCGTCCCGACCGTGGCGACCAAGCCGAAGAAGACGAACACGAACAGCTCGCCGAAGCCGGCGTAGCCGTAGGGGCGGGGCCCGCCGGTGTAGAACCAGCCGGCGGCGATGCAGGCCGCGCCCACGATCAGCAGCCACCAGCCGGCCGCCGCGGCCAGAGCCAGGCCGGCAACCCCGGCCAGGCCGAAGGCGGCGAGAGCGGCCGCCCGGACCGCCGGCGCCGGTCGTAGTCCCGACGCCACCAGCCGGACCGGTCCGACCCGGGCATCGTCGGTACCCCGGACCCCGTCGCTGTAGTCGTTGGCGTAGTTGGTCCCCACCTGGAGGGCCACCGACACGAACAACGCCAGGACCGCGCGCCACCAGATCACCTGCCCACCGGCGTGGGCCACCGCGGTGCCTACGGCGACCGGTACGGCAGATGCAGGCAGCGTGCGGGGCCGGGCTCCGGCCACCCATGGATGTCTCGGGGGATTCACCGATTGGCAAAACTACCGGCCATGCCGGAATTGGTGGCAATCGACGCGCCGGGGGGAGCCGACTTCGTTCGCATCCTCCAGCAAGTGTGGGACCGCGGTGACGCCGCCCTGCCGCTCGACCAGCGCCTCTCCGGGCCGGCCCGGGAGGCTCTGCTCGACGCCCTGGCCCCGGCCCAGGTGGCCGGTCCCGACGGGACAGCCGCCCGTCGGGCCGGCGGGCGGCCGGTCGAGCCGGGCGACGCCCTCGTCATGGCCACGAGCGGCACCACCGGTCGACCCAAAGGAGTGGTGCTCACCCACGAGGCGGTGGCCGCGTCGGCCCGGGCGACCAGCGACCGTCTGGGCGTGGATCCGGCGGAGCACCGCTGGCTGGCCTGCCTACCCCTCAACCACGTCGGCGGCCTGTCGGTCGTGACCCGCAGCATCTGGACCGGCACGCCCCTCGATGTCCTGCCCGGCTACGACGCGGCGGCCGTCGAGGCCCTGGCTGGTCCCAACGTCATGGTGTCGCTGGTGGCGACCGCCCTGGCCCGCACCCCGGCCGCCCTTTTTCACACTGTGGTACTGGGTGGCTCGGCCCCACCGCCTGACCTGGACGCCAATGTGGTCACCACCTATGGGCTCACCGAGACGGGCAGCGGGGTGGTCTACGACGGCTTTCCCCTGGCCGGCGTGGAGGTGGACCTGGAGCCGGGGTCGGGTCAGATCCGCCTGCGGGGGCCCATGCTCCTGCGGGCCTACCGGGACGGCACGGTCCCGCTCGACCGGGACGGTTGGCTGACCACCGGCGACGTGGGGGCATTCGCCCCGGACGGCCGGCTGACCGTCGCCGGGCGGTGGTCCGACATGATCATCTCGGGCGGCGAGAACATCTGGCCCGGTCCCGTCGAGGACGCCATCCGGTCCCACCCGGGGGTCGCCGAGGTGGCAGTGGCCGGCCGCCCCGACCCCGATTGGGGCCAGCGGGTGGTGGCCTGGGTCGTTCCCGTGCCAGGTGGCTCCCCGCCCCGCCTGGAGGAGCTGCGCGACCTGGTCGGCGCGACCCTCGCCCGCTATGCCGCCCCCCGCCAGCTGGTCCTCACCGACGCCCTGCCGCGGACATCCATCGGCAAGGTGCGCCGCGACCTCCTGCTTCTGCCGGGCGACTGAGCAGGTGTCGGCTGGAGAACTGCAAACGCGTCCTGATCTAGGGTGACCGGGACGACAGGAAGCCGTTACCGAGGGAGGGTCAGTGCAGACCGAAGCCGCCATCTTGTGGGGCCAGAACCAGTCCTGGAGCGTCGAAGCCGTCGAGCTAGACCCGCCGAAGGAAGGCGAGGTGCTGGTCCAGCTGGCCGCCTCGGGCATGTGCCACTCCGACGAGCACCTGGTCACCGGCGACCTGGGCGGCGTCTACCCCATAATCGGCGGCCACGAGGGGGCCGGCGTGGTCCTCGAAGTCGGCCCGGGGGTCACCCGGGTGCAGCCGGGGGACCACGTGGTCTTCGGGTTCATTCCGGCCTGCGGCTACTGCCCGTCTTGCGCCCAGGGGCACTCCAACCTCTGCGACAACGGGGCCGCCCTCCTGATCGGCCTGCAGATCGACGGCACCTCCCGCCACCACGCCCGCGGCCAGGACATCGCCACGATGGTCTGCCTGGGGACCTTCGGCAAGCACTCGGTGGTCAACCAGATGTCCTGCGTGAAGATCCCGGAGGACATCCCGCTGGAGCTGGCCTGCCTGGTCGGCTGCGGGGTGACGACCGGCTGGGGGTCGTCGGTGTACGCAGCGGACATCCAGCCCGGTGACAACGTGGCGGTAATCGGGGTGGGCGGCATCGGGGCGGCCGCCATCCAGGGGGCCCGCCTGGCCGGTGCCGACCGGGTGTTCGCCATCGACCCGGTCGAGCTGAAGCGGGAGATGGCCCCGAAGTTCGGCGCCACCCACACCTACCCGTCGGTCGAGGAGGCCACCGAGGCCATCCGGGCCGAGACGTGGGGCACGATGTGCCAGAAGGTCATCTGCGCCATGGGTGTGGGCCGGGGCGCCATGATGGCCCAGATCATGGGCATCGTGGCCAAGCGGGGCCGCTGCGTGGTGACCAACATCCACCCGATGTCGGAGATGGACGTCTCGCTCAACCTGTGCGACCTGACCCTGATGGAGAAGCAGATCGTCGGCACCATCTTCGGATCGGCCAACATCAACTACGACATCCCCCACCTCCTGCAGCTGTACCGGCTGGGCCAGCTGGACCTCGAGGGTATGGTCACCAACCGCTACAAGCTGGGCGACATCAATCAGGGCTACCAGGACATGCGCGACGGCAAGAACATCCGGGGCGTCTTGATCTACGACGACTGAACGCCTCGCTGGGGAGGGCGCTGGCCGTGCACAACTACGTCCGCTCGGGGCTCAGCTTCGACGTCACCGACGAGGGCCCGACCGACGGCCGGGTCGTGATCGCCCTGCACGGGTTTCCCGAGGACCGCTCGTGCTGGTCGACGGTCATCCCGCAGCTGACGGCCCAGGGGTACCGGGTACTGGCCCCCGACCAGCGCGGCTACTCCCCCGCGGCCCGGCCCCGAGGTCGGCGGGCCTACGTCCTGTCGGAGTTGGCGGCCGACGTCATGGCCCTGGCCGACGTGGCCGGTGCCGACCGCTTCGACGTGGTGGGCCACGACTGGGGGGCGGCTGTGGCGTGGGAGCTGGCCGGCCGCCACCCGGACCGGGTGCGGACCATGACCGCGCTGTCGGTCCCCCACCCGGCGGCCATGCGGGCCGCCGCCCTGCGGGGCGGGCAGCTGGCCCGCTCGTGGTACATGTTGTTCTTCCAGCTGCCGCGGATCCCGGAGATGGCATTCCGGTTCTCAGGGTCCCGCCGGATAGCCCGGACGCTCGAGGCCGATGGGCTCGACGCCGACTCGGCGGCCCGTTACGCGGCCCGCCTGCTCCGGCCGGCCGACAGCACCGCGGCACTCAACTGGTACCGGGCCATCCCCCTTGCTTCCCGTCACCCGCTGCCCCCGGTGCATGTACCGGTGCTGTACGTGTACGGCGATCGGGACACCTACCTGACCCGGGCGGCGGCCGAGGGTACCGCCCGCCACGTCACCGGCTCCTACCGCTTCGAGGTCCTGCAGGGGATGTCGCACTGGCTGCCGACCGGGGCGGCGTTGCGGGTGGCGGAGCTGGTCGGCCAGCACCTGGCCGACCATCGGGCCTGACCTGCCCGGCCCGGGTCTCCCAGCCCCCGTTGACAGATTAAGGCTCATACCTTAATCTGGCTCTCCGTGGGGCAGGGGGTGCGTTCGCAACTGGTCGACATAGCCGAGAGGCTGGCCGCCACCGACGGGATCGGGGCCATGACGCTCCGCGACGTGCAGGTCCAGTCCGGGCAGCGCAACAAGTCGGTGGTGCAGTACTACTTCGGCTCCCGCCAGGGCCTCATCGCCGCCATCATGGACACCCGGATGGGGCCGATCAACACCCGCCGACTGGCCGTCCTCGACCAGATGGGACCACAGCCCGGACGCCGGGCCCAGGTCGAGGCGTTCGTCTTGCCCCTGGCCGAGGCGACCGTCCTGCGGAGCACCAGCTACTGGGCCCGTTTCCTGCTTCAGGGATCGTTCGACCCCACCGTGCGTGACCTGGTGCGCAGCTCATTCGCAGCCAGCAGTTTCCGGGCCGTCCGGGCCTCACTCGTTTCGGGCCTCGACGAGGTGCCGGAGGCGGTCCGCCGGCCGAGGGTCGACATGATGGTGGAGTTCGTCCTGGTGGCGCTGGCCAGCGCCGAGGGAGAGAGGGACAGCGACCACATGGGAGCCGGCGTGGCGGCTCGCTTCGTCGCCGATCTACTGGACATGTGCTGCGGCCTGCTCAGCGCGCCGGCATCGTGGGCGCCGGCATCTCAGGCGCCGGCATCTCAGGCGCCGGCATCTCAGGCGCCGGCATCTCAGGCGCCGGCATCTCAGGCGCCGGCATCTCAGGCGCCGGTCTCGGACGCGCCGGCGCGCTCGATGGCCGCTCAGGAGGGAGCCCCATGGGTGTGATCAGGGACCTGGCCGAACGTCACTGGGAGGGCAAGGGTGACCTGGTGTTCGAGGAGC
>JAKBAX010000244.1 GCA_021808785.1 Actinomycetes bacterium | reverse complement strand
CGGGACACGCGTGGGCGACGGGGCCGCGCCGCCCGGCCTCCCTGGGCCGGCCTTCGCCCGCAGCACGACGTCGGTACTGCGCAAGGACGACGACGGGATACCGACCGAGCCGGTCCTTCGCCACCAAGGTGGAAGCGGCAACGGGAAGCGATTCGACATGCGCTTCTGGTGCTTTCCCCTTCCTCCGCCCGGACCGGTGAAGGTGTTCGTCGAGTGGACCGGCTTCGACATCGGCGAGACGATGGCCACCTTCGACGCCCACCTCATCCGCGATGGGGCGTCCCGAGCCGTGACGATCTGGCAGCCCGACCGGCCGCGATAGCCGTCGCCTCTCCCGCCCGGCGGTGCGGTCAGGGCGGCCCTTTGCGTCCGAGCAGGTGGAAGACGCGGCTCAGTTGGCGGTAGGGGTCCCGGCGGCTGGCTTCCAACTCGACGGCGGCCGTGGCCGCGAGCTGCTCCGAGTCGGTCGGGTCCAGCTCCACCCCGCTGAAGCCCAGCCAGTCGACGAACAGCCACACCCCGTACCAGGCGAGCGGCTCCACGTCGCCGACGCGTAGGACCGCGCTCAGCTCCTCCACCGTGTCGGCCCGGCCCGGCACTCCCAGCACCCCGATCTCGGTCCGGGTGTCGAACGATGCCAGGGCATCGTCCCAACGCCGCTCCAGAGCCGGCCTCACCGCCGCCGCATGGGCATTGCCGGTCATGATCGACACGATCCCGCCTGCGGTGGTGCATCGGCACAGCTGACCGATCAGGGGCTCCGGCCGATCGAGGTAGCCGAGCACGCCATGGCAGAGGACGGCCGCGAAGGTCGCCCCTTTGACCGCTTCCTCGGCGTCCTCACCGTCGCCGGCCAGGAGCGTCACCCGCCGCCGGACCTCGCTGGGCAGGCTGTCGAGCCTCCAATCCGGCCCAGCGGTCATCGCTCACCGGGCCACGCTAGCCACGCTCGCCGGCGACCCACGGACCCCATTTATGGACTTCCGGCCCTGACCCCGACCAACCAACCGGTCGGACAATGTGCCCGACAATGTGATTGTCGTAACAAGCAAAGAGGCCGGATGGCCCGGCCGGATCGGAGCCCAAGATGCGTCGCAAGACTTTCGACACCCTTCTAACCGCCGGCGGAGTGGTGATCGCCATCGTGTTCGTCGTGGCCGGCATCCTGCTGATGTGGGGCCATGACTTCGCCAATTCCAACGTCCACAGTCAGTTGGCCCGCCAGGAGATCGTCGTCCCGGCCAAGGGCAGCTCAGCCCTGGCCAGCCCCCAGATCGGCCCCTACCTCAACCGCTACGCCGGCCAACAGGTCCTGTCCGGACCGGCCGCCAAGGCCTATGCCGACCACTTCATCGCCGTGCACCTGTCCGAGATGCCCTACGGCGGCGTGTACTCCAAGGTCAGCGCAGCCGCCCTGGCCGCCCCCAAGGGTAGCGCCCAGGCCACCCAGCTGGCTTCCCTCGAGACGACCGTGTTCCAGGGCACCACGCTGCGAGGCCTGCTGCTCGAGGCCTATGCCTTCTGGGAGATGGGCCAGATCGCCCTCGTCGCCGCCGTCGTCAGCTTCATCGGCGCCGCGCTCATGCTGATCCTCTCGGTACTTGGCATGTGGCACCTGCGCCGGGTCAATCCGACCGAGGAGGTCCTGTCCCAGACCCTGCACCTCCCGAACCCGCAGGTGGCCACCTCATAGCCCCACCTACGGGGCCCTACCCGGAGGGACCGCCCGCCACGAACGGGCTCCTCGGGTCGGGCGCCCTCCGGACACCCGGCCCGGCGGCCCCACCCGAAACCTCCCCCTCGACCCGGAACCTGGTTCCGGGTCGAGGCGCGTCCCAGCGCGGTTCTGACCGGGAGGGCCGCGTCCGCGGGCGGGTGAAAGCCGGCCTGGGGTGCCAGTTTGACCGGATTAACCGATTTCATCGATTCCGAAATGTGTACCCGCGATGAGCGTCCGCCGAGACATGGGGGATGGAATCGCTCGCCGCGCCAAAGGAAGGCCCAGGAACGGCGCTCGCCTTCTCGGGCCTCTACTCGCAGGCGATCCTCTCCGCGGTACGCCATACCGGCGGCGAAAGACTGGTGCGGGACCTCCTCGATCAGGTGGGGGAGACCCGCTCGGAGGCCGAACTGGGGCTGGACTCGACGTGGAGCACCTACCCGCAGTTGAGAGTCCTCGCCGAGGGCGCGTCGCGATTGCTGGGCGGACCCTCGATGTTGGGCCCGGGCGATGGCCCGATCGGGGTGAGGGGTACGACTGATGCGGTGCTCGAGGACCCGGGTTCCCTCAACACCATGTTCGAGGCGCTGGCCCGCTCCAACAGGACTCCGACGAATCGGGTCGAGTCCTCCGTGTACACCCGCCTGGGGGACACCACCTGGCGCTTCACGGCAACTTTCGATCCGGGCGTGGAACGGTTCGTGGAATTCTGCCACCTCACCAGGCGCTTGATCTCATGGCTACCGAGGTCGCGCGGGATCAACGACTTCACCGTGGTCGAGGTCGCATGCCGGTGCGCGGGTGCTCCGGCGTGCGTGTTCGAATTGCACTGGGAGGAGCGGGACGAGCTCATCCACCGGCTGGCCGCAATCGGCCACCGGGTCCAGGCGCTGGAGAAGCGCCTGGCCGGTCTGCAGGAGGCGGTGCGCGACATCGTGTCGGACTGCGATCTCGAGACGGCATTGGACCGGGTGGTCCGCTCGGCCTCAGCCGCGGTCGGAATCCCGGGCTTCGTGCTGGCCCTCGACCACACTGAACTGGTCGCCCGACCCGTCTTCTACTGCGGGGTCGAACCTCAGGCCGCGGCTGCCGCCGCCGACCGGTTGCGCCAGCAGGGGACGACCGACTGGGCGCTGGTGGCGGAGATCGCCACTCCGTCGAGACGATACGGATGGTTGGCGGGGGTCGACCACGTTCTCGGGCCGTTCATCGAACACGAGCGAACGCTGCTCGAGTCCTACGCCCGCCTGGCTGCGGCGGCACTAGATGTGGCCTTCTCCCTGGAGATGTCCCGTCGGGAGGCGGCGACGGCCCGCAGCCTGCTCAACCTGGCCCGGGCGCTCGCGGTCGTCACGACCACCGACGAGATGGCCGATCGCCTGGCCGGTGCTGTGTCGGAAGTGATCGACTGCGACCGCGCTGCTGTTGCACTGAGGGATCCTTCGACCGGCTACTTCAGGATTGCCGCCACGGTCGGCTACGGGGACGACCTGGACCGCCAGCTCAGGCAGATGGACTTCCCCGATCTCTACGAGCAGCATGGGCCGCAGATACAGGACACCCTTCGAGACGAACTGGCCAACCCGCTTCACGACGTGATGGTCCACAGCGGATCAGCCGGCCAGATCAACGTGCCGATCATCGTGGAGGAGCAGATCCTCGGCTCGGTGGTGGCGACGGTCACCGACCACCCGGAGCGGCTCCGGAATCATCCCGAGCTGCAGGAGCGACTCGAAGGTCTGGCCGCCCAGGCCGCCATCGCCCTCGGTAACGCCCGCCTTCTCGATCAGGTCCGCGACATGGCGTTGCGCGATCCGCTGACCGGGCTACCCAATCGGGCCCTGATCGAGCTCCGGGTGCGCGATGGCCTGGAACAGACCCGAGCCGACGGTACCAAGCTGGGCATCCTGTTCATCGACCTGGATCGCTTCAAGCACATCAACGATTCGCTGGGCCACGATGTGGGGGACCGGCTGATATGTGCCGCGGCGTCCCGGCTCAGGCAGGTGATCCGCAACCACGACACTGTCGCCCGGATCGGCGGAGACGAGTTCTTGGTCCTGCTCCCCCACCTCACCAGCCCCCAAGACGCGACGAGGATCGCCTCCGAACTGGTCCGGTGCCTACGTGAGCCGTTCGTCCTGGCCGGCCACAACCTGCACATCTCCGCCAGCATCGGCGTGGCCGTCTCTCCCGACGACGGCACCGACTACGCCAGCATGCGTCGGACGGCCGACCGCGCCATGTACGCGGCCAAGGCGGCCGGAAAGGGCAGGTACGTCCGCCAGTCGGATCCGGATCTGCCCGAGCCGCCCCTTCCCTGGCCTCGCTGAGGACGGACCTTCGGCCCTATTGGCGGGACCGGTATGGTGAGAGCTTCGGAGCCGGGAGGCCAGGCCGTGACCGGACGAAACCATGTAGTGGTGGGTGTGGACGGCTCACCCGGTTCGCGTCGGGCCCTGGCCTGGGCCGCGGAGGAGGCGGCCCTACGCCGCGCCGTCCTCGACGTCGTCGTCGTCGTGGGCCACAGCCCTCACCACCGCGGAGCGGGGCCTTCGGCCCAGGCCGAGGCACCGATGCTCGCCGGTGAGGCGGCCGCCCGATTGGACGAAGCGGCCGAAGAGGTCAGTGACATCGCACCCGGCCTCACGGTCGAGAAGCTCGCCCTCGACGGCGACCCCGCCCGGATCCTGTGTGACCGGTCCTCGGAAGCCGCCATGCTGGTGGTCGGCTCACGAGGCCGTGGTGGTCTCACCGGCGCCCTCTTGGGGTCGGTGAGCACGAAATGCGCCCACCACAGCAAAGCGCCTGTGGTGATAGTTCCCGAACCCCATCCACGCCGTCGTGGAAGCCCGCACGCACGTCAGGTAGGAACAGTGGTCGTGGGTATCGACCGATCGCCCGGGTCGCAGCGGGCCCTCAGCTGGGCCGTCGAGGAGGCCCGCTTTCACCAGTGGACGATCGAGGCCATCGAGGCGTGGCGCGATCCCTATGGCGGGGATATGACCATGGAGTTCGATCTACCCCATTTCCGGCGGGAGCGGACGACGTTGAGCGAGTCGGTCCAGGAGCAGCTCGACACCTTCGTGCTCGAGGTCACCGGTGGCGACCCACCGGTGAAGATAGGGCGTCTCATCGTCGATGGCGAGCCCGACGCGGTGCTCTGCGCCCGATCCGCCGCCGCCGATCTACTGGTTGTGGGGTCGCGGGGTCGCGGCGGTGTGGCACGGGTGCTGCTCGGATCGGTGAGCAACTCGTGCGCCCACCACAGCTCTTGCCCCATCGCCATCGTGGCATCGACCTGAGCCGGGACCACTTGCCTTAACCGCCCGGAAACAGGTCGGTAACACACGGGGACCAGGCTGGACCCTCGTGGGTGACCTCATCGACGAATACCGGGTGGCGGCCGGTGTGTTCGACGAGATGGCAGCCCCGGACCGGTCGGTCCGGCCTCCCTACGAGGAGGTGGCGGCGGCGTTGGCCCAGTTGGGGACCGATGACCTGATGGACCGGGCGGAGAGACTGGGCAACGCCTTTCGGGACCAAGGGGTCACCTTCGACTTGGACGGGGAGGAGAGGCCCTTCCCGCTGGACGTGGTGCCCCGGCTGTTCGAGGCCGACGAGTGGGCCACGGTAGATGCCGGGCTGGTGCAGCGGGTGAGGGCCCTGGAGGCGTTCCTGGACGATGTCTACGACAACGCCCGCATCCTGTCCCAGGGCGTCATTCCCCGGCAGGTGGTGTTGTCCAGCCCCGGCTTCTTGCGCTCCGCGTGTGGTCTGGACCCGCCCAATGGGGTTCGGGTGCATGTGGCCGGGATCGATCTCATCCGGGACGAGGAGGGGCGCCTGCGGGTGCTCGAGGACAATCTGCGCTGCCCGTCGGGTGTCAGCTACGTGCTGGCCAACCGGCGGGCCATGGCCCGGGTGCTACCGGAACTGTTCACCGCCCAGTCCATAGGAGCGGTCAGCGACTACCCGGGACGCCTGTCCGCCGCTCTCCGAGCGGCGGCCCCACCCGGGGTCGTGGAGCCGAAGGTGGTCGTGTTGACACCGGGCGTGTACAACTCGGCGTTCTACGAGCACGCCCTTCTGGCCCGGTTGATGGGCGCCGAGCTGGTGGAGGGCCGAGACCTGCTGTGCCGGGGCACGGATGTCTTCCTGCGCACCACCGCCGGCGAGGTACCGGTACACGTGGTGTATCGCCGGGTCGACGACGAGTATCTCGACCCGTTGCACTTCCGCCGGGACTCCATGGTCGGCTGCCCGGGCATAGTCAACGCGGCCCGGGCCAAGCGGGTGACCATCGCCAATGGGGTCGGTAACGGGATCGCCGACGACAAGTTGGTCTACACCTACGTGCCGGACATGATCCGCTTCTACCTGGACGAGGATCCCATCCTGGCCAATGTCGAGACCTACCGCCTGATCGACGACGAGTCCCGCCGGGAGGCGTTGGTCCGCATGCCGGAACTGGTGTGGAAGAGGGTGGACGGTTCGGGCGGCAAGGGACTGGTGATCGGTCCCGACGCTGGAAGGCTCGAGTTGGAGCAGCTGAGGAGCGAAGTGGAGCACGACCCGAGAGGCTGGATTGCCCAACCGCTCGTCCGCTTCTCCACCGCCCCGACATGGACCGGCCACTCGCTCGAACCGCGACATGTGGACCTGCGACCGTTCGTGGTCAACGACGGCGAGCGTATCTGGACCTTGCCGGGTGGCCTGACCAGGGTCGCGCTCGCCGAAGGGGGCCTGGTGGTCAACTCCTCGCAGGGCGGCGGCTCGAAGGACACGTGGGTGATCGGCGGCCCGGCCGGCGGAGCGGCCCGCCCACCGGCGTTGATCAGCGCGCCCCGGCTCCAGGGACCTCCACTCCAGCTCGGTCCGTCCACTACGGCGGCCCAGCAGTGACCGCGGTTCTCCTGTCACGGGTGGCGGAGTCATTGTTCTGGATCGGCCGGTA
>JAKBAX010000243.1 GCA_021808785.1 Actinomycetes bacterium | reverse complement strand
CAGGTGCTCCCGCAGGTTCTCCCCCACAGCCGGGCTGTCGGCGACCACGTCAACTCCGAGCGAGCGGAGCAGAGCGGCCGGTCCGACGCCCGACAGTTGGAGCAGCTTCGGAGACAGAATGGCCCCCGCCGACAGGATCACCTCGCGAGCCGGAAAGCGGAGCACTTCCCGCCCGGCGCGGCCCACCACCCCCGTGACACGACCGTTGTCGAACTCCACCCTGGTTACCAATACACCCGTGCGTACCGTCAAGTTGGCCCGGTGCCTGACCGGTCGCAGGAAAGCCTTAGCGGCACTCTGGCGCACACCATTCTTTATGGTGTGGGAGTAGAAGCCGACGCCGTCCAGGTCCGGATGGTTCAGGTCTTCACGTCGAGGTAGGCCCAGCTCCTCGCCGGCCGCGATCATAGGCTCAGTCAGCGGGTAGCGGAAAGTGCCGGCACTGATGTGAAGGGGGCCGCCTTCACCTCGATAGTCGGTTGCGCCAAGCTGGTGGTCCTCGATCTTGCGGTACACCGCCCGCATCGCGTCCCAACCCCAGTCCGGGCCGGCGGCAACCGCCCAGTCCTCGTAGTCGAGGTGGTGGCCACGCGAGTAGATCATCCCATTGACCGAGCTGGAGCCGCCGACGAGTTTGCCTCGGCGCCAAACCTCCCGGCTGGGTTTTCCCGGCTCGCGGGGCTGATGGACCGGGAACGACCACGTGTAACGGGGATGCGTCATCAGCTTGGCGATGCCCTTTGGCAAGGAAATTAGCGGGCTGCGATCGCTCCCGCCCGCCTCGAGTAGCAGCACCCGGACGGCGGAGTGGGCAGACAGCCGGCTCGCCAACACACAACCGGCCGAGCCGGCACCGACGATTACATAGTCGTAGGTCTCCACGGCGGTCCCGGATCAGGCCCGGCTGGCGGCGTGCTTGCCGGCAAGATAGCCGTAAACCATTGCGGGGCCGAGAGTGCCTCCCGGGCCGCCGTAGGTCATGCCGAAGGGGGAGCCCATGGCGTTCCCCGCGGCGTAGAGGCCCTGAATCACTTGACCGCGGGTGTCAAGGACACGTGCGCTGCCATCCACTCTCGGGCCGCCTTTCGTACCCAGAGCGCCGGAGTGGATGCGAAAGGCGTAGAACGGTCCGTCCGTGAGCGGCCCGAGAGTCGCGTCGCGGCGGCCTTTGCGATAGGGGTCGCCCCACCAACGGTCGAAGGCGCTGTCACCCCGGCCGAAGTCCGGGTCGCTACCGGCCCGGCAGTGACTGTTCCAGCGGTCGATCGTGCGCTCGAGTTCCGCTCCGTCGATGCCCAGCGTCTCGGCCAGTTGCGCTGGAGTGCCGCCGCGCGGAAGCCAGTCCGGTACCTCTCCGCCCTCCAATCCCGACGCAACCCTGAACCCGTAGCGCTCGACATAATTACGGTCGAACAGCAACCAGCACGGGAGGTTCGCGTACTCAAAGCGCGACACGTCCTCAACGTGGAAGGCGGCGCCGAAGGCGTTGTAGTTGGCTGCCTCGTTAGTGAAACGGCGCCCTCGTCGGTTGACCATGATCGAGTGCGGCAACGTCCGCTGCCCGTTGACGAGGACCCGGCCCATCCGGTTGCACTCGATCGGCACGTCTCCGACCGGAATCCACCACGCTTCGCGCATGTTGGACAGCATGGCCCCGGCGCGCATAGCCATGAGAAGGCCGTCGCCGGTGTTCGTCTCGATCGAGACGGGATGGGTCATAGGACCCCGGAGGAAAGCCCGGCGGAGCTGCTCGTTCCATTCGTAGCCGCCGCACGCCAGGATCACCCCCCGGTCGACCTTTATCTCCGTAGTCCCGGCTGCAAAATCGACCTGAAGACCACTCACAGCGCCGTCATGTAGGATTAGGTCCCTACCGCTCCAGCCGGTTCTCGGCTCGATCCCGCGGTCGAGGCAGGCGCGAAGCAATCGACCGGCAAGCGCCTGACCGCACCCCCTCTCGTCATGGCGGCTGCGACGTTCGAGTTCGACAGCAGACGGCGGCTCGGGGACGGCCTTGCCGAGAGGCGTCTCGCTCATCGTGATGCGCCGATCGGCGTAGTATGGCGACGTGGTGACCTTCGCCGACCAGTCCCCGAGTTCATCGAAGGGGTAAATCGGACACTCCAGGGTCCGGCCACCTCCGGGCAGTCCGCCGGGAAACTCGGGATGGTAATCGGGCATCCCGTCAACCGCGTAGAAATGGACAGGCGTCTTGGACTCGAGGAATTCCACCATCTCAGGCCCCGCGTCGACGTAAGCCTCCACAAGAGCCGGCTCCAACACGTCACGGGACAACGAGCCGATGTACTCCAGTGCCTGCTCGCGACTGTCGGACGCCCCCACTTGTCTCATGTGCGGGTTGTTCGGTATCCAGATCTGCCCGCCCGACCAGGCGGTAGTACCGCCCACCTGGTCAGCCTTCTCAAGCACCAGCACCCGCGCCCCGCCGTCATGGGCGGTCACCGCCGCGGTGAGACCCGCTGCGCCGGTGCCCAGCACTGCGACATCAAAGTGTTCCACAGCCAGTCAACTCTCTTCGATTAGGGCACGAGAAAGCGTAGTCTCAACCTCAGTAAGCCGCCGTGCCGCCTTCGACAGACACGAGCGCTCCGGTCACACCGGCGGAAGGTCAGAGGCGAGAAAAACGGTCACTGCCGCTACCTCAGCCATGGTCACAACCCGGCCAAGGGACGCCTCCTGGCCGTAGAGCGTCATTACCTCCCCCGGCGTCTCTAAGTCCGAGTCCGCTGCCGCCATGCGACCGCAGCATGTCGGTGTCGACCAGTCCGGGGCCAATGGCATTGACCGTGATCCCGTGCGGCCGCTTCCTTTGCCACGGACTTGACGAGGCCGTTGATTGCGCGTTTGTTGGCAACGTAACCGGCGATCCTAGCTTTGCCGTGCTTGCCTTCGAGCAATGACATCGCCAGTATGCGACCGGAACGCTGGGGAACCATATATCGCAGGGAGCGACGTATCCCCAGAAGGTGTGGTTGAGGTTCAGGTTGAGCTCGAACTGCCATTCCTCGTCAGACATGACCGCGACCTGTGCAGTCTTGTCAACCCCGCCCGTACAAGACACCTACGAGCCGGTAGCAGTGTCATCTTCTCGACAGCCTCCACCGCACCGGGCTGTGCGGTCTAACTACGTCCCCCTGAAAAAGCCTCTCGGGTCGTGAGTCTGGTCCCGGAGGGCGGCTGTGCGGGTCCAGGTGTCTTTATCCCGGCCGTTTTGACTTCTCATCGCGGCCTTTTCGGTCCGTTCGGGACCGTCGGGGCGCGCCGGGAGTAGCCGGTCGGCCGGGTCAGGCTGCGGCCGGCGGGTCGACCGGCGTGGGCGGGTCGCTTCCGCGTCGGAGGCGAGCGGCATCCTTTGCGGGGTCGACCTGATCCAGGGTGGCATACGAGCATCCCAATATCCCCCGAATGCGGTTCCAGGAAGCCAGAGCTCACTCAGCGCAGAAGATCGACGCTGGGACGGGAGCCGAGGGGAAATTGGTAACGAGGGTTCAGAAAGCCCACCGACGTCTCGATGAAGCTCCATGAGTTGATGGACACCCTGGTTCCTCGCCCATCTCAAACCCCGGAGAATCTGATCTCCGGGTTCGCTGGCCCTGCGGCGCTCGTAATCGGGGTCCATCCGCGGAAGCAACTCGTCGAGAGAGCGCAGGCCCAAATCGTGCCTGAAGGTCGGGGATATCCTCACAGAGTCCGTCGAACGGGGATTCGGGAAGCTACGAAATGCGTGGTTGGGCTGTAACCACACTTCCTTGCCAATCCCGGCCGGTTCGGTTCCATCGGTCGGTGCATGATTCCGGTCATGATGATCCGTGCCAACCAAAACCAACCGATGGGATAGAGAGGAGTCCTTGATGGAGTTCGACGTGAAATCGCTGGCGAGAAGCCGGGGAGTTAGATCCTCACTTCGGCAGGCAGCCGGAGACGAGGATGCGATGGCTGCACGCCGAGCACTTTGCCAGTCGCTCGTAATCGCCTTCGAGGTAGCTGGCCAGTCGTTGCGCCTCGGTGGACACGTCATCGGAGCAGAGCGTGTCGATGGATCGTCGCCCTTCGGCAATGGTGATGACGGAACGGTCGCCCTGGGATACGTCAGCTGTACCTGCGCTTCTTTGATCAGTGGTGCCACCTATCTCCTCGAACGAGGCAACTGCTACGCGGCGTCCGCCCTCAATCGTCAGTTGGTGGAACTCGAGTACCTCAGCTGGGCCTTTGCAGAGGACCACGATGAAGCCGCCAACTGGCTTCGGTCTGACCGAACAGAACGAATGCGCCGATGGCAACCCGGGCAGCTGCGTCAACGATCAAACGGTCAATTCCGGGGCTCGGACTACACAGACCATGCGAGATCGGCGGTCATCCCACGCCGCTAGGCGTACGGGCCCTCAGAATGGACAATAGGGACAGGCACACTGAGCTGATGTACAGCGAAACGGCTACCCACGGCCTTTCTTCATGGCACTACCTCAGAGCGGCGATGTCCCCCCAGAGTCCTGTCGGTGAAAATGGCGAATGGGCCATACCTGCGACCCTGGCACGGGTCGTGCTCGATGCCGAGAAAGCCTGGAATTTGCACGATCACCTAGCCGTCACCTGGAACGCATTGACTCACGAGGACAGGCTGATATGACAGAACCGATGTTTGAAGCCGCGTCAAATTCTCGGTCGGATGGTCGGCTAATAGTGAGCGTCAACCCAGCGGGCAATCCGACATGACTCGATCGCGCCGAAGGCAAAGACCACAGTGGGCACAACCGCCGCACCGATGACACCGCAGGCGAGGAAGAACGAAAGGGACGAGGTCGCCTCCAAGCGCCGTCCGAGCGTTGATCACCCCGGCTGGGAGTCCCCCCTGAGGTGAACATCTCCTGTAGCAGTGTGACGTGAGCCCGCTGGGGTGTGGGGGCAGCCCCCGAAGGTAGGGATTGCTGGCTGTTCCGACTGGTGGTTCGAGGGTGACTTTGCAATCCATTGCTTCGAGCTGGGCGACCAGTCGAGGTTGATGGGGTGCCAGCTTCCTTAACGGCGCCCCAGGTTGAAGCAATCTTGGATCAGCAAACCGACTTCAGCAACTCGCGCACCGACGCTGGCGAGTTGGACGTGATGAAGGCGATGCCTGGCCCCGACGGCGCACCACGCCACTACGATGACCTCGCCGGCGACGCCCGGGTCCTCGACTACGCCGGCGTGCGGATCCGCGTCGCCAGCCTGAACGCGATGTCACCTCCAAAGAGTTCGCCAACCGGCCGAAGGACCAAGAGGCTCTCCCCTAGCTAGCTCCGCCAGCTCCAGGAGCGGATGCGAGGAGCACGATACGGCCGCTCGAACGCAGTACCGCCGACGGCGCCTTCTATTCGTCTGTATCGCTGCGAGCCTCACCGTCGTGGGCCGACGCCCGGTCGGTGACAACGGCAGTACGGCTCTACTTGGCAGGTGCCGTCTGCTCCCCGGGACGCTGTATGGCGCGATAGACGGTTCAACGGGCGACGTTGAACAGGTCGGCCAGCTCGGCAGGTGCGTGCTTGCCAGCCCACCACAGCTCGACGAGGTGCGCTTACGTCCGCGCAGGCGCCCCTCGCCCACGCCACGCCTATGCCGTCGCTGGTGCGGGTCCGGATGAGGTCGGCCTCGAACTCTGCAACCATGGCCATGTTCAGCATCATCCGGCCCGCAGTCGTCGGCAGGTCGATGGCGTCCAACACCGACCGCAGGTTGACCTCCCGCTCGCGGAGCAGGTTGACGGTGTTAAGCACGTCGATCAGCGACCTGCCAAGCCGGTCGACCCGCCAGACCACGACGGTGTCCCCGGGCTCGGCGTAGGCGAGCAGCTTCGCCATCCCCGGCCGGTCAACACCGGCCCTGGTCCCGGAGGTGACATCGGCAAAGACGTCGCGTTTCTGCACTCCGGCTTCGACAAGCGCGTCGAGCTGCAGCCGAGCGTCCTGACCCGCTCTGCTCACAAGCCTTTACCCCAGCATCCTCACGTGTTACCAACGTGACTACGTGATGACGCCTGTGGGAATTTCGGCAGAGGTCATGAGGACGGTTTCAGATCGGCAGCCAGTTTGACGATGCAGGAGTGCGTCGCCTATTGGTAGGCCGTCGGTACGGCGATGTCGTGGGCGTGCCCGCTGTCGGTGGCCAGGTACGCAGCGGCCGGACGTGGTGTCGTCGTACCGAACCAGAGATGCACCAGCTGTGAGTCCGAGATGACCTTCGACGGCAGATACCCTCGCCGGGTGCGAGAGGCTGGTGTCGTCACCGCATCTTCGTACGTCGAGCCCGGTGCGGGAACTGTGGAGTCGGGCACGCGCTGGTTCCCGGCTTCGTCCTGTCCAGACGCCGGGACAGCGCCGATGCGGTTGGTTCAGCGATCCTTGCCCATGGGGTTACCTGGTGTCCGAACGTGCCGTGCGTTCTCAGCGTCTGTTTGTAGCCGGGTTTTTCCGTGCCTACAGCGTGCCTATACTGACGGCAAACAGCGGTAAATCACGGTCACACGCTTGGAGGCCGCAACCCTTCCGACCTGCGGAAACGCCGACGAGAGCGGGGCCCGAATGCCTACCTCGGCGACCTTCCCAAGCTGAGAACGCGGGTTCGATTCCCGTCGCTCGCTCACAACAAAGTCCAGGTCAACGGCTATATTTATGTTGTTACCCCCGGTGGGTATCCT
>JAKBAX010000242.1 GCA_021808785.1 Actinomycetes bacterium | reverse complement strand
CCACCCCCGCCAAATCGGGACCACCCACCGCTGTTTCCCAGCGGGGCCGGGAGTCCCAACTTCCACCCCCGCCAAATCGGGACCACCCACCGCTGTTTCGGCCGAGGGTGCCAGCCCCGGCCGAGCGGACCAGCCCCGGCGGAGCGGACCAGCCCCGGCGGAGCGGACCGGTTAGTTAGAGCCCCTCGGCGAGAGAGGCGAGGAACTCCCGGGTGCGTTGCCGCCCCTCGATGCGGGCCGAACGATCGCGACCGTAGGGCACGATGCGGGCGGCCAGATCCGTGACGCCGACGTCGCGAAAACGGCGGAGCCGGGTCAGGACCGCTTCCTCGTCGCCCGCCGCCATCACGTCGCCCACATCGGTGGCGTCGCCGTACTCGAGCAGGCGCACGTAGTTCGGGGAGAGCTCGGCATGGCCCAGGAACTTGCTGGCGTAGTCGCGGGCCTGGTCCACCTCGTTGTTAGGACACAGCGCCACCGGGACGCCGGCCACGATCCGCGGCGCCGGCCGCCCGGCGTCGGCCGCCGCCTTGGTGATCCGGGGCGCCACGTGCTCGCCGATGGCCCGTTCGTCGGCCATCCAGAGGATGGTGCCGTCGGCCATCTCCCCCGCCAGGCGCAGCATGACCGGGGCCAGGGCGGCGATGAGGACCGGGCGCGCTCCCGGGTCGGCCACGTCGATGGTGCTGTGGACGCGGAAGAGGTCGTTCTCCACGTCCACCCGGCCGCTGTCGCCGAACGCAGCACCGAGAATTTCCAGATAGCACCTCATCAGGTGGGCGGGCCGCTCGTAGGTGAGCCCGAACTGATCCTCGACGATCCAGTGATGGGAGGGGCCGAGACCGAGGGTGAACCGGCCTCCGCAGGCCACCTGCGTGGTCAACGCCTGCTGGGCCATGGCCAGAGGGTGGCGGGTCTGCACCGGCACGACGGCGGTGCCCAGCTCTATACGGGAGGTGCGCTGGCCCATGATGGCCATGAGGGTCATGGCGTCCAGGTAGCCGGGGACCTGCGGCACCCAGTACGAGGAGAAGCCGGCGGCATCGGCCGCCACCACGTCATCGACCAGGCCCGGCAGCCGCTCGCTGCGTGCCTGCTCCCGATCGGATCCGATCATGAGTCCGACGCGCATCGAATCCCTCCCTGGTATCGTAAGTACTTGATGTTCAGCCTAGCGGGTCGAGCGCCGGGACGGCCGACCGTTACGGTAGCGGGCGGCCGGCGGTGATAAGTTCCCGCGCCATCGCCAGTCCCCCTGCCCGCAAGTCGACGCGCGGCTCCCGTCGCTACGAGGAGCGGGAGCACGTGCTCTGGCTGCTCAAGCGAGCCTTCCACTACGGGCACCGGGCCGTCAACGACGCGGTCCGCAGCTACTCGGTGACGCCGACCCAGCTGGGGGTGCTCAACCGCCTGGACGGCGAACCGGGGCTGTCGGGGGCCGAACTGGCCCGGCGTCTCCTCGTCACCCCGCAGGCGGCTCAGCTGGCCCTCGCCTCGCTCGAGGAACGGGGTTTGGTCGAGCGCCGCCCCGATGCCAACCACGGCCGCATCGTGCGGACCTACCTGACTGACGAGGGCCAGCGGATCGTCGAGCTCACCATGGCCGAGGGGGTTCGGGCGGAGAGCGACTTCCTGGCCGTGCTCACCAAGGCGGAGCGAAAGCAGCTGATCGACCTGCTGACCCGGCTGGCGACGCAATAGCCGCAATTCCCGCCGGGCGCCGTTCCCGGCCGGACCTTCCGGCGCCTCCCTCCCGGCGCGTCGCTCCCTACGGCCCGGGTTCGCTGATCAGGTCCAGGGCGGCCGCTCCGGTATCGGGAATCTTGGGCTGACCCCAGCACTCCACCGGGAACGACACCTGCACCATGGAGTAGAGCAGATGCAGCAGGTGAAGGGCGTCGTCGGGCATGTCGTCGAGGGGATACTTGTCGCAGTAGGCGATGGCCTCCTCGGCCCTCGGTACGACCGCGTCGTAGAAGGCCTGGATCTCGGGCATGGTCGTGGCCATGCGCTCGGCGTAGCGCTCCCCCTCGGTGGCCAAGGACCACTTCGAGGCGAAGGGCTCGAGGTCGGCGAATGCCTCGGGCAGCATGCTCTCCATCAGACTCGGACTCCCTCGTTGTTCAGGCCCGGCTGGCCGGCGACGTAGTCGTTGACCCACTCGGCCGCCACCTTGTGCAGGTGCCGGCACAGGACTTCCTGGTCCATGAGCGGGAACTCGGTCACCACCCGCGACTCGAGCATCGTCTGGGTGGCCTCGAGGGTGTTGGCATCCTGAAGGCCGAACTCCTTGAACGACACGGCCGCCATCTCGTGGGCGATCCGCTCGCGCGCCGTCTTGGCCGGCACGAAGTACAAGGTGCCCTCGAACATGTGGCTGTTATAGGCGGTCGGCCAGTAGTGGTACGTCAGATACCAGTGCTGGCCCCAGATCAAGATGACGAAGTTGGGCCAGATCTGGAACGAGTCGAGGCCCCACGGGTTGGCTCGTGACGGATTGAGCCCGGGTGGCATCTCGACACCCAGTTCCGGCTTGTCCCAGGGCCCGAACAGGCCGCTACGGGTCACCGCTTCCATCGGCTTGCGCTGGTTCTCCCCCAGCTCCCACGGGCGGATGCCGGCGGTGCTGACCACGCGGTGGGGGCCCTCGATCTTGTAGTACGGGGCCTCGAACCCGGCGTTCTGGGCCGGCACCGACCAGTCCGGCGGCGATTGGCGGGCGTGCAGCACAGGGGCGTGGTAGAACTCCTGGAAGGCGTCCATGTACAGCTTCCAGTTGGCCCCGACCGGTCCGCGGTAGAACCAGCGCTCGGTCATCTGATCGAACGGGTACCCCTCCAGGGCGGTGACCATCGGCCCGAGGAACGCCTTCAGGGACTGGGCTGGCTCCTTGGCCAGGTTCACGAAGATGAAGCCCTCCCACAAGTCGCAGTGCACCGGAACCAGCCCGAACTGCGCCTTGTCCAGGTCGAAGAACTCCTCCTCCTGCTGAACGAAGTTGAGGGCGCCGTCCAGGTCATAGCGCCAGCCGTGGTACTTGCACACGAACTGCCGGCACACACCGCTCGTCTCGTCTCGGGGGAAGTCGTTCCAGACCAGCTTGTTGCCCCGGTGGCGGCACACGTTGTGGAAGGCCCTGATCTCACCCTGCTGGTCCCGCACCACGATCACCGACGTGTTGGCCACCGTGATCTCTTTGGTGAAATAGCTGCCCTTGCGTGGCAACTGCTCGATGCGGCCCACATTGAGCCAGGCGCGCTTGAACACGGCCTCCGCCTCCAAGGCGTGGAACTCAGGTGAGATCGAATCCTCGTAGGACACGGGGGCGGTGCCCAGCCCGTAGTGCTGCGTCCAGCTCCCCTCGGGCGGCTTCGGTAGGCGCGACATCAATGACTCCTCTGCTCTGGTGAGACGATGGGATCGACGCCCCGCAGACTCTCGTCCACAGGTAGGTCGAAAGACAGATAGGCCATGGCCAGCAGGGTGTAGGCCCCGACCACGAAGGGCACCTCGATGAGCTGGCGGGTGTCGAGGTGGTCGGCCAGGCGGGCCCAGGTGGCGTCGTCCACCCGGTAGTGGTCCATGAGCTGGTCGGCGGCTGCGATCAGGTCCCCTTCGGGCTCCTCCCAGACGCCTTCGCCGCGGGCCACCGCCTCGATCTGCTCGGCCGTGAGGTCGTAACGGGGTGCCATCCGCACGTGTTGCAGCCACTCGTACTGCGACCCCGTCCGCCAGGCGACCCGCAGGACGAGCAGCTCCCTCCAGCGGGGCGGGAGGGCGGCGTCGGTGAGCAGGGCTCCGTTGAACGCCAGGTACCGGCCGGTGAGGCGGGGATGGTGCAGCAGGCCCGTGATGCCGTTGGGCAGGATGGCGCCCAGCCGGTCCCGGTCGCGTTCGGCCAGGGCCTCCCTGAGGGCGTCGGCGAGAAGCGAGTCCCGGCCGAACTCGAGCGCTTCGAGGGTTTCCGGCCCCCAATCCCCGGCGCCCAGCGGGCTGATGCGAGGTGGGGCCGGGGCGCTGGTCACTCTGTCCGTCACTGGATCGGCTCGTCGCCGAGCAGTGTGGTCCGGTGCATCTCGCGAGCCGAGTCGGCCCGGTAGGGAAGGGCCCGGTGCAGGACCCCGCAGTTGTCCCAGATGACGGTGTCACCCACCGACCAGGTGTGGCGGTACACCTGGTCGACCGAAGTGGCCCGTTCGAGCAGATCGTCTAGCAGGGTCCGGCTCGCCTCCGGTTCCAAGCCCACCACGTGATCGGCGGTGGCTCCGAGCACCAGCGATCGGCGCCCCGAGCGGTGCCGCCACACCAGGGGGTGCTCCATCGGCTTTCGGGTCCGCCAATCGGCCATCTGCTCGGGGGTGGGGTCCGGGACGTAGCGCCGCTGCGAGGCCTCGAATGTGTGTACCACCCGCAGCCGGGCCAAGCGCTCCTGCTCCTCTGGCCCCAGGGCGTCGTAGGCGGCGTAGGTCCCGGCGAACTCCGTCTCCCCGCCCTGCTCGGCCACCGCGTGGGCGGTGAGCACCGTCGCCTTGGCCGGTACGTCGTCGCACGTGCCATCGATGTGCCAGTCGAAGGTGCCCTGCAGGTAGCCGGCGATCGGGCTGCGGTCCGGGTCGAGGCTTATGTGGGCGATCTCCGGTACCGCCCGGGTGGACCGGGCCTCGGGACGGCCGAGCCGGCGGCAGAAACGGACCTGGGCCGAGTCGTCCAGCCCCATGCCGCGCAGAACCAGCACACCGAACTGTTCGAGTGCGTCCATGCAGGCGCCCGCCACGGATGGGTCGGACTCGACCCGCTCACGGTCCAGGCCGGTGATCTCCGCTCCTACGCGCTGACCGAGTGGCTCGATGGTGAGCCCGGTCACCGGCATGTCCTGATCGTCCCCGGCACTCGTGCGCCGCCCTCCCAAATATCGGCTCCGGCCCGCAACAAGGGCTGCGAGCCCGACCCGGACGCTACCCGCCCGGCGGCGGGAATGTCAAGCAGTAGATACAATCGGCGGGCCGGTTACCGGCTGGCGGCCCGCCGCCGGATACCCTCGTCCATCTCTCGAGGAGTTGAGGAAATGGACCCAGCAGAGCTCTCCGACATCACGGAGATCGAACAGCTCCTGGCCCGCTATGCGGTCGGGATGACGCGCAATGACATCGAGGCGGTCGTGGACGTGTTCACACCGGACGGCTCCTACAGCGCGTTCGGGGACACCTATGCCCTGGCCGACTTCCCGGCTCTGGTCGAGGCCGCTCCCAAGGGGCTGTTCCTGACCGGGACGCCCCAGCTCGAGCTCGACGCCGACGCCGACACCGGTCGGGGCTACCAGACGCTGTGCTTCGTCGACCAGACCAATCACGACATGCGCATCGGCTGGTACACCGACACCTACCGACGCACCGAGGTGGGCTGGCGACTGCAGACCCGGGCCATGACCTTCCTGCGCCGCAGCGGAGCTCGGGACTCGGGCCGGCCCCACGACCCCACCCGCCCCGAACCGACCCGAACCCCCGAACACTGAGCCGCTCGACCGGACCCCGGGTGGACCTCGACGCCTACCGCCGTGGGCTGGACGTCTGGCTGGACGACCACGCCACCGCTCTCGCCCCGGACCCCGGTGACGGCACGCTGGCCGGGCACATGACCCAGCTGGCCAGGGTCAAGCGGCTGGGCTACGACGCCGGCTGGATGCGTTGGGGGTGGCCCGAACGGGCCGGCGGCCTGGGCGGGCCCTCCATCGTGCGGGCGTACCTGGGTGAGGCGCTGATGGCCCGGGGCCTGGTCGAGCCCGGGGGCTACTCGATGACCGAGGTCCTGGCGCCCACTCTGATCGATTTCGCCCCCGCCGACCTGGCCGCGGATATGGTGCCCCGTCTGCTGCGGGGAGACGAGATCTGGTGCCAGGGGTTCTCCGAGCCGGGCACCGGCAGCAACCTGGCCGCCCTGTCGTGCCGGGCGACCCCCACCGCCGACGGGTGGTCGGTCCGCGGGCAGAAGGTATGGACCAGCTATGCCCAGTTCGCGGCCCGCTGCGTGCTGCTCACCAGGACCGGGACACCCGAATCGGCCCACCGGGGCATCACCGCGCTTTTCGTCGACATGGACACCCCGGGTATCACGGTCCGACCACTTCTCACCATGCACGGGGTGGAGGAGTTCTGTGAAGTGTTCTTCGACGACGTGGCCGTGCCGGGCGAGCGCACTCTGGGTCCGGTGGGAGGGGGCTGGGCCGTGGCCATGGATCTGCTGCCCTACGAGCGCAGCACCTCGCTCTGGCATCGCGGTGCCTGGCTGCAACGACGGCTGGACGACTTCCTCGCCACCGTCGGGGAGGGAATGGTCGACCCGGCGGCCCTCGGCGAGGTGTTGCAGATGCTGCTCGCCTTTCGCGCCCGTTCGCGTTCCACCCAACGGCGCCTGGCCGGAGGTGAGCGGCTCGGGCCGGAGACCTCGATCGACAAGGTCCTGCTGTCCACCCTGGAGCAGGCCGCCTTCGACTTGATCGGGACCGGGCTGGAACAGGCATTGATAGCCGGCTGTGACCTGGAAGCGCAGCGGTGGCGGGCCGATTTCCTCTATTCCAGGGCATCGACCATCTACGGCGGCAGCGCCGAGATTCAGAGGAACATCATCGCCCGCCGCCTGTTGGATCTCGGCGACGACCGGTGATGGAACACGACCGGTGATGGAACACGACCGGTGATGGAACGCGCC
>JAKBAX010000241.1 GCA_021808785.1 Actinomycetes bacterium | reverse complement strand
CGCCGGCTTCTTCGGATCCATCGGCGGCACCCATCTGTCGCAGCGCATCGTCGCCATGGCGCCGACCGCCGACGGCCGCGGCTACTGGCTGGCCGGAGCCGACGGCGGCGTGTTCGCCTTCGGCGACGCCGCCTTCCACGGCTCGACCGGATCGGCCCCGCTCGCCGCCCCCATCGTCGGCATGGCCCGGACCGCGAGCGGCAACGGCTACTGGTTGGCCGGGGCCGACGGCGGGGTCTTCGCCTTCGGCGACGCCGAGTTCGAGGGGAGCGCGGCTCCGCAGCCGGCGACCACCCGCGTCGACGCCATCGCTTCCTCCCCCACATCTGCCGGCTACTGGCTGGCCACCCGTCCGACCCCGCCGCCCCCGGCCCCGCCGGTGGTGGCGGCTGCCGCCACCGGCGGGAGCGGCATCGCGCTCGGAACCTTCGGGGTCACCTGCTACGACCTGAGCGGGAGCACGGCCAGCGGGGCGCCCACCAGCATGCAGACGGTTGCCGTGGATCCGTCGGTGATCCCCCTCGGGACGACGATATACATCGCCGGAGTAGGCGAGCGGACCGCCCAGGACACGGGCGGGGCCATCATCGGCCACCGCCTGGACATCTGGGAGCCTACGTACGCGGCGTGCGCGGACTGGGGCTTTCAGTACCGCAACGTCTGGCGCGGCTGAAGCGGCGGCGGACCAACCCGCCCCGCGTGCCGAACGACGACGGCGGCCGTACTGTGCCGGGGTGCCGTTCGACGCAGTGCTCCTCATGTCCTTCGGCGGACCCGACGGGCCCGAGGACGTACGGCCGTTCGTGGCCAATGTCCTGCGGGGCCGCCCCGTCACCGCCGAGAGGGTCGAGCAGGTGGTCTCGCAGTACATGCTCTTCGGTGGCCGCAGCCCCATCAACGATCACAACCGGGCCCTTCTCGCCGCCCTGGAGCGCGATTTCGCCGCTCAGGGGCGCCCGCGTCGCCTGTACTGGGGCAATCGCAACTGGACCCCCTACCTGGCCGAGACGGTCGCCCACATGCGCGATGACGGGGTGACGAACGCAGCCGTATTCGTCACATCCGCCTATTCCTCCTACAGCGGCTGCCGGCAGTACCTCGAAGACATGGAACAGGCCCGTCACCAGGTCGGGCCGGGCGCGCCCGAGCTTTTCAAGCTGCGCCCCTACTACAATCACCCCGGGTTCGTCGCTCCACTTGCCGACGGTCTGCGAGCGGCACTCGCCGAGGCGGGCCAGGACGCCACGGTGCTCATGTCGGCCCACAGCCTGCCGGTGCCGGCGGCCGCCGCTTGCGACTACGAGCAGCAGTTGCGGGAATGCGCCGCCCTGGTAGCGGCCGAAGCGGGGCTGGCGCCCGACGCATGGCAGCTGGTCTACCAGAGCCGCTCGGGCCGGCCCGGCCAGCCCTGGCTGGAGCCCGATGTGGTCGACGCCATCGGCCGGCTGCCGGCCGGCCCGGGCGCGGTCGTGGTCGCACCCATCGGTTTCGTCTCCGACCACATGGAGGTGGTCTACGACCTCGACACCCGGGCCGCCCGGGCGGCCGAGGCCCGGGGCCTGAGGATGGTCCGGTCCGCCACCCCCGGCACCGATGGTCGTTTCGTGCGCATGGTCTCGCAGCTCATGGCCGAAACGGAGAACCCAGGGTCGGCCCCCCGGCTGGCCCTCGGGCCGTCCGGGCCGCGCCGCTCACCGTGTCCGGCCGGCTGCTGCCCGGCATCGCGGTAGATCCGGCCTCGGCAGATCCGGCCTCGGCAGATCCGGCCTCGGTAGATTCGGCCGGGTGAGCACCGAGGACACGAGCCAGGCGGAAGCGCGCACCGCGGATCAGCGCCGGCGCACCATCGCAGAACTGCAAGGGCTGCTCCGCGCCCGCCGGCCCGACACCCGGGTATCGGTGCTCGGCGCCGGCAGCGACGACCTGGTCGCCGGGCGCGAGTACCTGGCCAAGCTGGCGGGCGGCGGGTGGATCGTGCCCACCTGGCCGGTCGAGCACGGCGGGCTCGGCCTGGCCGGCCCGGAGGCGGCCGGGGTCAGGGCCGCGCTGGCCGCCTTCGAAGCACCTGATCTGTACCCCTGGCTGGTCGGCATCGACCTCATCGGCCCGACCATCTTGGTGCACGGCAACGACGAGCAGAAGGCCCGCTGGCTGCCGGGCATCCGCACCGGGGAGGAGATCTGGTGCCAGATGTTCTCCGAGCCCGACGCCGGCTCGGACCTGGCCGGGCTCAGGGCCCGGGCCGTACGCGACGGCGACGGTTGGCGGGTGTCGGGCTCCAAGGTGTGGACCTCCCGGGCCCACTACTCGCAGCGGGGTCTGCTTCTGGCCCGCCACGACCCGTCGGTCCCGAAGCACAAGGGGATCGTGGCCTTCGGCCTGGACATGGCGGCCGAGGGTGTCACCGTCAAGCCGCTGGTGCAGATGAACGGTGATGCCCACTTCAACGAGGTCTTCCTCGACGACGTGTGGATCCCCGACGCCGATCGCCTCGACTCTCCCGGCCAGGGATGGCGGGTGGCGCTCACCTGCTTGACTTTCGAGCGCGGTGCCCTCGGCGGTGGACTCGGGGTCACCGAGGACCAGGTCCGCCGGCTGGGCGCCCGCATCGGGACCGACGACCCGCTGGCCAGGGACCGGTGGGCGGCCCGGATGAGTGAATTCCAGATCGCCCGCTGGACCGCCCGGCGGGCCGAGGAGGCCCGCAAGGCGGGGCGACCCCCCGGCCCCGAGGATTCCGGATCGAAGCTGCGGGGCACGGCCATGATCAAACAACTGGCCTCCCTCGGTATGGGTGTGGAAGGTCCGGCGGCCACCGTCGGCACCGACGATGCCGACGAGTGGCAGAGCCTGTTTCTCATGAGCCCGTCGCTGTCGATCCGCGGCGGCACCGACGAGATCCAGCGCAACATCCTGGGCGAGCGGGTGCTCGGCCTGCCCCCCGAACCCCGGGTCGACAAGGACCAGCCCTTCTCCGAGACCACTTGACCTGCGGGGCGCGCCCCGAGGCTCCGTGCCTAGGTAGTGGCGACCCGCTGGAAGGCTTCGGCCAACCGGCCCGGGCCCAGCCCGGCCAGAGCCGCCGTGGCGCCGAGCCAATCCCGGAGGCGGGCCTCGAGCCGGCCGTCACGGTCGGTCTCTTGGCTCACGTGGGCCCGTAGGGCGGCCAGCTTCTGGGGGAACGTATCGGTCACGTCGACGAAGGTGTCGGCGCGAGGTGAGGCCATGAGCCACAACTCCCCCACCGTGTGGGCTTCCAGGCCCTCGGCGGCCAGCGCAGGGAAGGCGAACGGATTGCGCGCGTCGGGGTAGACGGCACAGACCGCCGCCTCCCCGGCGGCCAGGTGGTCGGGGTGGCTGGCGAAGATGCGGTCCCAGTTACGTTCGGGGCTCTGGGTCACCACCCGGTCGGGCCGGACCTGGCGGATCACCCGGGTGATGTCCCGGCGCAGGTCGAGGGTCGGCTGCAAACTGCCATCGGGGTAGCCGAGGAACACCAGATCGCTCACCCCCACCGCGGCGGCCGCGGCCGTCTGCTCGGCCCGGCGAATGCCCGGGATGCGGTCCCGGGGCACCTCCGGGTCGAAGCCGCCGGCGTCGCCGTCGGTGATCACGCAGTAGGTCACCGCCGAGCCGGCCGCGGTCCAGGCCGCCACAGACCCGGCGGTGCCGAAGTCGACGTCGTCGGGGTGGGCGGTGACCATCAGGATTCGGGGCGGCGGGGGGCTGTCGTCGGCAGGCACGCCGGCACTCTACGGGCCGCCCGGGCCATCGGGGACCAGGCCGGCGGGGCCCGTCGCCGCCCGACCGGCTGGTCCAATCCGACGCGCTGAGTGGTCGAGGGCTACAATGCGGTCGGCGTCAACCACATCGGTCGATGCCGGGGGGGCAAAAACGAGGGGGCAAAGAGATGAGGGCGATCTTTCGTCGTCGTGGACGGGCGGCTGCTCTCCTGGCGGCATTTTCACTCACCGTGGGCGGGCTGCTCATGGCCGCCCAGCCGGCCGCCGCGTCGCGGCCTCGTGTGCCGCTGTCAGTGTCTACGGCGTCGGCTCCAACCCGGACCCAAGCGGTCGTGCACTCGGCCTCAAATCTGGACGGGTGGACGGCAAGTACCGCGGGTGGAGCCAACGCCTTCTACGGGATCTCCTGCCCGACCACCTCGATCTGCTACGCGATCGGAGGGGACGGGACCGGCCAGTCGGTCATATCCAAGAGCACCGACGGCGGGGCCTCGTGGACCTCTATGACATTGACCACCCCGGCCGGCACCCTTGACTCCATCAGCTGCCCGGACGCAACCCATTGCCTGGCCACCGGCGGCGGTAACAACGTCGGTTACGCCTTCCACACGGTCGACGGGAGCACCTGGCCCCAGCTCTCCCTGCCCGCGGGCACGAGCGAGCTCGATGCGGCGAGCTGCATTTCCGATCTCTCCTGCTTCGCGACCACCATCGAGGGAACCGGGGTCCAGACGGCCGACTTCGGAGCCACCTGGTCGCCTCTCGACTACACCACCACCTGGGCCTCGAACCCGCTCAGCAGCTACGGCATCTATTTCCAGTCAGCCCAGGTCGGGTGGGTCACGGGGCGCACGACCTCGTGTGACTCCACGTCCTGCACGGGCATCATCCAAAAGACCACAGATGGTGGCGCCACCTGGTCCGTGACCCCCGAAGCCTCCGTTCCGATCGCGGCTCTGACCTGTCCTGGAGTCGCCGACTGTGTCGCCGTCGGCAATTCCTCGAGCACCGGCGGGATGGTGTCGTTCACTACCTCCGACGGAGCCAATTGGAGTGAGCAACCGGGCCCCAGCACGACGGCGCAGGCCTGGGATCTCAGCTGCCCCAGCGTCACCGTGTGCTTCGCGGCGGGCGACGAGAACGAGATCTATTCCCCCACGGATTATGTCGACTCGACCGGGGTGGTGTTTCGATCCACCAACGGCGGGGTGTCGTGGTCGCTCGAGCAGGTCACCGGTACCCTCTCCTACCTCAACGGGGTCTCCTGCCCGACCACCGTGGTCTGCACTGCGGCCGGCGGTCTCGTCAACGGCCCCGTCACCAACACCGCCACCAGCTCGATTATCGCCAGCACGACCAACGGCGGGGAGGCGGGGCCGCCCGGCTACTACATGGTCGCGTCCGACGGGGGCATCTTCGCCTTCGGGAGCGCCCATTTCTATGGGTCCACGGGCGGCGTGCGCCTGGTCCAACCGGTCGTCGGCATGACCGTCACCCCCGACGGTGGGGGCTACTGGATGGTGGCGTCCGACGGAGGCGTCTTCGCCTTCGGCGACGCCCACTTCTACGGCTCCACAGGCGGCGTGCGCCTGGCCCAGCCGATCGTGGGCATGGCCTCCACACCCGACGGGCGGGGGTACTGGATGGTCGCCGCGGACGGCGGCATCTTCTCCTTCGGCGACGCCCGGTTCCACGGGTCGGCCGCCAATCTCCCCCTGTCGGCCCCGATCATCGGCATGCGGGTGCTGCCGGACGGCTCCGGATACATTCTCATGAGCGCGGACGGCACCGCGTACGGGTTCGGTTCCGGGACCTACGAGGCGTGCAGCGGCCCTGCACCTACGGCCGCACCGATCACCGCGTTCGCCCTGAGCCCGACCGGCGGCTACTGGATGGCCAACTATGCCGGGAACATGAGCTTCTGCCGGCAGTCCCCTGACTACGGCTACTTCTCCGGGGTCAAGCTCTTCCAGCCGGTGGTCGGCATGGCCGCCACCCAGGACGGGGGTGGCTACTGGATGGTCGCATCCGACGGAGGGGTATTCGGCTTCGGCGACGCCCGCTTCCTCGGCTCGACCGGCGGCATCAGGCTGTGGCGCCCGATCGTCGGCATGGCCGCGGAGCCGGCTGGCGCCTGAAGCAGCGGGTCCCGGCGCTGGGCCTGTCCAGCCGCCTAGAATGGCGGGGCCGGGCTGACCAGATGGACCGGGCCTGAAGGCCCCAGCCGGGTGGATCCACCCCTTTTTCCGGCGTGTCCGCCGGAGCCAGGGGACCACCGCTCGCCCGCCAAGGAGCCGAATGATGTCCGATACCACCACCGCCCTGCCCCCCTACCGCGTCGCCGACATCGGCCTGGCCGACTGGGGCCGCCGGGAGCTCAACCTGGCCGAGGTCGAGATGCCCGGCCTCATGGCCCTGCGCGAGGAGTACGCCGGGTCCCAGCCGCTGGCCGGGGCCCGCATCAGCGGCTCGCTCCACATGACCGTCCAGACGGCGGTGCTCATCGAGACCCTCGTCGCCCTCGGCGCCGAGGTGCGGTGGGCCTCGTGCAACATCTTCTCCACCCAGGACCACGCGGCGGCAGCCATCGCCGCGGCCGGCATCCCGGTCTACGCATGGAAGGGCGAGACGCTGGAGGAGTACTGGTGGTGCACCGAGGCGGCCCTGCGCTGGCCCGACGGCAAGGGCCCCAACATGATCCTCGACGACGGGGGCGACGCCACCCTGCTCGTCCACCTGGGCACCGAGTGCGAGCGAGACGGGAGGGTCCCCGACCTGGGGCCCGAGGACTCGGAGGAATTCGGCGTCATCGTCTCGACGCTCCAGCGGACCCTACGTGAGGATCCCGGCCTTTGGACCGGCATCGCCCGCGCCATCAAAGGTGTCACCGAGGAGACCACCACCGGCGTGCACCGGCTGTACCAGCGCCACGAGCGGGGAGACCTGTTGTTCCCGGCCATAAATGTCAACGACTCTGTC
>JAKBAX010000240.1 GCA_021808785.1 Actinomycetes bacterium | reverse complement strand
GCCGGGCATGGGGAAACCAAGTACCAACGCCCAGAGGGTGTCCCAGAACATGTAGAACGCCTCACGCAGGCTGCGGCCGATGTCGGTCCAGAACCCACCGAAGGTGAGGGCCAGCAAATCAGGGTGCACTACGGTCTCCTGCCAGGTAGCCGCAACAGCCGGCCCAGCTCCCGGAGGGTCCAGGTCAGCCGGCCCCATGGGCCCGTCCCGCAGGTAGGCTCGCCGGCCGAGGTGGTCCGGCACACCCCGAGCGGGGGCCGGCGGCCGATCATGACCGTACCAGCCGCTCGATCGCGGCGCGGGCCTCGATGATCTTCTCGTCCGCTTCGGGTCCCCCGATCGCGACCGCGTCCTGGACGCAGTGGCTCAGGTGCTCGCCCAGCAACTCGAGAGCGACGGCCTGAAGCGCCCGCGTCGCGGCAGAGACCTGGGTGAGAACGTCGATGCAGTACGTGTCGGACTCGACCATCCGCGTGACGCCTCGCACCTGGCCCTCCACGCGGCGCAACCGCCTCAACACAGCTTCCTTGCTCTCGCTGTAGCCGACCATCGCTCACACCTCCGTGGCCGGCACTATACCCCTATGGGGTATAGTGCCTGCGGTCCGAAAGGAGGGGCTCCAGCCCACCGACGGGCGCGCTGAAAGCGGTCATCGGGCGCTGCCGGCCGTCGACTCCCCGGACCGATCCATTCCGGCCGGCTCGTGGTTGCTGCCGGTCATCAGATCTCGAAGTCGCCGATAATCCTCCGGGGTGAGCTCACCCCGGGCCAGCCGCTCGTCGAGGATCTGCTTGGCCGGAGGGGCCATCGGGGGCTCGGGCGGGGAGCTTCTCGACATGCCGGTGAAGAAGTACCAAAGGCCCCAGATCAGCAGACCCCAGAATGCCACCATCCCCAAGAAGCCGAGCAGCCACGCCCACCAATGCACTCCTCCACCCCAGTACCACATCATCTTTCATACCTCCAGTGACTCCGAAGCTGTCCTCCAAGGGCCAGTTCCAGCATCGTCGGTCATGGCGAGCTCGGGTAGGGCCATGGGGCTCTACTGGCGGCACCGAACCCGTTCGGGATGAGCGTTCAGGCGCCCAGCTGCTCCGGGGATCGCGATATCCCCCTCGGACGACTCAGAGCAGGACTCGCAGATGGGGCACCACCTCGGATGCCAAACCGGCGATCTGCTCCCGGACAGCCGATGGAGATATCCCGGGCAGATGGACTCTGAGGTTGAGCGCGTCAGCACCGGTGTTGCGCGCCACGTCAGCGAGCATCTCGGCCATCTCCCGGCCCCCGCCGGTGCAGATGGTCTGGTCGGTCGGCATGGGCCGTTCCTCGCCGCGGACTGATCGGTAGAAGCCCCGCTGCTCATCGATCAGGGCGTTCTGCGGGTCACCGAGCCACACCCGCCGGATGACCACCACGGGCTGGACCCCGCCCTCCTCCCGATATGTCCCTGAGAGGCGGGCCAGCTCGGGCGGACCGGACATCCCTTCGAGGATCAGGCCGGCCCCGCACCGGGCCGCCCGGCGAGCGGCAGTGGTCGACACCGCGGCGCTGAGAACCGTGATCGGATCGTCCCGGCAACGTTGGAGGGCCCGGTCCCCACTCAAATCGTCGAGACTCTGACCTCTCAGAAGGTCGACGATACGGGGCAGCTCAGCCTTGAAACGGCTAGCTGCATCGGCCACGTCGAGGCCCATTACGCTGAAATCGAGGGCCAGGGCCCCCGAGCCGACGCCCAGACCGACCCGCCCGGGATGCCGGGCGGCCAGCCAGGCCACCTCCTCCGCCACCAGGGCGGTGGGGCGTAGCGGGAGTAGCAGGGGACAGGGGGCGACCCAGCCCGATGCCGACTCCTCCAGCACGAACGACGCCGCCTGAAGCGGATTGGGAAGGTAGCCGCCCACTCCGCCGTGGTGCTCGCTCGTCATGATCCCGTCGAAGCCACCCTCGAGAGCCAGCCGGCCCTGGGCGCACATCTCGTCCAGGATCTGCGGGGCATCGAGATCGTTGTGAGGATACAGGCGCAGCGACACAGAAGCGGGGGCAAAAGGGACCGTCGCTCGGGAACCGGGCGCGAGATCGGTGGCGGGGCTCCCTGCTGGCTCGGACATCGTGCGCCTCCCTGTGCCGCGTGGGCACATCCTCTCGTCACGTACTCTCCTATCAGACGGCGACGATGTTCGCCCGGAGGGGGATCCCGTGTCAGTCTTCGTACCGGATGTACTCGCCGGCCAAGTGGCCCTGGTCACCGGAGGGGCTACCGGTATCGGCAAGGAGATCTGCCGCGTGCTGGGCCGGCACGGGGCCCGGATCGCCATCACCAGCCGTAGGCAGGAAGTGCTCGACGCAGCCGCCCTGCAGCTGCGCGAGGAGGGCATCGATGTCCACGTAGAGTCATGCGACGTTCGCGACGCAGTGGGCGTAGAGCGGGTCGTTGCCGGAGTCGTGGAGCGCTACGAACGCCTCGACATCGTGGTCAACAATGCGGCTGGCAACTTCCCGGCCCCGATCTCCGGTATCTCACCCAACGGTTTCAAAGCAGTGGTCGACATCGATCTGCTCGGCACCTTCAACGTGACCAAGGCGGCCTTCGAGAAGTGGCTGCAGCAACACGGCGGGAGCGTCGTCAATATCACGGCCCCGTTCGAGGGAATGGGCGCTGCGTTCCAGTCCCACGTGGCCGCGGCCAAAGCCGGGGTCGACTCCTTCACACGCACCTGCGCGGTCGAATGGGGCCGGTATGGGATCCGGGTCAACGGGGTGGCACCGGGCCGGATAGGCGGTACAGAAGGCGTCCGGCGCTTCGCGGAAGCGGTACCCGGATCGCAGGGTCGGCGGCCGAACCCCCTCGGCCTGACCGGCCACGGGTCCGACATCGCCTACATGGTCCTCTACCTCTGCAGCTCCGCGGCCCGCTTGGTCTCTGGACAGGTCATCTGCGTCGACGGGGCAGGCGGAGTGGACATCCTGAAGCTGGATCCTGATGGGCCGTGACCCCTCCCCATTTCGACCGAAGGGGTGCGGGATAGGTCAGATTCCGGCCGGCAACGTGGTGTCGAGGGGCTCGTGCTCGACTCCGGCCGCCTCGAGGGTCGTACCCGCCCCGGTGTCGAGGTGGATCCCGTCGCCGGCCCGGACCGTCGTGAGGCCGTCGACACACGGATCAGCGGGGCTGACCGAGCACGGCAAGTAGAGCTGCCAGTCCATGGTGGTGGTGGTTGGCAGCAGCGGCTGACCGCCCAATAGCTCCGCCGCAGTCGGGTCATATTGCCAGTGGTGAGCCAGCCCTTCCGGACTGGTGGTCAGCTGAAGAAGCTGCTCGTTGATGGCCGGCAAGCCGTTGTAGTTGTTGATCGCCGGGGCGTCGGGGTTGCGCGCCGGAGACGCATCGAGGTAGACGCGGGCGCCGGCATCGTCCGCTGCGGTAGCCAGCGCGATGAGCGACTGCTGGTAGCTCGCCAGCAGCTGGTCGAGCGAGTAGGGCTGGTAGGCCTCGACGCAGCCGGCGGCCGGGCCGGAATAGCCGGGGTTGCCACTGAACGCGAACACGACCTCCTGAGGGTGGTGTAGTCGCATCTCCTGGGCGAAGGAGTCGAACGAGTTCTGGGAGAACGGGTTGTCGTAACCCACCACCCAGTCGCATGGAGCGGAGCCCGAGCCCCCCGCTACCCAGACCGCCGTCCCCACCGGCCGGTCGGCGATCAGCTTCGATGCCGTCTGGGCCATCAAGCTGTCCCCGACGACCAGCAGTGTGTGGTCGACGGGGACCGGCGCGATGGCCACGACAGGCGACCCTGACGGGGTACCCCCGGTGGAACCGTGGAAGCGGGCGTCGCCGAAGCTGAACACGCCACCGTCCCTCGCCACGAGCCAGTACCCTCCGCCGTCGGGAGACACCCCCGTCCCCACGATGGGCTGGTCCAGGGATACCCCACCCATCGAGCCCAGAAATGGGGCGTCGAAGCTGAACACACCACCGTCGGCGGCCACCAGCCAGTAGCCACCGGTCACCGGATCGCCAGCTATTCCGACGATGGGTTGGACCAGGTGGACACCCCCGGTCGAGCCATGGAAGCGGGCGTCGCCGAAGCTGAACACGCCACCGTCCCTCGCCACGAGCCAGTACCCTCCGCCATCGGGAGTGGCGGCCATGGCCACCACCGGCTGGGCCAGGGCGTGACCGGCCATCGACCCGAGGGACGGGGCCCCGAACCCGTAGACGCTGCCGTCCGCCCCCACCAGCCAGTAGCCACCGCTAGAGGCGTCGGCCGCCATGCCGACGATCGGTGCGCTCAGATGCCGGCCGGCAGCAGACCCGTAGAACTGGGCGTCGCCGAAGCTGAAGACACCGCCGTCCCGGGCGACCATCCAGTACCCGTTGCCGTCGGGAGTGGAGGTCATACCCACTATCGGCTCAGCGAGAGCAGCACCTGCCAGCGTCCCGTAGGACGGAGCGGCGAAGGCCGAGGTGGCCCCGCTCGCCGATGCGAACCAGTACCCGGTGGCGAGGACCGATGCCGGCCGGCCGGCGGCTGCCGGCCGGCCGGCGGCTGTCGCCCGCCCGCCGGGCACCGACATCACGGCCAGAAGCAGGGCTACGCAAGCGACTGCCGCCGAAACTCCCCCGGCCCAGCTCCGCCCCTCATCGGACATCACCCTCGCCCCACCTCGGTCCCGTCGGCCGCGGCGAATCTACTGCGGCGGGAACCCATCCGGTGATCGCTCGCTCGGCCCACCCGTCTGGCCCTCAGTAGGCATGCCAGGTCGTGGCCGGTAGGTCGGTGAGGGGGGATGTCACAACGCCGTCGGCGGTGATCACCCACACCTGATCACCGAGGACCAGCGAGCGGGTCGCCGTCTCGCCCCCGTGGCCGAGGGTGGCGGTACGCGAGAGCTGGCCGGCGGATCCGACCTGGTAGGCGGCTACTCCGGTGCCCCCGCCGGACGGGCCGGACGGGCCGGATGGGCCGGGGGGGCCGCCGGGCACGGCGAGCAGGGCCAGCTGTACAGGCGGCCAGTAGACGAAGGCGTGGGGGTCGAAGCTCTGGTCGTAGAAGCCCTCGGCCAAGACCGACTCGTCGATGCGCGTGGGATGCGATGGGTCGCTGACGTCATAGGTGGCCACCAGGAGACCGGACGGCTCGTTGGCCGTGATCTGCACGCCTACCCCGAGCAGGCGGTGCCCGGGGAGGGGGTACAGGAACTCCGAGAACCCAGGCTGATCGAGCCGGCCGGCCAGCACCGGCTCGGTCGGGTTGCTGAGATCGACGATGTAGAGGGGGTCGAAGGTCTGGAACGTCACCACGTAGGCCTGGGCGCCGATGAACCGGACGGCCCGGATGTACTCGCCCCGACCCAAGCCGGCGACCGACCCGACAGTGGTCAGGCCGCCGGCGCCCGGCGCGAGGACCGTGATCTGTGACTGGCTCGTGCCGTCCGCCGTCGAGGTGGACGCCACCCGAAGGCGGCCCTGTGCGTCCTCGTCCATGGCATACGAGTCGATCAACCAGCCCGGCACCGAAGCGGACCCGACGAAGGTCACCGCCCCGGTGGCCGAGGTGTCGAAAGAGTAGATGCGGGTCGAGGCGCCGACCGGTGGGGCCACGCTGCAGCAACCCGACTGCTGACCGGCGGGTACCGCTCCGTCCGGGCCGGCCGCCGCGCCCGCCACGTACAGATGAGCCGCCGTCTCGTAGACGGTGGAGCCGGCGGCCACGATGGAGGTTCCCGCTCCCGGTATCGCGCTATGGGGGTCGAGGGACACGACGGTGACAGTGGATATCCCGCTGGCCTGGTCGGGGCGGGCCACGGCGTCGCAGGCGGTCAGCGGCTGGCGGGCGGTGACTGCACCATCGGGGGACTCCACCTGCCACGACGGGAGCCAGTCGGCCAGGGTGCTGTCGGCGATGAGCTGCTTGTTGGCCGCGATCGCCGCGCCGGTGTCACCGGAGGTCGGCGAGGGGTACACGAAGCTGAGTCGGGGCCCGTCGCTGCGCAGGACCAGGCTCACCCGGCCGTCGACCAACCGGGCGGCGACGATGCTCCCGTCGAAATGGAACGTCCTCACCAGCTGTGGCCGGGTCGGATCCGACAGGTCCACCACCGCGACCTGCGCTGTGGTCAAAGGTGTGGCCCTGACGGCCGGACCGCTGCTGTACACGACTGGCCCGTTGTTGTAGACCGGCGGCTCGGAGCTGACGGTACCGACGGCCGTGGTGGCTGGCGAGGAAAGGACCAGAACCTGATCACCGGCCAGGAGCAGACCCCCTCCGGTGTCGCCTGTCAGCTGCAGGGTGCCGATGACCCGGGCACCGGTGTCGAGCACCCGCAGGGTCCCACCGCTGAGAGTGACCACGACGCCGCCGTTGGTCTTGACCGTGTCCGGTTCGTCGACCCCCGCGACCTGGTCGTTGGTGAGGGAGTAGGTGCCTGGCAGAACCAACCCGCTCCCCTGGGCGGTCGCCGCCGAGGCCGGAGCGGCCGATGCTGCGGTGGTCGCGCCCGCGGCCACCTTCTCCGGCACGGCGATACCGAAGCCGTAGCCGTCGAATCCGGGCGGGCTCGACAGCAGGCCATAGGCACCGACCTCAGCTTCGGCCTTCTGCTTGACATAGGACAGGTAACCGGCGCAGTCGTCGAAGCTCACCACGGCCCCGGCGAGACGGGCGGCCGGACTCGGCCCCGGCACGGCAACAGTGGCCGGGGACCGGTGGGTCGAGCCGGCCGGG
>JAKBAX010000239.1 GCA_021808785.1 Actinomycetes bacterium | reverse complement strand
GGTGGAGAACCCTTCCGACGGCACCCAGGTGCTGGTTCGACAGGTCTACAGCGACTGGGCCGACGAAGCGCCCGGCGAGGTCCACATCGATCGGGTCGGCTTCGAGGGAGCGCTGAGGCCGGCACTCACCGATGCGGTGATCGCCGAGCGCCTTCGCGCCGCGGGCGGGCAGTTGCTACAGGAGGTCGAGGCCTGGGCCACGCTGCACCAGATGATGATCGGCCAGCCCGATGCCGAAACCCCGGTCAACCGTATCCCGCCTCTGGTCGACACCTTCGCCCAAGGCGGGGCCAAAGGGCGCTACATGACTTTCACGATCTTCGATCTGGAACCGGACGAGGCCCTGGTGCTCCGCACGTGGCCCACGGGTGCGACCTACCAGGCGGTGCACCTGCGCGACATGTGGAACTCGTCGCTCGAGTACTCGAACCGCCAGACCAGCTTGACCACAGATCAGGCCTGGCTGCATCCGGACGGCTCCTACTGGATGGTGGTCGGCGGTCGCGATCCCGGCGTCCGGAACTGGCTGGACACCACGGGCCTCACCCGCGGGCGCCTGGCGTGCCGCTACGACGGCATCGGAGACCGTCCCTTCGACGCGGCCAAGACCCCGACCGTGGTCAAGGTCAGATATGACGAGCTGGCGTACCGGCTGCCGGCCGGTACGCCCGCTTTCACCCCGGCCGAGCGGCAGGCGACCATCGCCGCCCGCCGACGACATCTCCAGAAGCGCTGCCACCACTGACGAAGCGACGGGGACAGATGCCGGCAACAGACCCGGGACACAGCAGCGTCCAAACCGCCCTGACCATACTGGAAGCGCTCAGCCTGAGCGACGGCGTGGGGGTCAGTCAGCTCTCGCGTCAACTCGACCTGGCGAAGTCGACGGTGCAGCGGACCTTGCTCACTCTGAAGGCCGCCGGATGGGTCCGTCAGGATCGCCAGGCCCGCTGGGCGCTCACCCTCCGCTGTGCGGTCGTCAGCCAGCGGGTGATGTCCCGGACCACTCTCAGCGAAGTGGTGCGGCCCGTCCTAGCCGAGCTTCGCGACGACACCAGGGAGACGGTGCGCTGCTACTTGATCCAGGGGATGAACATCGTCCTGCTCGACGTCACCGAGAGCGATCAGGCGGTGCGTGCCGTGGAGGAGGATCTGCCCAACTCCGTGCCCCTCCATGCGACCGCTATCGGCAAGGCGGCCCTGGCCGCCCGCCCCGATGAGCTCGCCGCCCTTCTCGAACGCCCCCTCGGCGCCGTCACGCCGAAGACCATCACCGACCCTGATCTGCTGCGGCGCGACATCGAGCAGGCCCGTGCTCGGGGCTGGGCCGAGATACGCGAGGAGATGCAGCCCGATGTCGGCGGCGTCGCCGCCGTAGCCGAACTCACCTCGGACGTCATGGTCGGCATGGGGATCATCTATCCCCTGCACCGGGCTTCGAAAGTCAAGGCGACGTCCTATGGGCGGCTCGTCCGGGCCTACGCCGATCGAGCCGCCCAGGCCATCGGCCCGAGGATCGGGGCCGACCAGTAGGCGGGGGCGACCAGTAGGCGGGGGCGACCGGGGTCGTTCGGGCCGGTGGTCTTCAGCCACCGACGGAAGGTCGCCTTCGTCACTGAAGTCTTGACGAATCCTCTTGGTGACCGGTTCGGGGGTATCGACGTCGAGAGGTGTTGGCGGCCGTCGGCCAGACGACGTCGGTCGCGAGGTGGACCCGCTCGAGGAGTCGGATGATCGCCGCGGAGGAATCGATCTGGTGCCTGTCGATGCCGTGGCGGGCCAGGCGGGGATAGGCATGGTGGGCGTTGTGCCACGAGTCGCCGAAACTGAGAACCGCCAGCGGGGCGAAGTTGGTGCTGTAGTCCCGGGTCGCAAAGGGTCGGTTCCCGAACATGTGCCCGACCGAGTTGACGGCCCAGGTGACGTGGTGGAGCAGGAAGATCCGCGCCGCGCCGGCCCACAGCAGCGTGGCCAGGGCGCCGGTGAGGGTGCCGGTCAGGGCCCATCCGAGCAGGGTGGGCAGAGCCAGCGACAGCAACGCCCAGATGGCCGCGGTTCGAGATATGAGCTGCAGGTCGGGGTCGGCGAGCAGATCGGGGATCCATCTCTCCGGCTCGGAGGGGTTGGCCCGGAAGAACCAGCCGAGGTGGGCGTGCCACAGTCCTCGGAGTTGCGGGACGAACCCGTTGCCGTAGCACCACGGCGAATGGGGATCGCCGGGTCTGTCGGCGTACGCGTGGTGGCGGCGGTGCTGGGCGGTCCAGGTGTAGAGGGATCCCTCCACCGCCATCGATCCGGCGATGGCCAGCGCGATCTTGAGGGCCCGGGTGGGGCGGAAGCTGCGGTGGGTGAACATGCGGTGGAACCCGATGGCCAGGCCATGGCCGGTCAGCAGGTACATCCCGACCGCTATGGCCAGGGCCAACCGGCTGACGCCGTCGTCCCAACTCCAGGCGACGGCCCATCCCAGACCGGCCAACGGTAGGCTGATCAGTACCAGAGCACTGAACTTCTGGAGCTTCCCGGCCGAGACATGAGGCCCTTCGGCGTCGCCGATGTCCTCTCGGGCCGGTACGACTGTTCCAGCGGTCACCGTGTCACTGGCATGGGCCGGCCTATCCGCTGAGCAGGTCATGCGGGTTCATCTCGAGCGAAGGGTGTCGCAACTTCGACATCGCCCGCGCCTCGATCTGGCGGATACGTTCCCGGGTCAGATTGAAGTGGGCGCCCACCTCGTCGAGGGTTCTGGGTTCGCCGCGGTCGAGCCCGAAGCGCAACTCGAGTATGGCCCGTTCCCGGTCGTCGAGGATCACCAGGAGCTTGGCCACCTCCCCGGCGAGCAGGGACGCCGCCGCGGCGTCGAACGGGGACACCGCGGAGTGGTCCGCGACCACGTCACCGAGCTCGGCGTCGCCGTCGAATCGTAGGGGTTCCGACAGCGAGATCGGATCCCCCGCGTAGCGGAGGATCTCGACCACCTTGTACTCGTCGAGACCGAGGTCGGCGGCCAGTTCGGCGGTGGTCGGCCGCCGGCTCAGCTTCCCCTCGAGACGGGCGCGGGCCTTGACGACCCGGTTGAGCAGGTCACCGGCGTGGACCGGGAGCCGTACGGTCCGCCCGGTGTTGGCTATCCCCCGGGTAATGGCCTGGCGTATCCACCATGTGGCGTAGGTGGAGAACTTGAAGCCCTTGCGCCAGTCGAACTTCTCCACCGCGTGGATCAGACCGAGGTTGCCCTCCTGGACCAGATCCAAAAGCGGCAGTTCCGCGGCCTGGTACCTCTTGGCGATGGACACCACCAATCGAAGATTGGCCTTGACGAACTCCTCGGTCGCCTCGTCGCCGTGGCGGATCCTCCGCCGCAACTCACGGTGGCGCGACGCGCTGAGCTGGTCGCCGCCGGCGAGCTCGGCGCGGGCATCCCGGCCGGCTTCGACCGCCTGGGCCAGTCGGGCTTCGTCGGCCTTGGTGAGCAGAGCGTATTTGCCGACGTCGTTCAGGTAGAGGCGTACAAGATCCTCTTCGGGCTGAGCGACACGCTTGTTGGGCACACGTCCTCGTCTCTGCGCTCAGCGGGTCAGGGCCCATCAGGCGGCGATAGGTCCCTGGTAGGGCCCATTCTACTCGATCCGGCTGCGTACGACCCGTCAGCCGGGCGCGAGCCTCTGACCGACCGCGGCGGTGCCAGACGGTTCAGGCCGGGGCTGTGATCGGCCCGTCGGCGACCTCGACGGAATCGGCATCGTCGGGGCCGGCGGGTCGATCGGCCACGTCAGGCGACGATTGGGCGGTCTCGTCACCAGAGCCGCCCTCGGCGCTCGGGCCCCGGTTGCTCCCGCGTCGGTCACCGCCCCGGGAGCCCCGGGAATCGCTGGCCACAGTGCGCACCGCGTAGGGGAGCAGGGCCAGCTCCCGGGCCGTCTTGACCGCGGTCGCCACGTCTCGTTGGTGCTGCGAGCACGTGCCCGTCGCGCCGCGGCTCTTGATCCGGCCCCGGTCGTTGGTGAAGCGCTTGAGGAGCGAGATGTCCTTGTAGTCCACCCACGTCGCATGCTCGCTGCAGAAAATGCAGACCTTGGGTCGACCCCGCCGGAGACGCCCGGAGGCCGCCATGGCCTTGGGCCGGCGGACCTGACTGGACTTCCCCACTTTGGGATTACGCGGCACCTGGGCTCCTTTGGGTCGGCCGAACGTGTCTCGGCTCGGATCGGGATGGGAGCGGCCGACACCATGCCCACGAGCGCCCGCCGCCAGACTACTAGCATCTGAAGACCTCGCGACCCTGGCCGGTTCTCGACCGAGCCCGGATCGGCTACACTAGAGCGAGAGGGCAGCTGAGATGACAGAGAATTCCCTCCGGCTCCACCAGAGCCAGGCCATGACCCGTGTGATCCCCGGGTTGACTCAGGCCAAGAAAGGAGGGGATCGCCCATGGCAACCGGCACCGTGAAATGGTTCAACTCCGAAAAGGGCTTCGGTTTCATATCCCAGGACGGGGGCGGCCCTGACGTGTTCGTACACTTCAGCGCCATCTCCGGCAACGGATACCGCAGCCTCGAGGAGCACCAGAAGGTCGAGTTCGAAACGACCCAAGGCCCCAAGGGTCTCCAAGCCAGCAACGTCACCGTTCTGTGACACTCTGAAGGCGCAGTCGGGGTCGGCGACGACAGCTGTCCGACCCCGACCGCGTCTCGATCGCCCGCGTCAATCCTGGCGGGCCCGACAATCTTCGCTGCGGAACCCGATAATAGGTACGAATCGGTCAGTTCGACTCGACACCGGGAACCTGGTCGGTCAAAGTATGGGCAGGCGTCGACGACTCGGATGGAAGGGGACTCAACCATGGCGTTCTGGTCGGCACGTATCGGTCGTGTGCTCATGGCTTCGGTCGGGACCGGCGCGTTGGTCGGTGGACTGGCCGGTCCGGGGGTGGCCCAGGCAGCCGGTGCGGGGCCGAGCGCGGCCGGGATCGAGCACCGGAACGTGCATGTCTGCGGCCGGCCGGCAGCGGGCTCCGCCAGCTGCGACGCCATCGTGCACCAAGCCGTGCGCGCTGATGGCAAGCCGGCGCCCAACGCCTCTTCGCCGACGGGGCTCTCGCCGAGCCAGCTGGAGGCGGCCTATGGGATTCCGGGCGCGGCGACGGCCGGGAGCGGCGAGACGATCGCCCTCGTGGATGCCTACGACGATCCGACCATCGCGAATGACCTGGCCACCTTCGACTCGCAGTACGGGCTGCCTCAGGCGTCGTTCTCCAAGGTCAACCAGACCGGGGGGACGAAGATGCCGAGCGCCAACTCCGGCTGGGCGCTGGAGATCAGCCTGGACGTGGAGTGGGCCCACGCCATCGCCCCCGCGGCCAAGATCCTGCTGGTCGAGGCCACCACCAGCAGCTTCACCAATTTGCTGGCCGCCGAGGACTATGCCAGCGGCCACGCCCAGTATGTCTCCAACAGCTGGGGGGGGTCGGAGTTCAGCGGCGAATCGACCTACGACAGCCATTTCTCGGCGACCGGGGTCAGCTACTTCGTGTCGGCCGGTGACAGCGGGATCCCGGCCGAGTACCCCTCTGCGTCCCCGAAGGTGATCTCGGTGGGCGGCACGAGCCTCGCCTTCAACAGTGACGGCACCATCACCGAGACCGGATGGAGCAGCTCGGGAGGGGGATGCAGCGCCTATGAGCAGGCCACGTCCTCCCAGATCAGCTATCTGAATCAGAACGCGCATACCGGCAGCTGCTCCGGCATGCGCGGCACCCCCGACGTGGCCTCCGATGCCGACCCGAACTCCGGTCTGTCGGTCTACGACAGCACGGTTTACAGCGGTCAGAGCGGCTGGTTCACCGTCGGGGGCACCAGCGCCGCGGCCCCGGTGTGGGCGGCCCGGTCGGCCGGTACCGCCTCGCCCGTCACTGCCTCCACCGTCTATGGCGGCAGCACCATCCCGTTCTACGACGTGACCGTCGGCAACAACGGGGACCCCGCCGGCCCCGGGTACGACCTGGTCACCGGCATGGGCACCTGGGTGGGGAGCGGAGCCACCACCCGATCGGCCGGGAGCACGTCCGGTGGAGGAGGGTCGACATCGGTGACGGTCCACGTGGCTGTCATCGGGCCGTACTCGGCCAGCGGGAAGGCCATGCTGATCCCGGTAGGTATCGCTGACACCAACGGCAATCCGGTCAGCGGCGCTACCGTCACGATCCAGATCACCGGACCGGTCACCGCCACCGGATCGGCATCCACCGGGTCCAACGGCACCGTGACCTTCAAACTGAGTCACGCCCCCAAGGGCACCTACACCACCACGGTCACGAACGTCTCCGGTTCCAATCTCACCTGGGACCAGGCCGGCGGCTCCGATTCCTACACGGGCTCCTTCTAGGTCCTCCGCCGGCGCGCCGCCTCACGCGTAGCCCGAGGGGTATCGTCCTGGCCATGGTGGAGGCCGGCTTCGGTGGCCTGTGCGAGAACGGCCACGACGTCCCTGCGGGCGCCCGGTACTGCCCGGCCTGCGGCGCGCCGGCCCATGGACCGGCGGTCCCGCCCGCCGCCCCACCACCCCTCCCACCCCCCCATGGGTACCCACCACCCCTCCCACCCCCCCATGGGTACCCACCACCCGTCCCACCCCCCCATGGGTACCCACCCCTGGCGCCACCGGCGCCGGGGTACCGATACCCGCCGCCGGGGGCGGCGCCCACAGGGGGCTGGTACGGCCCGCCTCGGCCTGGCCCGCCGGGGTGGCCGAGCTACTGG
>JAKBAX010000238.1 GCA_021808785.1 Actinomycetes bacterium | reverse complement strand
GGAATCACTCCTCGTGGTCGCCACTGTGGGCGGCTATCGCCGACACCGGCCTACCCATCGTGATCCACCAGGGAACCGGGCACAGCATGTACTTCTACCGGGGACCCGGCGCGGGAGTGTCCAACCTGCTGGCCACGCAGTCAATGGGCCCACGAACCGCCGCCCTCCTCGCCACCTCGGGTGTGCTGGCCTCTCATCCGGAACTGCATGTCGTCTTCGTCGAGTTCAACGCCGGCTGGCTGGCCTGGACGATGCAGACCCTCGACTACTACACGGAGGCGTTTCGCCGCTACGGAGTCACCCCGTCGGGCAAGGCCTGGGTAAGCCCCGACCTTCCTGAGGCACCCAGCTTTTATCTCCGTCGCCAGGTCCACGCCACCTTTCAAGACGACCCGGTCGCCCTCAACAACATCGGCTACACCGGTGCAGAACCGCTCCTCTGGGGCTCGGACTACCCCCACGAGGAAGGCACCTACCCACACTCCCGAGAAGTCGTCACCCGACTCGGCCTCGGCGCCGAGAAGACTGCAGTGACCGCAGTATTTCGCGAGAACGCAGCGCGACTATTCCACTTCGACGAAGACATCATCTCGGCACACTCTCAACTGGCCCCCCACCGCTAGGGTCTCTCGGTACAGAGTGTTCCTGACGTGGGCGCAGTGTCGAAGTGGGAAGTTGTCGTCGAACTTCAACAGCTGGCCCCTCGGTACGCGTTGGCCGTCGACAGCCGCGACCTGGACGGGCTCGTAGAGCTCTTCGTCGACGACGTCCGAGTCGGCCGACACCAGTCCGGCCGCGACGCCCTCGAGTCGTGGTACGCGCAGGCACTTCACCATGTGGGTCCCACCATTCACTTCGTAGGAACCACACTGTTCGGATTGACGCCCCCAACGGTGACCATGCAGCCCCGTCCGCCTCGGGAGTGGTCTGCTGCCGCGAAGAGGTCCAAGTGCCAGCCACCGGACAGTGGACGGTAGGCATGCTTCAGTACTGGGACCGCTACGAACGGCGCAGCGCAAACTGGCTGTTCGTCCGCCGCCAGGTGCACCGATGGTACTCACCAACAGTAGTTTCCAGGCGACCAGATACGCCGGCGGACAGACCGCAGGCGCACGGCTCGATACCGGACCCCTTTTGAGATGTGGCGGGCCAGCTCGGGTGAGAGTCAGTGAGGGGCACACAGACTCGCACTGCCCTGGCCCGGACAGAGATCTGTGACGACGGGCAGCCCGGTCTGGTCGGCATGGGACCACTCACCGCGATGTAATTCGAGGCATGGGCGGCGAGAGCCACGACTACGACCGCTAGTTCTCCGCCGGTTCACCTTAGGGTCGGAGCGAATGCTCACCTGGCTGGCAGCCGGGATCAGTCGGACTATCGCCGGTCCACTTGATTTAGCCACCCTGTCGGTAGCACGGCCTAGACCTCGAATGCTGCTGAGGTATCGACGATTTCCCAGACCTCGGCGATGGCAGCATTCTCGAGGCGGAAGAGCATGTTGTATTCGACGTTGTAGTTGCCGCCGCCGCGCCGTCGGGCTTGTCGGTTGTAGTGAGCTGAGACGAAACCGTCCTGGGCTACGAGGTGGTGCATGTGCACCTGGCTGCTGTCGGGTTCGAACCCTTTCCAGCCGGGGCCGCCCAGCCAGGGGATGTTGTCCCATCCGGTGAGCGGTCGGGACAGGTTGAATCGGCGCGCCGCCGAAGCCGGTACCCACCACGTGATGTCGTCGCGGGTGAGTGAACGAATCGAGGCAGGGTCATCGTTGATCAGTGCGGAGATGAACCTCTCGACGATTTCCTTGTCCAAGTCGGGGGTTGTCACATCACGGTGTGGTGGTCCAAGCCCATAGCGGCGGGTTGTTTCTGGAAGGCCCGGATCATGGCCTGGACGCTGTAGGACGCCACTAGGCGGCCGTCGCGGGTGAAGACTTGGCCTTGGCCTTGGGCCAGTCCTTTGCCGGCCCAGATGGCCGGGTTGGCGTAGAGGAGCCAGTCGGTGACGTCAACGTCGTCGTGGAAGTTGAACGTCGTCTGCATTATCCCGGTGGACAGCGTCACATGGGCGTCGGCTTCGCCGAAGCCGGGGTGGGGGAGCATGGCGGCGCCGATGGTCCAATGGGTGGCCGACTGGGCTAGCAGGGCGGCGTGCATATAGGCCTCGGCCGGGGCATCGCGAAAGCGGGCCCAGACATAAATCTCGGGTGGTCCAATCCGGCTGGGATCGTGGTCGTAAGCGGCGTCGATGACCCGCAGGTCGCGACCCGAGACACCGAAATCCACGAACGGGATAGCCTCGTCCGGTCCGACCACCTCGGGCATCTTGGCGGCATGGCCGATGACATCCGGGGCGCCGGCATCCATCAGGACCAGCCCGGCGCTGCGCAGCGAGCCGTCCTGGTTGATGCGGACCTCCACGGTGGAGAAGGTCCGTCCATGTCGCAGTACGTCCACGTCTATGTCGACGGGTTTGGTGAACGAGGCCGATTTGGAGAAGATCATCGATATCGACGTGACCCGCTGTCCCGGTACCGCCTTGGACGCGGCCACGATGCCCTCGCCCAGCATTTGGCCGCCCTCCACCACGTCACGGGCGGTGTCGCCGTAGGCCGGGCCTACATAGCGGCCATCTCCGGCTGGCTCGACGTCGATCAGGCGGATCAGCTCCCCGGCCGTCCCCCACTCCGGGAACCGGGTGGCCACCTCGGTCCCGTCCGGCCAGGTGTCCACCACAACCACCCGCAGGCGCTCGTGATAGAAGCACACGTACCCCTCCAGGCCGGCCACCTCCGGGAACGGCGTGCGGTAAGTCCACACCACGTTCTCCTGAAGCGGTCCTGAGTCGACCGGACGGTGTGCCCACTCCTGGCTCTGGTCGATACCACCGGGGCCGGTCAGGCTCCAGTAGTCGGCCTGGCCCTTGAACGGACAAATGGTGTGATGGTCAGTAGCCTCGAAGTATTCCCAACGAACGTCGGTCGCGGGGAAATAGAGGCGATCGACGTGCTTCGTCTCCTCCACCAGCAGACAGTCGCCACTCTCGGCCACCAGAACGTCGCCGGCCCACACCTGGCCCCGACCCCGCAGCGGTATCAGTTCGATCCGGTAGTCGGGATAGCGCGGCCAGGCTGACTCGATCTCAACTGTCATTCGAATCTCCTGCAGATGCGGCACCGGGTCGCGGAATTTCCAGTTCTCACTGCTGCAATCCTCTCCTAGAGTCGGAACTATGGGAAGCGTCGATGACGTCCTCAGGCCGCTTGGCGACATGTTGGCGGCCGAGGACTACCATCTGGCGTCTACAACTCTCGACGACGGGTCTCTCCGACTTACCGTCACAGCCGGTCCGGGGGCCTGCTCCTACTGCCTGATCCCCAAGACGACCTTCGCCGCGATCGCCCAGGATCACCTCGACCGCGCCGGGATGGCCCCCGAGATCCCCATCGAGGTCGTCTACCCCGAAGACTGACGCGCCCAGGCCAGCTGGCGAACGTCTGACCGCCTGTTTCGTGGGGGTCAGCTCGACATGCCGTGGAGGTCGGAGCACGCTGTACACCTTAGCGAAAATATTAGTTTCGAAATTGGCAGGGACTATTGACGTCCATGAGACTAGACTTTTCCGTGGGTCCGACCTCGGAGCCGCCCGAGTCGAGCGAGGGAGATGAGAGTGGCCCTTGGAGGCCGGAGATTCTGAGTGCCAACGTCTGAGGTGAGGTCGGGGCCGAGCCCCCGGGCGGCAGATGTTCGTTCCGCCCCGGAGGCGGCGCCTCGTGGCGTGGAACGATCGCTTGCTCGTTACCGAAGCCGGTACGAGAATGAGATCGAACGGCTGATCGGCGCTGCGATGGCAGTGATGACCGATCAGCAGACCGGCGATCCGAAAGTCGGTGACATACTGCGCGCCGCCGGGCTGTCCACCAAGGCCTTCTATCGGCACTTCCCGACCAAAGAAGACCTGCTCATCGCCATCATCGAGCGGAAACGCCAGACCACCAGCCTGTACATCGAGAAGAAGATGAAGGATCTCGACGACCCGATCGAACGGATCGAAGCCTGGGTCAGAGCCCTGTTCGACGCCGTCCGCCACCCCAAGGACCTCTCTCAGAATCGGCCTCTACTGCTTGCTCACCCCCGACTCCTGCAGACCTTCCCGACCGAAATGAGGGCCGGCTTCGACGAGGCCATCCTCCCCTTGTCCGCAGCCATCCGCGAAGCGCGGCGACAGAAGGGTCTCCCCGCCGGCGACAGCGGACTCGATGCCCGGCTGGCCATGCAGCAGGTCTACGCCGTCTTAGTCGAGTCAGCCGCCCAGGATCTTCCGCCCGGCCAGGACCTCATCGAATCCGTCGTCGCCTATACGGTCCGCGCCGCCGCCGGGTCAGTGACCTGAGGCCCAGAATCGGGCCGCGACCCGGCTCCTCCCTCGTCGCTCAATACGCCGTCTCGGAGCTCCCGCTCGAGGACCTTGCCGGCCGGATTGCGGGGCAGCGCTTCGGTGCGGATCCAGTAATGAATGGGGACCTTGAAGGTGGCCAGCCTTGGTTCGAGATGGGCTCGGAGATCGTCGGATGTGACTTGTGACCCCCGCCTGATGTTGACGACGAGGCCCACTTCTTCTCCGAGCGTCGGGTGTGGGACGGAGATGGCGGCGGCTTCGAGCACATCGGGATGCTCGAATACGGCCGCTTCGACCTCGGCACTGGAGATGTTCTCGCCCCCGCGGATGATGATGTCCTTGGCGCGGTCGACAATGAAGAGAAAGCCGTCGCCGTCGAACCGGCCGATGTCGCCTGTGTGCAGCCACCCGTCCGTGAAGGTCGCAGCCGTGTCCTCCGGGCGGTTCCAATAGCCCGCCACGACGTTGGGGCCGTTGATCCACACTTCACCTGACTCGCCCAGCGCGACGTCAGCGCCGAGCCCATCGACGATTCGCACCCGGCACACCGGAATGGGGACGCCGACACTGTCGGGCCGACCGTCATAGTCGTCGCCCCGTATGGCAGCCACCATCGACGAGGTCTCTGTCAGCCCGTATCCCGTAGAAACACCAAAAACTGCTCTGGTCAGAGGTTTGGCGTGCGACGTCCTTTCAAGGCGGCAGCACGGGTTCGAATCCCGTTGGGGGTGCTCACTGCGGTGCTGGTCAGAGCCACCTTTTGGCTCGACCGGGCCTCGTTCGAATCGCTCGAATTCCCGGTCGTGCGCGCCACGTGCGCGATCTCACCCGGGCTGCCGCCCAGCGAGGGCCCGATTGGCACGGAAACGGTCGGTGTGGTCCGGCACACGGGAGGCATGGCCAGCACCGACCCGGTCGCGAGTACCAGGCGCCATTACGCCGACCACCGTCCCTACCCGGACCCGCCGGCCCGGCTGGCCGATCTGACCGGGCCGACGTCCGGCACGGTCGAGCTGCCGATCACGATCGACTGGGGCCCGAAGCGGGTCTACGACATGGGCCACGACGCCGATCGCCGGGTCGTCTACGAGTTCGTCCTCCAGGAGGCGTCCACAACCGAGGAGGTAGGCGAGTACGTCAACGGGAAGATTCTGGCTGGCGTGTGGTCGTGCCTGTGGCTGCCGCGGCGTGTACGGGAGTTGTGGGAACAGCGCGTCCCTGAGCTCGCGCACGCGGCTTAGACGATGGACGAGTTCCAGGACCGCCTGGTCCGGATCGGCCTGGGCGTTCTCGGCGATTACGGGTTCGCACTCGCCGGCGGTTACGCCCTCCAGGCCCATCAGCTCGTCGACCGGCTCAGCGAGGACGTCGACATGTTCACCAACAATCAGGACCCGAAGCGATTCGGCGAGGCTGTGGTCTACCTTGCGGACGCCTACCGCCAGGAGCAGCTGAGGGTGGATATCGTCCGCCAAGCGGACACCTTCGCCCGCTTGGAGGTGTCCGACCCTGCCACGGGGCAGACCGGCTCTGTGGACCTCGCAGGTGATTACCGCAAGGAGACACCGGTACGGCTGTCCGTCGGGCTGGTTCTCGCTGAGACCGATGCGGTAGCCACCAAGGTGGCCGCAGTCTTCAGCCGGGGATACGCCCGGGACTACCTCGATCTGGCCGGGATCCTGGACAGCGGCCGATTCACCGGCTCAAATAAATCTGACAACTGTCTGATTTAATGTACCATTAAGCGTGGATTATCGCCATTCGGTGGAGGCCCTGATCCCTGGCGTCCAGGGTCGGGTCCTCGGGGTACTGGCCCGGGCGGGCACGGACCTCACCATGCGAGGTGTAGCCGACCTGGCCGGAGTCAGTCCCCAGCAGGCCTCAGTCGTGATCGGAAAGCTCGTCGAGCTGGGGGTGGTCGATCGAAGGGACGTCCCCCCCGCTTCACTGGTGCGGCTGGCCGCTGACAACCTGGCCGCCCAAGCTGTCCTCTCCTTCGCCGATCTGCGCCAGGCGGCCCTCGAACGCCTCGGTGAACTGGCCTTGGCTATCCGTCCGGCGCCGGTGAGCCTGATGGTGTTCGGGTCGTTCGCCAGGGGGGAAGCCGATGCTGAAAGCGACCTCGACGCGCTCGCCGTCCGGCCCCGGGGCCTGGCGCGTGACGACGATGAATGGACCGATTCGCTCTGGTCTTGGACCACTTCGGCCACAAGGGCGGTCGGCAACCCGGTGCACGTGATGGAGGCGGCAGAAGAGGAGATTTCCGGTCTCCTTCGACGACCCGGCCCTTCGGTGTGGACAGAGATCGTTCGGGACGGGATAGTCCTGGTCGGCTCTCGGCTCGAACGGCTGGCTGACGCGCCCTGACATGGCA
>JAKBAX010000237.1 GCA_021808785.1 Actinomycetes bacterium | reverse complement strand
TGGCGGTTCCACACCTGGCGTCCGGTGGAGCGCGTGTTGGCGAGGATCGCCCGCACCGCCATCTTCGACCGGGCGTGACCCGCTCGGTGGGGGTTGCGGGCCCGGTCGTGGGCGGAGGGGCAGGCGATGCCGTCGCGGGTCAGCCCTTCGGCGATGGCGTACAAGCCACGACCCGCCACGTACTCGGCGAAGATTACGTGGACGGTGTCTCGCGGTGGCAGGAGCTGGAGCAGGCGTGGGACGCCGCAGGCAGTTGTACCATCTGGTATGACTCATCGGGTTGGAGCGAAAGGGCAGGTCGTGATCCCGAAGGACCTTCGCGAGAGGAGGACCACCGCTCCGAATCCCGTCGTTGACTGACTGCCTCGACTCGTGGGCAGTGCTGCGCTGGCTAGATGGCGGCGACCCGGCGGCAGCTCGGCTAGAGGCAGCGATGTCGTCTCGCCCGATCATGAGCTGATCGATCTCGGTGAGATCGCGTAGATCGTCGAGGGCCGCGCCGGTTCCGATCGGGCTCGTCGCGTCGTGGGGGAGCGTCGCGCGCGGCTCCCGGACCCGCCAAGCGAAGCACGGGTCCTTGAAGCGGCTCACCTCGAGGCGGCGTACCCCATGGCGTACGCGGACGCATTCGCCGTCGCCACGGCGATCGCACGTTGAGCGGCCCTCCTGACCGGTGACGCAGAGATCCTCGACGCCGATCCGGCGTGGCCGGTCGAAGACCTGCGCTCCTGACCTTCCCCACCTGTTACCGCGCCAGCGCAAGCTCCGTCCGGAACCGCGCCATGGGCGTTGAGTACACCTGGGACCTCAGGCTGGCCCAGGAGAAGGTTGGTGTCTCGCCACAACGCTGCACCCACTGCTGCGCCTGCACCCCAGTACGCCGGATCCGCTATTGCGTGGGCGACCCTGGAGCACGAGATGTTGTGACTGACCAGCGGGATCGCCGAGTGGTGGTCGTTCGCCCTGAGATGATGTTGGTGGAGTCGGGGCCGCCAGGCGAGGTGGTCGGGCAGAGATTACGCCGGGGTCCCGAAGAAGTACTCGTTGGCGTTGTCGAATAGCCATGCCTGGCGGACGGCATCGTCGAGGTCCAGCGCCGCCGCTTCGCCCAGAACCCGCTCGAACGACAGGACGGGGTAGTCGGTGGCGAAGAGGATCCGGTCCTTACCCCTGGTCCGCATGAAGTGCAGCAGCGATTCCGGCAGGTACTTGGGCGACCAGGCCGAGGTCATGAGCCTGACATTCTTGTACTTGATCATGAGCCGGATGGCGATCTCCCACCACGGGTCGGCACCATGGATCATGCACAGCTTGAGTTCCGGGAAGCGGTAGCAGACCCTGTCGAGGTGGATGGGATTCTGCGGCTCTGCCGGCAGCGGTGGGCCGGGCATGCCGGCGTTTATGCATATCGGTAGCTCGAGCTCACAGCACTTGGTGTAGAGAGGGAAGTAGACGGCGTCGCTCGGGGGATACATTCCGTCTCCCCAAAAGCTCGGTCCGACCGACGTGTAGGCCACCGGGTTGTCTGCGACGAAGGACTGCAGCGTGCGTAGCGCTTTCATGGGCTGTAGGAGGTTCAGGCCACCCACCCCGAGCGAGAAGCGATCCGGTCGGGCCCCGGCGAACTGCTGGGCGCGACCGGGGGGGCGACCGAGGTTGGTCATGAGGATGGCCTTCTCGACCCCGTTGGCGTCCATGTCGTCGAGCAGCTCATTCAACTCGGGGCTCTTGAAGAAGGACTCGCCACCTTTGAAGTAGTCCTCCTTCACCCGGACCATCCACTCCGGCATCTCCCGGTCGGCGAAGTCGACGTTGACCAGACCGTCGATGGCTCGCGTCACTACAGGTACTCCTTCACCTGCTCGCTCCATTTCTCCGTTTCGGCTCCTGGTCTCTACGATGCGGTCCCAGCGCCCAAGGCTGCAGAGTGTAACCCCGCTGCCCTCCGAGGGCGAAAACATGTAGATTGAACCGGCCCCCCGGGACCCTGGACTCGTCCCCCCGGGACCCCGGACTCGTGGTCACGAGGCCCTTGTCGTACCACGGTATCCCAGATACCTCTGGATGATTCGACCGCGCTACTTGCGATAGGCTGCGGCCGTTCAGCCGGCGCCAATGGCCGGATGTCGGGAGGGCCGATGACTGATCTCTACTGGGACCCGCTCAGCCCGGAGCTGAGGACCGATCCGTATCCGCTGTGGAAGCAGATGCGTGACGAAGCGCCCGTGTACCGCAACGACCGCTATGACTTCTGGGCGCTTTCGCGCTTCGAGGACATAGAGGCGGCCCATCGGGATCCGGCCACGTTCAGCTCCAATCACGGTACGACCCTCGAGACCATGTCCCCGGCGCCGGTCGACACAGGAATGATCATCTGGCTCGACCCGCCCAAGCACACCATCCTTCGGAAGCTGGTATCACGGGCCTTCACAACCCGCCGGGTGTCGATGCTCGAGGGGCAGATACGGCAGGTCTGCACCGGGCTGCTGGAGCCGCAGGTCGGATCGGGGGGGTTCGACTACGTCCAGGATTTCTCGGCCATCCTCCCGCCCACAGTGATCTCCGCCCTCCTCGGCGTCCCGGAGGCGGATCGCGACCATCTCCGGCGTTTGGTGGATGACGTCTTCCACATCGAGGAGGGGGTGGGGATGGCCAACCCCGTCGCCGCCAACGCCCTCGACGAGATAGGCATGTACCTGGCCGGACAGTTCGTCGAACGTCGGGCCAATCCCCGTGACGACGTCTTCACAGACCTCGTCGAGGCGGAGATCACCGACGACCAGGGGACGCTCCGGCGCCTGAGCGACGAGGAGTTGGCCGGGTTCGGCGTGCTGCTCTTCTCCGCCGGCTCCGAGACGGTGGCTCGCCACCTCGGGTGGGCGGCATCGGTCCTCGACGAGTATCCGGCGCAGCGCGACGAGTTGGCCGCCAACCCGTCCCTGATCCCCAACGGTGTCGAGGAGCTGCTCCGCTACGAGCCCCCTTCGCCGGTGAATGCCCGTTGGGTCACGAAGGATGTCGAGCTGCACGGTGTGACCGTCCCGGAGGGCTCGAGGCTCATCCTGATCACGGGATCCGCCGGCCGGGACGAGCGGAGATACCAGGACCCCGACGTGCTGGACATCCATCGCAAGGTCGACCTGCATCTCACCTTCGGGTACGGCATCCACTTCTGCCTCGGAGCGGCCCTCGCCCGGATGGAGGGCCGTATAGGCCTCGAGGAGACATTGAAGCGGTGGCCGACGTGGACCGTCGATCGGGACCGGGCGGTCCTGCTCTACACCAGCACGGTCAGGGGCCCGTCACGGCTTCCGCTGATCCTCTGAAACTCCCCCCAGACGAGCGGCCGGCCTCCCCCGACCCGTGGACCTTCGGCGTGGAGCCGCTCGGCCTGACCGTAGATTTGGCGGCCGCGCTGCGTCGCATCACCGGCATGGCTCTGGCCCAGGAGTCGGAGTCGGTCGCCGTCGGGGACCTCCTCAGGGCGCTCGAGCAGGCGGAGGTGCGCCTTCGCGACGGGATGCCCGGGGATCTGCGACCGCGCCTGGGCGACGAGTGCCGCCCGGAGCAGCGCGTCTACCTGGATCACGCCCGCGATATCGGTGCCTACAACCCCTGCTTCCCCGAGTACAGCATCGACGTGGCCGGCGACGAGGCCACCGGGAAGGTCTGCTTCCCATTGGCCTACGAGGGCCCTCCCGGGCTAGTCCACGGCGGCTTTCTGGCCGTCTTCTTCGACTGCGTGGTGCAGCACCACAACTGTGACGTCGGGGTCACCGGTAAGACCACCTCGATGACGGTGGCCTACCGGCGCCCCACCCCGCTGCTCGTGGACCTCGACTTCTCGGTGAGCCGGTCGGCCACCGAGCGCCGCCTCAGCTCCGAGGCCAAGCTGACCTTGGGCGACGAGGTCCTCTGTGGCGCCACTGTGGAGGCGGTGGCGGGGGACCGCTCCAAGCTGCCTACCGTCTCGCCTCGAAGGACCGGTCGATGACCGCCACCGTCCCGTCGCTGCTGACCGATCGGGCCCGGAGCCGTCCAGACCACCCTTTCGTGATTTGTGATGACGAGGTGCTCACCTACGGCGACGCCGATGTCCGCTCGGCGGTGCTGGCCAAGGGCCTTCTGGCCGGTGGCGTCGGACCGGGGACCCACGTCGGTCTCCTGCTACCCAACGGGGTCGAGGCCACGGTCGGAGCACTGGCGGCGGCGCGAATCGGCTCGGTAGCCGTGCCCATCAGTACATTTTCCACCCCCACCGAGCTGGCGACGATCCTGCTCGGAGCCGATGTGCATACCGTCATCGCCGCCAACTCCTACCGGAGTCACGACTACGTCGAAAGGCTGACCGAAGCCGTGCCCGGTCTCGAGACGGGCCGAGCCACGGTCGTCCACTCGCCCGCGCTGCCGGGCCTGCGGCAGGTCTACTTTTCCCATCGCGACGACCGGGTCTGCGAGGATAGGACCGTCGGCGGGCTCACCGAGCTGGGGCGCCAGGTCGACGACGCCGTCCTGCAGGCCTGCGGAGCGGCCGTCGGTCCGGCGGACCGGTTGGTGATCGTGCACACGTCGGGGTCCGTGGCGCAACCGAAGGGTGTGATCCACCAGCATGGCAGTCTGCTGGCCCACCTGGACGTGCTCAACGAAGTCCGTCGATTCCGGCCGGAGGATCGGCTCTTCTGCAACGCACCGTTCTTCTGGATCGGCGGGTACGGCTACGCCCTGATGGGCGCCTTCGTGGCCGGCGCCACGCTGATCTGCTCCAACGCCGAGCCCGGGGGCGTGCTGGATCTGCTCGAGAGGGCCAAACCCACGATGTGCAATGGTTTCGTTGCCTCCGTGGCCGCCCTGCCCAGGGATCCATCCTTCCCCGGGCGCGACCTCAGCTCCATTCGCCGGGGGAACCTGTACCCGATCATGGCGCCCGAGTGCCGCCCTGTCGATCCGGAGCTGCGTCACAACATGCTCGGTATGACCGAGACCGGCAGCGTCTGCCTGGCCAGTCCGGACGAGGGCGACCAACCGGAGGAACGGAGGGGCTCCTTTGGCGCTCCGGTGTCCGACGTGGAGGCCAAGGTGATCTCGCCCGCGACCGGCGAGCTCTGCGGGTCGGGCCAGGTCGGGGAGTTGTGCTTGCGGGGGGCGGCGCTCATGGAGGGTTACTGGGGTCGCGAGCGCCACGAGGTGTTCGATGCCGACGGGTGGTATCACACCGGCGACCTCTTTGCGACCGATCGGGGCGGCTACTTCTACTTCCGGGGGCGCAACGCCGACATGATCAAGACCGCCGGCGCCAACGTGTCGCCGCGCGAGGTCGAAGCCGCCATCCTCGGCGAAACCGGTCTGGTCGCGCATGTCATCGGCGTCGACGACGACCTCCGTGGGCAGGTCGTAGCGGCTGCCGTGCGGGTGCCCCCGGGTTCCCGACACCCCGCGGCCCACGACCTGCGCCGGCAGTTGCGCTCACGCCTGTCCGCCTACAAGGTCCCGCAGAGGATCCTCTTCCTAGGCGACGACGAAGTGCCGACCATGTCGAGCGGCAAACTCGACATCCGCGCCCTGAAGGCCAGGTTCAGTGAGCAGTGACGCCCTGACGGTGCCGGTCCTGCTCGCCGGCCACGCGCAGGAGCACCCGACCAAGGATTTCATCGTCTGCGACGGCTCCTCCATCACCTTCGGCGAGCTGGACCAGGCCAGCCGGGAGGTGGCAGGCCGCATGGTCGCCGCTGGTGTCGGCAAGTGGTCGCGGGTGGGTCTGCTCATGCCGAACGGCATCGATTGGGCTGTCGTTGCGGCGGCGGTGATGCGAGTCGGGGCGGCCCTGGTGCCGCTCAGCACCCTCCTGCGTCCGCCCGAGCTGCACGCCCAGCTGACGACGGCCAAGGTGACGGAGCTGGTAGCTGTGCCGGACTTCCGAGGACGCGACTACCTGGCCGACCTGGAAGAGGCTTTCCCGGGTCTACCGGCGGCACTCCGGGGGGGTCGGCTGCATCCCTCCCTACCGAGTTTGAGGAACGTGTGGACCTGGGGCGACATGCCGTCGGAACGGGTGGGCGACGACCTGGTCGCCGCGTTGGAGGCGGGCGTCCGGCCGGCGGACGACATGGTCATCCTCTTCACCTCGGGTAGTCGTGGCGCGCCGAAGGGCGTCATCCACACCCACGGCAACGCCATCCGCGCTGTCGCGGCGGGACTCGGATGCCGATGCGTGGGGCCCGACGACCGGCTCTACATCCCGATGCCGTTCTTCTGGACAGGCGGCTTCTCCGGGGGTCTCATGACCGTCCTGGTAGCAGGAGCGACACTGGTGACCGAGGCCGTCACCGACCTCGACGGCACCCTGGATGTCCTCGAGAGCGAGCGCGTGACCCTCTTCCGGGGCTGGCCCGACCAGGCTTCGAGGGTGGCCGCCTCGCCCCGATTCGCCACGGCCGACCTCTCCAGCCTCCGCCAGGGCAGCTTGCCGGGGGTGCTACCGGCGGACCGGCGCCCCGATCCCGCCGCCCGGGCCAGCCTCTTCGGGATGACAGAGACGTTTGGGCCCTATGCCGCCGATCCGCTCGACCGGGACATGCCCCGCTCCAAGTGGGGCAGCTGCGGCAGGCCTTTCCCCGGCGTCGGGCTGCTGATCGCCGATCCTGCCACCGGCGTGCCGGTCGGGCCGGGGCAGACGGGTGAGATCCTGGTGCGCGGCGCGAACATCATGCGTGGCATCTGTGGTCGGACGCGTGAAGAGACATTCGATCGCGATACCTACTACCACACCGGTGACGTGGGCACGGTGGACGCCGATGGTTACCTCTGGTACCTCGGA
>JAKBAX010000015.1 GCA_021808785.1 Actinomycetes bacterium | reverse complement strand
GTCTGATAACCGGTCGCACCGGCAACATCGCAGTAATCGTCCCGGACATCACCAATCCCCATTTCGCGGCCCTGGTACGGGCCGTCGAGAGAACGGCCCGAGCCTCCGACATGCAGGTACTGCTGGCCGATACGGGCGAGCACGAGCGCGAAGAGGCAAGGGCGGCGCGGGCGCTGATGGCGGAGGTGGACGGTTTCGTCATCGTGTCTCCCCGCCGTCTCCACAAGGATCTCGACGCGCTCGGCACCAAGCCGGCCACCTTCGTCAACCGGCCCGTGCCCGGCCACTCCTCGGTGCTGCTCCGGACCGCCCCGGCCATCTCCCGGGCACTCGAGCACGTGGCCTCCCTCGGCCACCCGGCGGTGGCGTACCTGGGCGGGCCGAGAGGATCGTGGGCGGCGTCGGAGCGGAGGAACGCGCTGCGCCGCACGGCGCGAGCCATCGGCCTCGACGTCGTGGAGCTGGCGCCCGAGGAGCCCACTTTCGAGGCCGCGGCGCGGCTGGCCCCCCGGCTGGCGTCCTCACCGGTCTCCGCGGTGCTCTGCTTCAACGACCAGATGGCCCTCGGTGCGCTCGCCGGCCTGGCCCGCCTGGGCATATCCGTTCCAGAGCACATGAGCGTGGTGGGATGCGACGACGTGCCCATGGCTTCGATGGTCCACCCCCCGCTCACCACTATCAGGCTGCCGACGGGTGAGGCGGGGGAGCGGGCGGTGCAACTGCTCGGCGAGCCCCCGTCATCGATCTCACTGGCGGGAACCTTGGTGGTGAGGGACTCGACCGGTCGCGTCATGCCTCGTCGTGCCAGCGCTTTCTGAGCAGGTGGGCGGCGGCCTTGGGCCGGCGATTGCGGGTGAGGACGCCCTTCTTGTTGCCGTCCACCCTTATGATCGACGGACCGGTGGCAAAGTCGGCGAAGTTCCACACGTGCTCACCGACGACCGCGTCGGTCCGGTCGAACACCCTGTGATAGCTGTCCAGCAGAGCTGCCTGGTACTCCTCGCTCCAGGGCACCGGTTCGAGGCTGTGTAGGCCGCCGACCGCATCCGCCCCGTACTCGGTGACGATGATGGGCTTGGTATAGCGCTGCGACCAGGCCCGCAGCTCGTCCTCCAGCATGCGTTCGGCCAGATCCAGGTCGCCCGGCTCGACGTACCACCCGTAGTAGCGGTTGAGCATGATCACGTCTGCCAGCTCAGTGACCCGGCACACGTCGGGTGTGGCCAGAAGCATGTTGACGAACCCGACGGGGCGCGAGGGGTCGGCCCGACGGGCGGCGTCGAACAGCGGGGTGAAATAGGCGTGGGACGCCTCGGTGTTCGACTCGGGCTCATTGGCCACGCTCCAGAGCACCACCGACGGGTGGTTCTTGTCCCGGTGGATCAACTCCTCGATGGCCCGCAGGTGGTGGGCCTGGGTGGTGGCGTTGATCGTCTCATCGGAGAAGGTGGGTCGGGGGCCGGTCCCGAAGAGCCCGGCGCCGATGTTGAGATTGAGGCCCACGGCGGCCGTTTCGTCGATGACCACGATCCCCAGACGGTCGGCGTGGTCGAGAATCTCCTCCGCGTAGGGGTAGTGGGAGGTCCGGAACGAGTTGGCGCCCATCCACCGGAGCAGCTCGAAGTCGTGGAGCATCGACGCGTCGTCGTGACCCTTGCCCCGCACCTCGTGGTCCTCGTGCATTCCGAAGCCACGGAAGTAAAAAGGGTTGCCGTTGATGAGAAATCGCTCTCCTTCCACTCTCACCGTGCGGATGCCGACCGGTAGGACGTAGCGGTCGACGAGACCTTCAAGGTCGCGTAGATCGATCTGCAGCTGGTAGAGGTTTCCCTGACCGGGACCCCACAGCAGGGCGTCGGGTACCGTCATCTCGGCGGTCGGGCCTACGGCATCGGCCACGGTCCGGCCGTCCGGGTCGACCAGGGTGGCGTGGGTCTCCAGCCGGTCGGGGCCGGCGACCCCGGCGTGGTAGCGCACCACGCCGGTGGTTCCCCGGATGTCGGTGGTGACGGTGAGGTCCTCCAGGCGGGCGGGAGCGGTGGAGTAGAGCCAGACGCTTCGGTGCAACCCGGAATAGTTGAAGAAGTCGTGGTAGTACCGCTGGCGCCGTCGCCCGTCAGCGGACTCGTCGACGATCCCGGGCGGTATCGACTGCCAGGTGAGGGTGTTGTCCACCACCACGGTGATCCGGATGGTGGTACCCGGGCGGGCCCACTCCGTGACGTCGGCTTCGAAAGGGGTGTAGCCACCCTCGTGCGCCGCCACCTCGGTGTCGTCGACCCAGACCCGGGCCCGGTGTGTCGCCGAGTCCAGCCGGAGCACGATGCGTCGGCCGGCCCACCCGACCGGCACCGGCACCAGTCGCTGGTACCACACGTCACCGACGTGGTCGTGGGCCTCGGCCCCCACGAGGATGTCGTTGTAGCTGGCCGGTACCGCCATCTTCACTGCACCTGGCAGCCGATCCTTCCACCACTCCCCGACCCGGCCCGCGGCGTCACGGTCGATGGCGAAGTCCCATAGGCCGTCCAGCTTTCTGGTCTCCCGAACGGAGTTGTCCTGCGGTCGGAGCATGATCCTCCTAGACGGTGAGAGTGGGGGCCGGCACCCCGAAGGCGGCGCGGGCCAGACGGTGGGCCAGGTCCTCGGCCACCTCGAAGGCCTCTTCCTCCTCGAGGCGGTGCTCGGCCAGCAACCCGGCCAGGAACCCGGCGTCGATGCGACGAGCCATGTCGTGGCGGGCCGGGATGGTGAGCAGTGATCGGGCGTCATCGCTGAAACCGACGGTGTTGGCGAACCCGGCCGTCTCGGTGACGAGCCGGCGGAACCGGCGGATGCCCTCCGGGCTGTCGTGGAACCACCAGGGCGGGCCGAGCTTCAGCGCCGGGTAGTGGCCGGCGAGGGGGGCCAGCTCCCGGCTGTAACTGCTCTCGTCGAGGGTGTAGACGATCAAGGTGAGGGCCGGCTCGTTACCGAAGCGGTCGAGCAGTGGCTCGAGGGACGCGACGTAGTCCATGGACCGGGGGATGTCGGCTCCCATGTCCGGCCCGTACCGGGTCGTCAGACGGGCGTTGTGGCCGCGCCACGATCCGGCGTGCAACTGCATGACCAGACCGTCGTCCATGCTCATGGCCGCCATCTCGACCAGCATCTGAGCCCGGAAGAGCTCCGCCTCGGCCGGCTGGTGATCACCCTTCCTGATCCTCTGGAAGAGCTGCGCGGCCTCGCTCGATGGTAGATCGGCGGTCGACGCCGACTGGTGCCCGTGGTCGGTGGCCGTGGCGCCCGCCGCCGCGAAGGCCGCCCGGCGGGCTCGCAGCGCCCGCAGGTAGCCGTCCCAGGTGCCCGTGTCCTCTCCGGTCATCGCGCCCAGCGTGACCAGGCCGGTGGCGAAGTCGGGGCGGTCCGGATCCACGACGCCGTCGGGACGGAAGGTGGGCACCACAGTTCCTCGCCAACCGGATCGGCGAATGACGTCATGGTGCTCGAGTGGGTCCACCGCGGGATCGGTCGTGGCCAGGAACTCGATGTGACAGCGCTCGAACAGCCGGCGGGGCCGGAAGTCGGCGTCGGCCAGCCGCTCGACCAGGTGGTCGTAGATCCGGTCGGCCGTCTGGGGCCCGAGGGCGCAGTCCAAGCCGAACACGTGCTGAATGGTGAAGTCCAGCCACAGCTTCGACGGTGTGGCGCGAAAGAGGTGGTAGTGGTCGGCCAGGAGCCTCCAGATCCTCCGACCGTCGGTCTCCGCGCCGCCGCCTCCGGTCGGGCTGACGCCGAGCGCCTCCAGGGGAACACCCTGGCTGTAGAGCATCCTCAACAGGTAGTGATCCCTCGTGACCAGCTCCCCCGCCGGGTCGACGATGGGCCGGTCGGCGGCGAGGAGCTCCGGATCGCAGTGCCCGTGGGGGCTGACGATCGGCATCTCGCGGACGTGCTGGTAGAGGCGTCGGGCCAGCCGGCGCACACCGGGATCGGCGGGGAAGAGTCGGTCGTCGCTGAGCACGGTTGGCCAGACCTCCTGTGCAAAGGTTTGCAGACCTGGAGCCCCGCGGGCAAGTAGCCTGCGGGATCACCGGTCCGTTGCCGAGAGAGAAGGTGCCAGTGAGGGGTTTCAGCGGATGACCGTCGGGTGGGGAGTCGTCGCCACGGGCGGTATCGCCCGGCGGTTCGCATCGGCCATGCAGATGGTCGAAGGAGGAGAGATCGCCGCGGTGTCGTCGCGATCGATGCCCCGCGCCGAGGAGTTCGCCCGGGAGCACGCCATCCCGCGCGCTTACGACGACGTGGCCGCCCTGGCCGCCGACGATCGGGTGGATGCCGTCTACGTGGCGACCCCCCATTCCCGGCATCTGCGCGACGCGCTGACCGCCATCGGGGCCGGTAAGGCGGTCCTGTGTGAGAAACCCCTCGCCCTTTCCGCCCATCAGGTCGGCCAGATGGTGGATGCAGCCCGAGCGGGGGGGACGTTCCTGATGGAGGCGCTGTGGAGCCGCTTCCTGCCCGCCTACCGGCGCCTGGCCGATGTCCTGGCCGAAGGCCGCATCGGTCAGCCTCTACTGGTCGAGGCCGATTTCGGGTTCCGTATCGACGTGCAGCCCGACAGCCGCTACTTCGACCGCAGCCTGGGTGGCGGAGCATTGCTGGACCTCGGCATCTATCCGCTGCATCTGTGCCAGTTGGTCCTGGGCCCGCCCGACCGGGTCACCGCCGACGGCCAGGTGGGCGCCACCGGTGTGGACGAGCAGGTCGCGGCGGTGCTGCATCACCCGAGCGGGAGCCTGGGCGTGGTCAAGGCCGCCATCCGGGTGCCGATGGGCTGCCAGGCCCGCATCGCCGGGTCGGACGGCTGGATCGACATTCCGGCCTTCATGCACTGTCCCGACCACTTCGACGTGCGTTCCCCCCAGGGCAGCGAGCGTATCGACGCCACCTTCGAGGGCGATGGGCTGCGCTTCGAGATCGAGGAGGTCCACCGCTGTATGGCCGCCGGGTCGAGCGAATCGACGGTGATGGCGCTCCACGAGTCCCTCTCCATGGCCCAGACGATGGACTCCATCCGCAGCCATCTGGGCGTCATCTACCCGGAGGAGTAGCACATGTCGCCAACCCACACCCGAGGTGGTGCGTTTCCCGCCGGCTTTCTGTGGGGAGCCTCCACCGCGGGCCATCAGGTGGAGGGCGGTAACGTCAACGCCGATCTGTGGCCGGTGGAATGGGGCGCCGAGACCCACTTCACCGAGCCGTCGGGCGACGCGTGTGACCACTACCACCGCTACGCCGAAGACATCGCGCTCCTGCGGGAGGTCGGGCTCAACGCCTACCGCTTCTCCATCGAGTGGTCGCGCATCGAACCCGAACCGGGCTTCTTCTCCCGGGCCGCGTTGGAGCACTACCGCCGTATGATCTCGACCTGCCTGGAGAGCGGGGTGACCCCGGTGGTGAGCTACAGCCACTTCACCCTGCCCAGATGGATGGCGGGCCAGGGCGGATGGGCCTCGGAGACCGCCGCGGATCACTTCGCCCGCTACGCGGCTCGTCTCACCCGGCACGTGGGCGACCTGGTGGAGTGGGTGTGCACGCTCAACGAGCCGAACGTCATGTCCCTGCTCGAGCACACCGGGGTCATCCCGATGGGTACCAGCGACCGGGCCGCCCCGGGCGCGGCCGGGTCCGAACCGAGCGGCGTCGGGGGCCACGACCCGGCCCGATACCGCCCCGGTCTGAGCAGCGCCGACCTCGATCACATGGCCGAAGCCCATCGGCGGGCGGTGACCGAGATCAAGTCCGGTCCAGGTCGGCAGAAGGTCGGTTGGACTCTCGCCCTCATCGACCTGCAATCGGGCCCCGGGGGCGAGGAGCGCTGCCGCCGGGCGCGTCGCCACGGTGAAGAGGACTGGCTGGACGTGTCCCGGGACGACGACTTCGTCGGGGTGCAGACCTATTCCCGCACCGTGCTCGGTCCCGAGGGCCAGATTCCTCCGGGCGAGGACGCGCCGACGATGCAGACGGGCTGGGAGGTCTACCCTCCGGCCCTCGGTCACACCGTGGCATTGGCCGCCGAGCGGGCCCAGGTGCCGGTGCTGGTGACGGAGAACGGGATGGCCACCGACGACGACCGGGCCCGGATCGTGTACACCCACGGCGCACTCGAGGGCCTGGCTGCGTGCATCGAGGCCGGCATCGACGTCAGGGGCTACCTCCACTGGAGCCTGCTGGACAACTTCGAGTGGACGGCCGGCTATGCCAAGACGTTCGGGCTCATCTCCTTCGATCCCGAGACCTTCGCCCGCACGGTCAAGCCCTCGGCCCGCTGGTTGGGCCAGGTGGCGCGGGGCAACGCCCTCAGCCCTCCAGGGCCTTGACCAGCTCCATCTGGAGATCCGCCGAGCGGTCCCCGCTCATCAGCTCGTCGAGGATGGCCCGCAGCGTGGGATATCGCCGGATCAGGTAGCCCATGTGGTCCACCGCCCGCGAATCGGCCCGACTGAAGGCGGCGACCACCCGCTCCCATGCCGCGGTGTCGGCCTGGAGGACCTCGAGCGGGGTATCGAGGTTGTAGGCCCACACTTCGGACCGGATCCCGTAGGTCCATTGGTGATCGCCGCCCTCCACCTGCTCGGTCCGCCCCTCCGGGTGCCCGGGCAGGGTCACCTCGCCGCAGATGCCATCGGGCAGCGCCACCCCGACGGTGCGCTGCCCCTCGTGAGTGGTCCACTCCACTGAGATGCGGCCATGGCGGCTGTCGTGCGCGACGCGGGCGGAGGTCAGGCCGCCGCCGGGACGCGGCGCGATGCGCACCCGCCGGTAGCCGGGCTCGGCTGCTTCTATGCCGCCGACCACCTTGTGGAGCCAGTCGGCCACGGCCCCCAACGCGTAGTGGTTGAGAGAAGTCATGCCGGTGGAGTTGAGCCGTCCGTCGGGTAGGACGGCGTCCCAGCGTTCCCAGACAGTGGTGGCCCCCATGGTCACGGGGTAGAGGAACGAAGGAGGCGTGACCTGCAGCAGGAGCCGGTACGCGGTCTCGAGCTGGCCACTCGAGGATAGGGCCGGGAGCAGCCACGGCGTGCCGGCGAAGCCGGTTCCGATGTGCAGACCGGCCTTGGTCACCAGGTCGGCCAGCCGCTGGCCGGCGCGGGCCACCTGCCCGTCGTCGAGCAGTCCGAAGCAGATGGCCAGTGCGTACGACGTCTGCGATTCGTTGGCCAGCCGCCCCGATGGAGCGACCCACTCGTGGCGGAACGCCTCCACCACACGAGCCCTGATGCTCCTGGCCCAGGCCTCGTCCTCTGGGCGGCGGAGAATGTCGGCGCTCGCTGCGAGTTGGTCCAGGGACCGGCAGAGGTAGGCGTTGGCGACCAGGGTGGCCTCGGCTTTGGCTTTGGCCGGATCGCCGCCGGGCGCGGTGGGATCGAGCCAGTCCCCGAGCTGGAATCCCGTCCACAAGCCGGTGCTGCGGTCCAGGAGGGGGAGGACGGACTCGACGAAAGCCTTCATCGACCGGTACTGCCGGCGCAGGACCTCGGGGTCGCCGTACTCCATGTACAAGGTCCAGGGGAGGCTGACGGCCACGTCACCCCAGAGCGCGGTGGGCGTGTTGGGCGCGCCGCCCTGGCTCAGGACGTCCGGTACGACCATGGGTACCCCGCCCAACGCTTCCTGCTCGGCCGCCAGGTCCACCAGCCAGGACCCGAGGAAGGTGCGCACGTCGAAGAGGAACCCGGCGGTGGCGGCGAAGGCGTTTATGTCGCCGGTCCAGCCCAGACGCTCGTCGCGCTGAGGACAGTCGCTCGGCACACCGACGGCGTTGCCCCGAAACGACCACACCACGTTGCGGTGCAACTGGTTGATCTGCTCATCGGACGTCTCGAACCAACCGGTCCGGGTCAGGTCGGAGTGCACGACCACTGCTACCAGGTCGCCTGGATCGAGATCTCCGGGCCATCCGTCGATCTCGACGTAGCGAAACCCGTGGAAGGTGAATCGAGGCTCCCATGTCTCGCGCCCGCCGCCTCTGAGGATGTACCGGTCGGTGGCCTCGGCCGTCCGGTTCGACTCGAACTCGGGCTCTCCGTCGACCATCAGCTCGCAGTGGCGCAGAGTGATGGCGCTTCCGGCCGGGCCGGCCACCGAGATGCGGACCCATCCGGTGAGGACCTGCCCGAAATCGGCGACGGTCCGGCCGTGGCGGGTCCTGATCAGCTCCCGCACCGGGACCTCCTCCACCCGCCGGATGGCCGGAGCTTCGGGGAGCTCGAGCCGCGACAGGTCCCAGTCCAGGGCCCGGGCCGGCTCCCAGGCCGAATCGTCGAAGCCGGGCTGGTCCCAGCCGCGAGGATGCAGGCGGGCGTCGTAGGTCTCGCCGTCGTAGATCGAGTCGGCCCGTATGCCTCCGGTGGCGACGCGCCAGCACTCGTCGGTGACCACCACCTCGGTACGATCGGGGTATTCGAGGACCAGCTGCATGTAGGCCGCCGGCCGGTCACTCCAGTAGGCCCGACGGCCGTCCCAACCGAGCCGCCCCACGGCCCAGCCATCGCCGACGATGGCGCCCAGCGTGTTGGCGCCGTCGCGCAGCAGATCGGTCACGTCGTGGGAGCTCACCATCAGGCGGTGGTCGTACGAGGTCCACCCCGGGAACAGCACCTCGTCGCCGACCCGGCTGCCGTTGAGGAAAGCTTCGATGAGCCCCAGGGCCGTGTACTGCAGGGTGGCCTGCCGTACCCCGGGTCCGATCAGGAGCTCCTTGCGGAAGTACGGCGCCGGCCGCCCCTCGTCGCGGTGGCTGATCGAAGCCGTGATCAGCGAACCGGGCCACGTCGATCGGACCGCAGTCGCCCGAGTGCCTGTCTGCATCCCGTACCCTCCCCGGCCGCCGACGAACCCCGAGTGAGTTGGGGGTCGACAAGTAATGTTCCCGCGGAATAATATACCCTGAGTCGATTATCGGCGTTTGATCCGCGGCCTTGGCGGATGGGGGGGACCAGGTGGCTGACGTGCAAATCCGACGAATGGCCCACCAGGCCTTCGTTCCAGCTCCGCCGCGGACCCCAAAGGCGGCGAGGACCCGCGTCCGATTGATGGGCTCGGCCGCCGAGCTGTTCGTCGAGCGGGGGTTCCACGCCGTCTCGATGCGCGACATCGCGGCGGCGGCCGACCTGACCAAAGGCGCTCTGTACGGTCACTTCCGCTCCAAGGGTCAGCTGCTGGTCGAGGTGATCCGGTGGCTCATCGCGGAGCGGGATCAGACGATCGACTTCGAACGGGCCAGCGCGGTCCCGGAAGAGGGTGTGGAGCTGATGTTCGAAGCCCGGAGCCGGGACATCCGCCTCCTCGAGGTCGACGCGGCCGCGGCGGCCCGGCACGACCCCGACGTGGCGGCCGGGCTGGCCGAGTTCTATCTCGATCGGCACAAGCGCATCACCGAGGCGGCGTCGGAGTCGACCGACCCGGACACCGCGGCGTGGGTCATCACTTACTTGCAGGGCGGTATCGGGCTGAAAGAGGCGGTGGGACTACCGCTGCCCCAGCGGTCCCGCCTACGGCGCGCCCTGGCCGCGGCCACAGAGGCATTGGCATGAGCAGGCGGCCGAGCCGCCCCGAAGGAGGTACCTGATGGTCAGTGTGGATTTCCGGACCCGGCTGCGTGACGCCCCGGCCCCGGTGGACCCCGCGGCCTTCGTGGCCGAAGACGGCCCCCGACTGATCGACCTCCACGGATCCGACGCCGCCGCCGGGATGTCGCGCTATGGACTGCCCCCCCTCACCCTGGAGGTAGAGGGGGAAAGGATCACTTTCGCGAGGAACGGATCGGCGCTCGGGGTCTCCTCCGGCGGGAACGCCCCGCTCGTCGCCAGCATGGACCGGGTCGGCCTGGCAGAGCTGCTCCAGGACACGGCGTCCACCTTCGGGCTCCAGATGACCGGCCGAGCCCGCATAGTCGAGGGTTCGGTAGACGACTTCATCGGGTGGGAACCGGTGCTGCGGACCTTCCTGGACGGCCGGCCGGTATACGAGCCGGGCAGCATCGAGCTCCGGGCCAAAGACGGCTCACCTCTGGATCTGCGGCGCTCCTTCACCCTCGACGACTCCGACGAGGAGATCGGCCATTTCCTGGCCGAGGCCGGCTTCCTCCACATCGCCGGCGTCTTCACCGAAGAGGAGATGGCCGCCGTTTCCGCCGATCTGGACCGGGCCATCGCCGCGGCCCGACGCGACGACGGTGCCTCGTGGTGGGCCTGTACCGAGGCGGGGGAGTGGTACGCCTCCCGCATCCTCGGTTTCAACCAGAAGTCCGCGTCCCTGCGGGAGCTGCTCGGCCGCGACCGCTTCCGCCGGATCGGTACATTCACCGACGACGTCTACGTGCAGCGTCCGCCCGATCACGGCGATTCCGCCGAAGGCCTGCTCAAGAAGGTCGGCGTCACTGAAGGCATTTCCGACGTCAGCTGGCACAAGGACTGCGCCATGGGGGGCCACAGCCGGGGGTGCTGCGGGCTCACGGTCGGGATATCGGTGACCGGAGCCCGCCGGGAGAACGGCGAGCTCGGGGTGGTGGCAGGCTCGCACCGGGCCAACGTGGCGGCGCTCGGTATCGAGGGACTCGATCTGCCCCGGCTGCCGCTGCCGACCACGACCGGCGATCTGACCGTGCACTGCTCGTGCACGTTGCACATGAGCCGCCCGCCGGTCTCCGCCGAACGTCGCGTCGTCTACACCGGCTTCGGCCTGGCCCCGAGGGACGGCGACCGGCCGGTCGTCGTCGACGAAGCCGAGATCCGCCGCCAGCGGGCGGTGCTCAACGACCACGTCCTGGACCGCCACGGCACCGACCGGGCTTCGAGCGCCCGTCTGGCGAACTTCGACCTGTAGCCGGGTTCTTCGAAAACAAGGGGGGAAGGCAGTGCGAAAGATATCGACCGTCGGTATGGTCCTCGTCGCCGGCATCGGGCTGCTCGCCGGGTGCTCCACGAAGACGACACCGAAGGCCACGAGCGGTTCGACCACGGGATCATCGGTGCCGAGCGCGCCATCACCGGCGCAGGGTGTCACCTCGTCGAGCATCCGGGTCGGGGTCACCTACGTGGACTTCTCCGCCATCCGGAACGTAGTCAACATCGACCAGGGTGATTTCCGCACCTCTTACCAGGCCCTGGTCGACGACATCAACGCCAAGGGTGGGATCGACGGGCGCAAGATCCAGCTCTATTTCGCGCCGGTCAACCCGATCGGCACCGCTCCGGCGGCCCAGGCCTGCACCCAGCTCACCGAGGACGACCACGTCTTTGTCGTGCTGGGCTTCTTCAACGGCACTGATCCGCTCTGCTACCTCGACACCCACGGAGTCAACATCATCGGCGGCCCGGCCACCGGGGCGTCTCTGAGCCCGGCCCAGCAGGCGGCCGAGAAAGGCACCTGGTTTACCACCACCCTCACCCCCGGCCACCTCTTCCCGAAGGAGATGGACGTGTTCGAAAAGGAGGGCGTCTTCAAGGGCCAGAAGGTCGCGGTGGTGGCGGCCGCCGCCGACCAGTCCCAGATGGGCCTGGTCCTGCCGGAGCTGAAGAAGCTCGGGGTGGACGTGGTGCAGACGGCCATCAACGACGTGAGCCCGACCGACGTGAGCGCCGCCTACCGCGAATACGCCACGATCGGCCTCAAATTCCAGTCCGCCGGAGCGACGGCCGTGGTGGCGGTCGGGGAATCGGCCTCGCAGGGTTGGCCGGCATCCCTCCAGGCCAACCACAGCACCTACCTCCCGAAGCTGGTGGCCACCGAGTGGGATTCTCTGTACGCCTGGATCACCGGCAAGGGCGGATACGAGCCGGCCGTACTGAACGGTGCGGTCACCGCGCTCGGCAGCGAGGACAACGTGGCGGCCTGGCAGGGAGCGGGGATGGCGCGCTGCGCGGCCTTGATCAGCGCCGCCCATCCGAGTGAGCCGGTCATCGTCCCCACCGCGGCCAACCAGACCAAGCAGCCGGCTACCTGGGTGTCGGCCGAGCAGGCCTGCACCAACATCACGCTGCTCGAGGACATCCTCAGAGCTGCAGGCCACAACCTCGACAACCAGACGTTCAACGCGGGGGGAGAGTCGTTGAAGAACGTCGTCATCCCGGGATCCGGTGCGGCCGGGCCCATGACCTTCAGCGCTCAGTACCACGACGGCAATGCACCGATCGTCATCTACGACTGGAACAGCGCCAAGGAGGCCTTCGACTCCCATGTGGCGAGCTGAACCGAGTGTTCACTACCGGTGACCGGGGGGGCCCGGATCCGGCTGCGGCGGACCTGGTCCGGACCGTGCTCGACGCCGAGGCCGAGCGCGAGTCCCGCCAGGCGGCCGACGCCAAGGAGGTGCTCTTCGCCGACGATCTCCTACCAGGAGTCGGGGCCGAAGACATCACGCTCGCCCAAGGGCTGGCCCAGCACGGTAAGGGCACCTTCGTCGTGTGCCTGCTGCTCTTCTCGCTCGACCTGTTCCAGCTGCCGGCCCTGTCGATCCTCTCTCCCAACCTGCGCCAGAGCTTCCACGTCAGCAACGGATTGATCGTGTTCGTCACGTCGGCATCCGGCGCGTTCCTCGTGGTGGGGGCGCTGCCGATGGGCTGGCTGGCCGATCGTTACCCGCGGGGCCGGATACTCGGCATCTCGGCGCTCATCTTCTCGGTCATGTCGGTCTTCTCGGGGCTCGCGGTCAATGTGTTCATGTTCTTCTGGGCCCGCCTGGGCGCGGGTGTGGCGCAGTCGAGCACCGGTCCAGTGAGCAGCGCCCTCATGGCCGACGCCTACCCGATCGGGGTCCGGGGCCGCATCGCCGCGACCAACGGCTTCGTTGCCAGCGTGCTCGGCGCGCTCAGCCCTCTTCTGGTCGGTGCCGTCGCCAGCATCGGCGGAGGGTCGGGATGGAGATGGGCTTTCGTGATGCTGGGCCTGCCGGTGGCAGTGGTCGGAATCCTGGCCTTCCGGCTGCCGGAGCCGCCCCGGGGCCAGAACGAAATGATGCACGTACTGGGTGAGGTGGTGCACCACGACAAGCCCGTGCCCTCCTCGATCGAGGCCGGGTTCGCCCGGATCCTGCAGATCAAGACGCTGAAGACGACCATCATGGCCTTCTCCGCACTGGGTTTCGGGCTCTTCACCGTGCCGATCCTGGGCAACCTGTTCCTCCAGGACCACTTCCACCTCGACACCTTCAAGCGGGGGCTGGTCGGCACCATCGGGGGACTGGGCGCGCTGGTGGTGCTGCCATTCATCGGCCGGTACTACGACCGCCTCTACCGCGAGGACCCGGCCCGGGCCCTCCGCCTCATCGGGATGACCCTGATGCCGGCCGCGGTACTGACGCCGGTCCAGTACTTCATGCCGAACATCTACCTGTTCACGGCGCTGGCCATCCCCCAGACCATGTTGATGATCCCCTCCTACTACGTGATGGGGGCGGTGCTGCAGTCGGTCGTGCCGTACCGGCTGAGAGGGATAGGCAGTGCGGTCGGCTCGGTGTACACGTTCTTCATCGGCGCGACCGGGGGCGCCCTTTTGTCCGCACTGTTGACGAGCATGTTCAACGTACGGGTGGCGATCCTCACCATCATCATCCCCTCGACGATCATCGGCGGGGGGCTGATCGTCCGCAGTTCCCGCTTCATCCGCAACGACCTCTCGCTGGTCGTGGGGGAACTGAGGGAGGAGCTTGTCGAGTACGAGCGTCAGAAGGCGGACCCGCAGAGCGTGCCCGTGATCCAGGTGAGTCATGTCGACTACTCCTACGGGCAGGTCCAGGTCCTCTTCGACGTCAGCTGTGAAGTGCATCGCGGCGAGGTGCTGGCCCTCCTCGGCACCAACGGAGCGGGCAAGTCGACCGTCCTGCGAGCAGTGGCCGGGCTCGGCACTCCGTCTCGTGGCGTGATCCGCTTGAACGGGCAGAACATCACGTTCGTGTCGCCCGAGCAGCGCGTGCGCCTGGGCATCCAGCTCCTCCCCGGAGGCAAGGGGGTGTTTCCCGAGATGACGGTCACGGAGAACCTGGAGATGGGATCGTTCATCTACCGCTCCGATGCCCCGGACCGGCGCCGGCGGATGGACCGGGTCTTCGAGCTGTTCCCGACGCTCTCGGCCCGCCGGGACGCCCTGGCCGGGTCCATGTCGGGCGGGGAGCAGCAGATGCTGGCCCTCGGACGGGTCCTCCTGCACGACCCCGAGGTCCTGATCATCGACGAGCTGTCGCTCGGGCTGGCCCCCATTGTCGTCCAGGAGCTGATCAGGGTGGTCGAGCGGCTGAAGGCCGACGGTATGACCATCATCGTGGTCGAGCAGTCACTCAACGTCGCGGCGTCGATCAGCGATCGGGCCGTTTTCATGGAGAAGGGGCGGGTGCTCTTCGACGGGCCGATCAAGCAGCTGGTGGACCGGGACGACCTGGCCCGTGCGGTGTTCCTCGGCCGCGAAGGAGGCTGACATGCTGCTCGCTTCCGCGTGGATCACCAAGCAGGTCGTCTTCAACGGTCTGATCAACGGTCTGGGGATCGGTCTGCTGGCCATCGGCATAGTCCTGATCTTCCGCGCCACCCGTGTCATCAACTTCGCGGTCGGCAACATGGGCGTGGTGGCCGCCGGCCTGCTGGCGCTCATGGACGTGCAGTACCACGTCCCGTTCTGGGTGTCCCTCCCGGTGGCGCTGACGGTCGGCACGGTATTCGCGGTCATCGTCGAGCTCGCCGTCATCCGCCGGCTGTTCAACGCGCCCCGGGTAATCGTCCTGGTGGCCACCATCGGCATCTCCCAGCTGGCCCTCACCGTGGCCACGGCCTACCCCTCCGTGTCCGACGGCAGCGCCCGGTTCCCGGTGCCGTTGGGCAGCACCTGGAGCGTCGGGGGTCTGCAGATCGGCGGCCCCCAGATATCGATCATCGTCGTCGCCCCGCTCGCCATGCTCGCCCTCTCGTGGTTCCTGGCCCGCACCGACGTAGGCAAGACGGTGAAGGCATCGGCCAGCAACAGCGACTTGACCCGGCTCTCGGGTGTCAACCCGAAGCTGGTATCCACGATGGTCTGGGGCATCGCCGGGTTGCTGTCTTCGGTCGCGCTCATCCTGGTTGCCGGTACGACCGGTACGGCCGGCACCATCACCAACTTCGGGCCCGACACCCTGGTCCGAGCCCTGGCCGCAGCGGTGATCGGCGGCATGAGGTCCTTCCGCCGGACGCTGGTGGCGGCGGTCGTCATCGAGCTGGCCGATTCCCTCATCGGCTTCAACTACCTCAACACGCCCGGTCTCATCGACGTCCTGGTCCTCGTCGGTGTATTGATCGCGGTCTGGTTCCAGAGCCGGGACACGTCGGAGGGCGTCCACCAGTTCGCCTTCTCCCCCAAGCGCCGGCCGGTACCGGAACATCTCAGGGGGCTCTGGTGGATGCGCCTCCTGGACCGCTCCGGTGTGCTGGTACTGACTGTGGTCGCAGTGATGCTTCCGCTGGTGGTGACCGAGCCGTCGAGGATCCAGACCTACGCCTTCGTCCTGGCCTTCGCCATCTGCGGAACCTCGCTCACGGTCCTCACCGGCTGGTCCGGTCAGGTGTCGCTGGGCCAGATGGCTTTCGCCGGTATCGGGGCCCTCCTGGCGGCCAGCCTCCGGCAGGGGATGTCGCTCGACATCGGCTGGGGGAGCACCCGGATCATCAACACTGCCTTCACAGGCGAGCCGTTTTGGGTTTCGATCGCCATCGCAGTGGTGGTGACGGCGCTGCTGGCGGTGGTGATCGGCGTGGGATCGCTGCGCGTGCGCGGTCTCCTGCTGGCCGTTTCCACCTTTGCATTCGGGTTGGCCGCGGAGGAGTACTTCTACAACCGGCCGGTCCTCAACGGTCACGCGCAGGGAAGCGAACTGTTCCCCCGGGGCCGGCTGTTCGGCCTGTCGTTGGGCTCCGAGCGCTCCTACTACTACGCCGTTCTGGTGGTCCTGATCCTGGTCCTCGTCCTGGTGGCCAGACTGCGCCGGTCCGGAGTGGGTCGGGCCATGATCGCGGTCAGGGATAATCCGGAGAGCGCGGCGGCATACACCGTGTCGCCGGCCCGGGTCAAGGTGCAGGCATTTGCGCTGGCGGGTGCGCTGGCCGGGCTCGGTGGTGCCCTCTTCGCCGGAGTGGTGCAGCAGGTGGACTTCGCGGAGAAGTTTCAGGTCACCGACTCGCTGGCGCTGATCTCCCTGGTGGTCATCGGTGGGCTGGGTTCGACGACCGGTCCGGTCCTCGGCGCGCTCTGGATCGTGGGGCTGCCTGCCTTCGACCCGACCAACGCGCTGGTCGGGCTGCTCACGTCGAGCCTCGGCCTCCTCCTGCTGCTCCTCTACTTCCCGACCGGGCTGGTCGGCGTCGGTTACCGGCTCCGCGAGGCGGTCATCGACTGGGCGGGCCCCCGGGTACCGGCCACGGCCACCACGAAGCCCCCCGCCGTGGCATCCGCACTCGCCCGCGGACGCGCCGCGCCGCTGGAGCCGGGGAGCGACGCCCTGGCGACGGACACCGTGGAAGTGCGTTTCGGCGGCCTGACCGCCGTCGGTGGGGTGTCCATCCGCATCGCCGGTGACGAGATCGTCGGTCTGATCGGGGCCAACGGGGCGGGCAAGTCCACCCTCATGAACGCCATCGGAGGCTTCCTTGCGGCCCGGGGTCGGGTCGAGCTGCTGGGCGAGGATGTCTCGCACACCTCCCCCGAGGGACGGGCCCGCCGCGGTCTCGGCCGCACCTTCCAGGCCGCTCGGCTCTTCCCCGAGCTCACCGTGCGCGAGACGGTCCAGGTCGCCCTCGAATCCCGCCGGCGTACCGGTCTGCTCTCCACCGCGCTGGTCCTGCCCCACCAGGTGCGAGCCGAGCGGGCCCAACGGGCCGAGACATCGGAGATCCTGACCTTCCTGGGGCTCGGTCGCTACGCCGAGCACTATCTGAGCGACCTGTCGACGGGCACGCGCCGAATCGTCGAGATGGCCGGGCTTGTCGCCATGTCGGCCCGGGTGCTCTGCCTGGACGAGCCGACCGCCGGGGTGGCCCAGCGCGAGACCGAGGCGTTCGGACCGCTCCTAGTGGAGATCCGGCGGGAACTGGGCGCCTCGATGCTGGTCATCGAGCACGACATGCCTTTCATCATGGCGATCAGCAACCGGGTCTACTGCCTCGAGGCGGGTCAGATCATCTCCGAAGGCGACCCGCAGCAGGTGCGCAACGATCCCCGGGTCATCGCCAGCTATCTCGGCACCGACGAGCGGGCCATCACCCGGAGCGACAGCTCCCGCGTCGCAACCTGATCAATCAATCACGCGGAGGCCACACATGGCAGATATCGATGCGCTCATGGCGTCTTTGACCCTGGAGGAGAAGGCGTCTCTCACCGCCGGAGAGGACATGTTCTCGCTGGTCGCGGTCGAGAGGCTCGGCATCCCGAAGGTGCGGGTGACCGACGGCCCCTCTGGAGCAAGGGGCGAGAGCTACCCCGGCATCGGGGGTCCGTCATCGACGTGCATCCCCTGTGGGTCGGCCATCGGGGCCAGCTGGGATCCCGATCTGGCGGCCGAGCTCGGAGGCCTGGTAGGCCGCGAGGCACTGGATCGTGGCTGCCGCGGCATCCTGGCGCCGACCGTCAACCTGCAGCGCTCCCCGCTCGCGGGGCGCAACTTCGAGTGCTACTCGGAGGACCCGTTCCTGACCGGGAAGCTGGCCGCCGGCTACACCCGCGGCGTCCAAGCCGAGGGGGTGTTCGCCACCGTCAAGCACTTTGTGGGTAATGATGCCGAGTTCGAACGCAACTCGATCAGCTCGGTCATCGATGAGCGTTCGCTGCGGGAGCTGTACCTGCGACCGTTCGAGATGGCGGTTCGGGAGGGCCGGGCTCTCGGCATCATGACCGCCTACAACCGGCTCAATGGCCGCTGGTTGGTCGAGCAGCCGTCGTTCCTCCTCGACATCCTGCGCGACGAGTGGGGCTTCGAGGGTCTGGTGATGACCGACTGGTTCGCCGTCGTGAATGCCGGGGAGTCCCTGGCCTCCGGCCTGGATCTGGAGATGCCCGGTCCAGGTCGATCGCTCGGCTCGAAGGTGGTCGAGTCCATCCAGGAGGGCCGGGTCGAGGAGAAGGATCTCGACCAGGCGGTGCGCCGGTTGCTCGGCGGACTGGACCGTATCGGGGCCCTCGACGCCCCGACCCAGCCAGTGGCCCCGAATCCTCCCTCGCCCGACGATCTCGGCCTGATCCGGCGGGCCGCCGCCGAGGCCACGGTGCTGCTGACCAACGACGGGGTGCTGCCACTGGCCCCTACAGGGTCCGACCGCATCGCGGTGCTCGGCATGCACGCCCTGGATGGTCAGATGGTCGGCGGTGGCTCCGCCGGAGTGGTGCCGCACCGGCCGGTCGTGTTCCGCGACGCGCTGGCCGCCGCCGTCGGGGAGGCGCAGCTGATGCTGGAGCGGGGATGCGAGGTCGACCGGTCGGCTACGACGATCGGCCGGAACGTGCTGCGGGCCCCGGACGGATTCGTGGCGGAGGTCTTCGAGGGTCAGTCGCCGCTGGGGCAGGTGCACAGCTCCCACCACCTCGACGAGCTCAGGGTGGTCGCGTTCAACTCGATGGCACAGGGGTATCCCGAGGGACCGTGGTGCATGCGGGTGCGGGGGGCCGTGGTCGCCGACGAGGGCGGCCGGTTCGAGCTGGCCCTGGCCCAGAGCGGCCGGGCCCGTGTCTACCTCGACGGTGACCTCCTGCTCGACGGCGTGTCCGACCCGCCGCCTGGGGGCGGGGTCGACTTCTTCGGTATGGCCAGCAGGGATCTCACCGCCGAGCTCGACCTCATCGAGGGTAGGTCCTACGAGATCGTCGTCGAGTTCGACCGCCACGAAGCCCTGCTGGCCGGGTTCAAGGTCGGGTTCCGGACCGTGGATGCCGACCGGCTGCTCGACCGAGCGGTCATTGCGGCCGAGCAGTGTGACGCGGCGATCGTCTTCGTCGGTACCACGGCCGAATGGGAGACCGAAGGGCGCGACCGGACCACGTTGGGGCTTCCGGGGCGCCAGGACGAGCTGATCACGCGGGTGGCGGCTGTCAACCGTCGTACCGTCGTCGTGATCAATGCCGGGGCGCCGGTCTCGATGCCATGGGTGGACGAGGTGGGGGCCGTGCTGCAGTGCTGGTTCGGCGGGCAGGAGATGGACCGCGCAGTGGTCGATGTGCTGTTGGGTCGGTCCGAGCCGGGCGGTCGGCTGGCGGCCACGATCCCCCATCGGCTCGAGCACAACCCGTCCTACGACAATTTCCCGGGTGAGAACGGGGAGCTGCGCTATGGCGAGGGTCTCTTCATGGGCTACCGGGGCTACGACCACCGGTGCATCACCCCCCTCTTCGCCTTCGGCCACGGGCTGAGCTACACGAGCTTCGACATCGGCCCCCCGGCACCGTCGAACACCGTCTTGCGGGCCGGGGAACAGCTCACGGTGACGGTCCAGGTGACCAACACCGGAGCTCGCCGGGGGAGCGAGGTCGTGCAGTGCTACGTCAGCCCCCGAGAGTCCCGTCTGGTGCGGCCGGCCAAGGAGCTGGTGGCCTTTGCCAAGGTCCGCCTCGACGCCGGCCAGTCGACGACGGTGGAGCTGGTCCTCGACGGCCGGTCGTTCTCCTACTGGGATCCGGGCCAGGCCGATTACGAAGAGGTCCGGGCTCGCCAGCCCATCAGCTTCCTGCCCGGCCAGGGCGAGCCGGCGGGCCCCAGACCGACCGGATGGCAGCTCGATCCGGGTGACTACGACCTGCTCATCGGGCGAGCCTCGGACGACCTCGCCCATCGAGTCGGTATCCGGGTGCAAGGCGGGCCAGAGTGAGACGTCAGCACGGGCTCATAGCCCAGAAGTTCCGAGTAAGACGCCGGTCACCTGGACCGCCCCTGAGTCGGCCTGCCAGCAGGTACCGCTCGGTCTCCTGAGCGGCCCGGCCGGGTGGGGTAGGGTCCGCCGGCGGAGCGGTCGACGACAGGACTGGAGGGGGCCGGACCGATGACTGACGGGATGGTGCTGGTGCACGGAGGACTGCACACCGGGGCCTGTTGGAAGCTGATCGTCCCTCTGATCGACGTGCCGGTCCGGGCCGTGGACCTGCCGGGGCGGGGGTCACGGCCGGCGCCGCTCGACACGGTGACGCTGGGCGATTGCGTCGACGCGGTGCTCGAAGAAGCCGAGCGGGCCGGCTTCGCCCGTTTCGCTCTGGTCGCTCATTCCCTCGGTGGGGTCACGGCCACCGAAACCGCCTACCGCCATCCGGACCGGGTCACCCATCTGGTATTGGTGGGAGCCCTGGTGCCGCCCCCGGGCTCGAACGCCTCGATCGTCATGTTCGGAGAGCCCCTCGACGCAATGACCGACATGACCGAGGAACGGGCCCGCGCCCTGTTCGGCAACGACATGACCGACGACCAGTGGGCCGAACACTATGGCGGGCTGGTCCCCGAGGCGGTGGCGCTCATGAACGCCGCCCTGAGCGGGTACCCGCGTGGCATCCCGACCCTCTATGTCGACATGAGCGCCGACGTACCGGTCCCCCCGGAGCTGGCCGCCCGGATGGCCGCCAACCTGGGCCCCCACGTCGAGCGGCGGACCATCGACGCCGGTCACACCGTCATGGTCACCCAGCCCGAGCAGCTGGCCGACTTGGTCAACGAATTCGTGTCGCGTCAGCCGGCTGGAAGCTCGTCTACGACCGTCGATGATCCGACGAGCGGTCAGCCGGGGGGGACGGCCAGACCCCGGTAACCCGGTGGCGGGTGATCGGCGGGGCAGGCGCCGGGAGGATCGTTGTAGCGAGGGTCGCGGGTCCACGACCCGTACTGCCAGCCCGGCACCGGTCCGGGCAGGTGGAACAGCTCGGAGAGATCGTTGGTCAATAGCCGCCCGAACTCGGCCGCCCCGAGCGGGCAGAAATGGGCGTTGTCGAGCTTGCGGGCCCGCACCCAGGCTCCCCCGGTGGTGGGGAACCACGTGTAGAAGCGGCCGCCCGGAGCGAACAACTGGTCGGTGGTCACGTAGAGGGCCCGGCCGGGAAAGGCGGCCGCGGCCCGTCGGGCCGCCGCATCCCACGCGTCCTGGACCGAGGTCTGCTGGGCCCAGCCGGCGTAGCGGGCCGCCGGATCGGCGACGGCGTTCACCGGGCCGGGCTGCGGGAACTGCACCAGGACTACGAGCTGTATGCCAAAGCGCGGACCGGTGAGAGTACGTAGTGCCGACTCCAGTCGAGCGGTGTAACCGCTCGGATCCTGCTGCGCCTGGGTGTCGTCCCAGGACCAGGTGCCGATGGCGATCTGCGGGTGGGTCCGGGCCACGGTGGGGAGGACGTCGCCGGGCCAGGCCCGGTCGGTGGATGTCCCCCAACCCCCGAAGCTGGTGTTGGCCACCACCGTCACTCTCCCCGTCGCGTCCAGGGCGGCCCGGATGCCCGGTGACGCATCCTTCATGACGCTGTCGCCGAACAGCCACACCCGGTAGGGGTCGGCGGCCGGTCCCGACGCCAGGACCACCGGGCCCAGCCCGGCCTGGGGATGCGGGCTCGGGCGGTTCGTGGCCGCCGAGAGGGCCAGCTGCCCGGTGCCGGCCCGAGGCGGCCCGACGGTGGCCGCCACCGTCAGTATGGTGGCCCCGATCAGACCGGCCGACCAGAAGCTGAAGGCCGGTACCCGGAGTCGCCGCCCGAGCCCGGCCCAGTCCATCCGGCGCAGCGGGCTCTCCACGAGGTAGTAGCTGAGCCCCGCCGCCGCCAGCATCGCCACGACTCGAACCGTGAGCAGGGCGGCGCCGCCCAGGCCGGTGTTGTCCGGCGTCATCAAGACGATCACCGGCCAGTGCCACAGGTAGAGGCTGTACGACACCAGGCCGAGCCAGCGCAGGGGTCCCGATGCCAGCAGGCGGACCAGCAAGCCGGCCGGGTGGCGGACACTGCCGACGATGGCCAGGCCGCCGCACGCGGCGATGGCCACCAGACCTCCATCCCAGACCCAAGCCGGCGGCCCGCCGGCGACCACCGCCCCGGCCACGACTCCGGCCAGGCCGAGGGGAGCCAGGAAAGCCCACGCCCGCCCTCCCGTGCCCTCCTCGTAGGCGGGCCAGATCATGGCCAAGAGGCCCCCGCCCAGCAGCTCCCAGGCCCGGGTGTCGGTGCCGAGGTAGGCCCGGTTGGCCCCGAAGAGGTGGGCGGCCGCCCCCATCCACGCCATGGAGACGACCGCCAGGACGCCGACGACGACGAGCACCGCCGGCCGGGGCCGGCCCGGGCGTGACCGGCTCAGGCGCCCGAGCAGTCCGAGGAGGAGGGGCCACACCAGGTAGTACTGCTCCTCGATGGCCAGCGACCAGGTGTGTTGGAACGGGTTGGGCGCGCGGAAACTGGCGAAGTAGCTGTGGCCGGCGATGATCTGCTGCCAGTTGGCCCCGTAGAAGACCGTGGCCAACGCCGGCGCCCGCAGCTGAGCGGGCACCACGCCGGGGCCCCCGGCCCAGCCGTACACCAGGACCACGCTCAGCACCAGGAGGACCGCGGGCAGCAGCCGCCGGGCCCGCCGGGCCCAGAAACGACCGAGGCGATTGATGCCGTGATCGGGCTGGTGGAGGAGGATCGACGTGATCAGGTAGCCGGACAGGACGAAGAACAGATCGACGCCGATCCATCCACCTCGCAGGTAGCCCAGGTGGTAGGCCACGACCATGGCGATGGCCACCGCCCGCAGCCCATCCAGTTGGGGTCGGTAGGAGCCGGCGGACACTACTCGCCGGCCCGGTCGGCGTCGTCGGCCACTACCGCCTGTAGGGAGGGCGGATCCACAGGTCGAGGGTACGTGGCCCGGCTTCAGGAGTCGATGCGGTACAGCCGGGCCGCGTTCTCGCCCATCACCTTGCGCTGGGTCTCCGGGCGCAGGGTGGCGACCTTCTCCGCCACCATCTCCACCGGGTTGGGGTGCAGGCAGGTCGGGTGGGGGAAGTCGGTCTCGAACAGGACCTTGTCCTCGCCGACGGCGTCGATGAGATGCTGCAGGTCGCCCCGGCCGGTCTCGAACCAGAAGGTGGCGAACCAATTATCGCGGAAGTACTCGGAGGGCCGCTTCTGCAGCTTGTGGAACCACTCCGGGGCGTTCTCCTCCAGCTCGTAATCCATGGCCTCGAGCATGAACGGCACCCACCCGATGCCGCTCTCCACCGAGACCATCTTCAGGCCCGGGTGGCGGTCGAACATGCCCGAGTAGGCGCTGTTGAGCAGGAGCCGGGAGTTGTTCTGGAACAGCGACGCCCCGCCTATGGCCGGCTTGACGTAATCGTCCTGGCTGGGCCAGAAGGTGGTGCCGAAGTACGACAGGGCCGTCTGGCTGGCCCCGATGTGGAAGTGCACCGGCAGGTCCATGCCGGCACACACCTCCCAGAAGGGGTCCCACGCCGGGTGGCCGAGGTCGGGTGAACCAGAGTCCTGGGGGTCGGCCGTCATGTTGACCCCCCGGTAGCCCATGGCCGCGCACCGCTCGGCCTCGCGGACACAGGCCTCGATGTCCCATGCCGGCATGATGGGCATGGGCAGGAAGCGGTCGCCCGACTCCTCCTGCACCTCGGCCATGGCATCGTTGTAGAGCTCGATGCAGAGCATGATGAGGGTCGGGTCGATCCCGGAGTTGACCAGGTTCTGACCACCGAGGCCGATGGCGTTGGGGAAGAGCACCTGGGCGTGGATGCCCAGGCTGTCCATGAGCCGCAGCCGTTCGGCCGGATCCCAGGCCGCCGGGTGCACGTCGCCGATCTGCCAGGACCCGCCCTGCGAATCGCGGAACGGGTGCTTGCGGCCCTCCGGGTCGATGGTGCCCCCGGAGCCGGCCTTGCCGAAGCTCTTGCCCTCGATCACCCACATGTCCATCCCGTCGATGTGCTCGACATGGGGCACCCGGTCCTCGAACCCCTTCGGGGCCCGCTCGGTGAAGAGGTCGTGACGCTCCGTCATGTGGGAGTCGGCATCCACCACCCGCAGTCCCTCGGCCAGTTGCAACACCAGGTCCCTCCTCGTCACGGCGCCACCCACCGGCGGGTGCCACCGCCCCCCAATTTCCAATAGAAAATTGGAAATTGCAAACCGGGCCGACGCTATGTTGAGGCAATGGCTCTCACGGGTCTGCGCCGGGCCAGGACCAGCCGGGCCGTCGTCGAGCACCTGGTCCAGGAGATCTTCGAGGGCCGCCTGCGGCCGGGGGACCGCGTCGACGTCGAGCAGGTGGCGGCCGCGCTCGGGGTCAGCCCGACCCCGGTGCGCGAGGCCCTGACCCTGCTCGAGCGCGACGGGGTCGTGTCCACCCGGGTGCACCGCTCGGCCCTGGTCGAGCACTTCGACGCCCGCACCCTGCGGGCGGACTTCCACGTGCTCGGCATGCTGAGCGGAGTGGCGGTGGCCCGGGTCGCCCGCAACCGCGATCCCGAGGTCATCGCCGAGCTCCGGCAGGGTCTGGCCGAGCTGGCCGCCCTGCCCGACCACGCCACCGCCCGGGCCTACGAGGTGGCCACCGACATCCTGCGGACCGAGCACCGCGCCGGCGCCACCCCCCGGTTGCGGGCGGAGCTGCGCGGCTTCGACGGCTTTCTCAACTGGGCGGCGCGCAACAGCAGCCGCCGCTCCGTGGCCCAGATGGTCGAGGCCCACACCCGGGTGATCGAGGCCATCGAGGCGGGCGACGAGCGCCGGTCGTCCGAGCTGCGCCGGTCGGAGGCCCGGGCTACCGCGGAGGAGGTCATCGAAGAGCTGGCCCGCCGCGGCGTGATACCCGATGGTGCGGTGAAGCAACAGGCCGGCTGACGCGGTCGCCCCCGCTATTGACGCCATGGTCGTCTGACATCAATATGGCGGGGTGAGCCCCTCGAGTGCCGACGACGTCTACTACGACCCCTACAAGGTCGAGATCGAGGCCGATCCCTACCCCGTCTACCGGCGGCTGCGGGAGGAAGCGCCCCTCTATTACAACGAGGAGCTCGACTTCTACGCCCTCAGCCGCTACGACGACGTGGAGCGGGGCCTCGTGGACCACTCCACCTACATCTCCGGACGGGGCGGCATCCTCGAGTTGATCCGGGCCGGTATCGAGATGCCCCCCGGCACCTTGATCTTCGAGGATCCGCCCGCCCACACCATCCACCGCCGGCTGCTCTCGCGGGCCTTCACCCCCAAGAAGATGAAGGCGCTGGAGGCGGAAATCCGCGAGTACTGCGTCAAGGCACTCGATCCCCACGTCGGGGCCGGGCGCTTCGACTTCGTGAAGGACCTGGGCCGCCAGATGCCCATGCGGGTGGTCGGCATGCTGTTCGGGATCCCCTTCGACGACCAAGAAGCGGTGCGCGACAAGGTCGACGCCGACCTGCGTACCACTCCCGGGAAGCCGCAGCGATTCACCGAGGGGGCCCTCGCCAATGGCGAGATATTCGCCGACTACGTCGACTGGCGGGCCGACCACCCCACCGACGACCTGATCACCGACTTGATGAATGCCGAGTTCGAGGACGAGCACGGGGCCCTGTGTCGTCTCTCCCGCCAGGAGCTGCTCACCTACATCAACGTGGTGGCCGGCGCCGGTAACGAGACCATCGCCCGCCTGATCGGCTGGGCCGGCAAGGTGTTGGCCGAGCACCCCGATCAGCGGCGGGACCTGGTCGCCGATCCCTCTCTCATCCCCAACGCGGTGGAAGAGCTCCTGCGCTACGAGCCCCCGGCCCACCACATCGCCAGATATGTCAGCCGTGACATCGAGGTGCTGGGCCAGGTCGTGCCGGAGGGCAGCGTCATGATGTTCCTCACGGGCTCGGCCAATCGCGATGACCGCCGCTTCCCCGCCGGCGACACGTTCGACGTCCACCGGCGCATCGGCGCCCACCTGGCCTTCGGCTACGGCATCCATTTCTGCCTGGGGGCCGCTCTGGCCCGCCTGGAGGGCAAGATCGCCCTGGAGGAGGTGCTCGAGCGCTTTCCCGAATGGGAGCTCGATCAGGACGCCATGAAGATGGCCAGCACATCGACCGTCCGGGGCTGGGAAACGCTGCCTACGGTGATCCCCTAGGGCGACGGTGGGGGACCTCTGATACCGCCGACGCCGGCCCGACGGCCCTACGACAGCCCGCTCCGCCGCCAGCAGGCGGCCGAGACCCGCGAGCGCATCATCACCGCCGGGGCCGACCTCTTGCACCGCTTCCCCGTCTGGAACTGGTCGGCCCTCACCATCCGGGCCGTGGCCGAACGGGCCGGCGTCCACGAGCGCACCGTGTACCGTCACTTCGCCGGCGAGCGGGAGCTGCGCGACGCGGTCTTGGTCCGACTACGCGAAGAGGCCGGCGTCGACATCGATGGCATGGGTCTCGACGACCTCAAAGGGGTGGCGACGCGCATCTTCGAGTACGTGTCTTCTTTCCCCATCGAGGCCCGGACCGCCACCGACCCGAGCGTGGCGGCGGAGAACGAGCGCCAGCGCTCGGTGCTCGCCGCGGCCGTGCGGGGGGCGGCGCGGGAGTGGTCGCCGGCCGACCGGAAGCTGGCGGCGGCCGTGCTGGACGTGCTGTGGAGCCCGGTGTCCTACGAACGCCTGGTGGCCGACTGGGCCATCGCGCCCAAGGAGGCCATCCGGGCCATGTTGTGGGTGCTGGGCCTGGTGGAGGACGCCATCAAGGGGGGAGCCCGGCCCTAGCCGTCGGGTCCGGCCCCTTGGCGCTTCAGCCGGCCAGGCGGCGGCCGGGGCGGAACCGGATCGGGACGCTCAGCGGGGCCCGGTTGAAAGTGGAGTGGAACCTGATGTCCGCCCCCTCCTGCAGGCGCAGGTCGTCGAGGCGGGGCAGCAGCTCCTCGAGCGCGACGCGGAGGTTCATCCGGGCCAGATGGGAGCCGGCGCAGCGGTGGGGGCCGGCGCCGAAGGCCAGGTGCCGGTTACCGGCCCGCTCCGGGTCGAAGCGGTCCGGGTGCTCGAACTGGGCCGGGTCCCGGGAGGCCGAGGCCCAGTAGATGATCACCTTCTCACCGGCCTTCAGCACTTGGCCGCCGAGCTCCGTGTCCCGGGTCACCGTGCGGGCGATCGAGATGAACGGTCCATCCAGGCGCAGCAGCTCCTCCACCGCGGCCGGGATGGCGTCGGGGTCCCGGCGCAACCGATCGGCCACTTCGGGCTCCCGGCAGAATCGGATCATCATGGCGCCGAGCGCCCCCGCGGTGGTCTCCAACCCTCCGAGGATCAGCAGCTGGACGGTTCCGATGACCTCCTCGTCGGTTATCGGCCGACCCTCGATATCGGCGCCGATGACGGCATCCACCACGTCACCGAGGGGCGGGCCGCTCCGCCGGGCGTCGACGAAGTTCCGGATCCATTCCGAGAGCCCGGCCCAGCAGGCAGCCGCCTCGGGATCGTTGGGCGTCCCGGACTTGGACGCCAGGTACGCCACTTTTTCCACGTCCTCGGCGGGCGCGTTGATGGCGGATCGGAAGAACGACAGAGCCGGGTAGGGGCGGGCGAAGTCGGCCATGAAGTCGCACCGGCCGGCCGCCCCGAAGCCGTCGATCAGGTGGCGGACCAGATCCCGGGTCGGCTCCTCCCAGCGCGCCACCACGGCCGGGGTGAAATACGGGTTGATCAGCCGCTTGAACGCCCGCTGCAGGGGCGGGTCGATCTCCACCGGCAGGTTGCGCACCGCGATCGGGCTCACCGGCACCGTCAGACCCTGGGCCGAGCTGAACGTCTGCCAGTCCTGGGCGATGGCCAGCACGTCCTCGTAGCGGGTGAAGACCCAGAACCCGTCGTAACGGTCGCTGTGGGCCACCGGGCAGTGCCGGCGCATGCGGTCCAGGGTGGCCTGGAGGTCGGCGGCCAGCTCGGGCGCCAGGTGGTCGAAGTGCTCCCGGCACCAGTCGTCGGTGATGATGGCCGCGTCCCCAGCCGTCGTATCGGTCACCATGGCCTCCCCTAAGTGAGCGAGTGTTTGCTACCTTAGTGGACCGCACCATCGCTCGGAGGTGGGGCGCGACCGATCGGAGGGTGATGCACCGGATGCTGCTCCGCGGCGGGACGCTCATCGACGGGACGGGGGCCCCGGCCCGCCCGGCGGACGTCGCCGTCGAAGCCGACCGCATCACCGCGGTGGCCGAGGCCGGTTCGCTGGCCCCCGAGGCCGGCACCGAGGTGGTGGATCTGGGCGGGCTGGTGCTGGCCCCCGGCTTCATCGACGTGCACACCCACTACGACGCGCAGATCCTGTGGGACGGCGATCTGACCCCGTCGAGCTGGCACGGCGTCACCAGCGTGGTCATGGGCAACTGCGGTTTCGGCGTGGCTCCCACCCACCCCGAGCACCGGGACCTGATCGTGCGGACCCTGGAAAATGTCGAGGGCATGTCCATAGAAGCCCTCGACGAGGGCATCGACTGGTGCTTCGAGACCTTCCCCGAGTACCTGGCCGCCGTCGACGGTCGGGACAAGCGGATCAACGTGGGGGCCTTCGTCGGTCACTCCGCACTGCGCCTCTTCGTCGTCGGTCCGGAGGAGCGGCCGGCCACCGCAGCCGAGGTGGCCCGCATGCAGCAGCTACTGCGCGAGGGTATGGAGGCCGGGGCCATCGGCTTCTCCACCTCGCGCCAGCCCAACCACCAGGGCGCCTTCGGCCGGCCGGTGCCCAGCCGGTTCGCCGAGGTGGACGAGGTGTACGCGCTGACCTCGGTGCTGGGTGACCTGGGCCGGGGGGTGCTGGCCGTGTCGATCGGCCCGGGACTGTGGCTGGAGCAGTTCTCCGAGCTGGCCGTCGCCTGCGGGATCCCGGTCACCTGGACCGCCCTGGTCGCCCGCGCCGACCGCCCGGGCGCTGCTCGGCGCACGGTGGAGCGGGGAGCCGCCCTGCCGGGCGAGGTGTACCCCCAGATCGCCTGCCGGCCCATCGTGATGCAGATGACCCTCGCCGATCCCACCCCGCTCGGGGAGGTGGACGAATGGAAGGAGGTGCTGGGTGCGGCTCGTGACCAGCGGGCCGGCCTGCTGGCCGATCCGGCGTGGCGGGTGCGGGCCCGGCCGGCCACGCTGGATGCGTGGCACCACCGGTGGGCCAAGACCGCGGTGGACGAGACCGGCGCCCACCCCCGGCTCATCGGTATCGCCCTCGACCGCCTGGCGGCCGAGCGGGGCACCAACCCGTTCGATCTGATGGTCGACCTGGCCCTCGAGGACGGGTTGGCCACCCGCTTCCGGGTCGTCATGGACAACGACGGCGACGACGAGATCGGCGACCTCCTGGCCGGTGACCGCACCCTGCTCGGCCTCTCCGACGCCGGGGCCCACGCCAGCCAGCTGTGCGACGCCTGCTATTCCACCCACCTGCTCGGCCACTGGGTCCGGGAACGCCGGGCGCTGTCACTCGAGCATGCGGTGTGGCGGTTGACCGGCCAGCCCCGCCAGGCCTTCCGGGTGGCCGAACGGGGCCTGGTGCAGGAGGCGATGCTGGCCGACCTGGTGGCGTTCGATCCCGACACGGTCGGTACCACCCCGGTGGAGCGGGTGCGTGACCAACCGGGCGGCGCGGACCGGCTGCTGGTGCGCCCGACGGGCATCGAGCACGTCTGGGTCAACGGGGTGGCGACGCGCCGGGCCGGGGAGGAGGTGGACGGGGCCGCCCCCGGCCGTCTCCTTCGAAGTTGAGCGCCGCCCCCGGCGCCCCGCTGGCCGGTGTCCGGGTGGTCGAAGTGGCCCTCGGCACCACAGTGGTCGGAGCCGGTCTGGCCACCTCCCTGCCCGGGGCCCTCCTGCGCGACCTCGGGGCGGAGGTGCTGCGGGTGCAGTCCGCGCCACGCGCCCCGCTCGACGCCGGGGTGGAATGGGACCGGGCCTGGAACCACGGCAAGGAGATCGTGGCCCTCCCGACCGGTGGGGGCGACGATGCAGAGGCGGCGGCCGGCGTGGTCCGCTCGCTGGCCGCGACTGCCGACGCGGTCGTGCTGTGTGGGCCCGAGCGCTTGATCGAGCAGGTCGGGATCGGCGCCCATCACTTGGCGCGCCACCACCCCGAGCTGGTCGGCGCCCGCATCCGGCCCAGCTTCTGGGCCGCCGGCTCCCTGCCCGACCTGGACCTGCTGGTAGCGGCCCGGGCCGGCCTGACCACCCAGATCCGGGCCCACCACCCGGGGCGGCCGGCCTTTCCCACCCTGGCGGTGCCCCAGGCCGGAGCCGCCTTGTCGGCGACGGTCGGGGTGCTGGCCGGCCTGTACGAGCGGGCCGGGTCGGGCGCCGGCCGGTGGGCCGAGACCTCCCTCTACGACGGCCTGCTCGCCCTGCTGCCCATGATCCTCGGCCGGGTCGAGCACCCGTCGCCCACCACCCGGCTCCTGTGGCAGGAGCAGGGTCCGGCCGAGGCGCTGGTCTACCGCTGCGCCGACGGCGGGTACATCCAGCTGTGGTTCGGCGCCAAGGGCGCCTACGAGCAGTTCCTCGACCAGTTCGGCGACCGGCCGAGCGAGGCCGGATACCGAGCCGAGCTGGTCAGCGGGGCCATGGTGGAGCGGGGTCGGCGGTGGGCCGAGCGCTTCGCCACCCGGGACCGGGCCCACTGGCTGGAGCAGCTGGCCGGCCGGGATTTCCGCTGCGAGCCGGTTCTGCGGCCCGGCGAGGCCCTCCTCGACGCCGACGTGCAGGCCGCCGGGATGGCCGTCGGGGTCGAAGGCGGCTCCATGACCGTGGCCGGTCCGCCCGTGGTCGTAAAGGCCCGGGCGGCGGCCGACCTGCCGCCCGCCGGCGGGCCGCGGCCCTCGCCGGGCCCTCTGCTCTGCGGGGTGCGGGTGCTCGATCTCTCCGCCTATCTGGCCGGACCGGTGATGCCACTGGTACTGGCCGAGATGGGGGCCGATGTGGTCAAAGTGGAGCCCGTCTCGGGTGACGCCCACCGCGGCATGGAACCCATGTTCGCGGCCGGCCAGCGGGGCAAGCGGGCTGTCGCGCTGGACCTGAAGGCACCCGGGGCGGCTGCGGTCCTGGCCCGGCTGTTTCGCGCCAGCGACGTGGTCCACCACAACTCCCGGGTGGGGCTGGCCGAACGCCTGGGCTACGACGAAGCCGCGGTGCGCGCCGCCAACCCCCACGCCGTGTACTCCTTCTCGAGCGGGTTCGGCGAGACCGGCCGGCGGGCCCCGCTGCCTACCAACGACCAGCTGATCCAGGCGCTGGCCGGGATCGAGCAGGGTCAGGGTGGCTCCGGGGCCACCCCCACCTTCCTGGTCTGGGGGGCGGTCGACGTGGCCGCCGGGTGGGTGTCGGCCTGCGGGGTGTTGGCCGCCCTCTACGCCCGGCGCCGCACCGGTTGCGGCCAGCGGGTGGCCAGCAACCTCCTGGGGGCCGGGCTGATGCTGGCGTCGGGGGCCTTCGTCTCCGGGGGGCGCGTCGTGGCCGGTCCCGAGCTCGACGCCGACCAGCTCGGCTACGGGGCCACCTACCGCCTCTACGAGGGCGGCGACGGCCGCTGGCTGGCCCTCGCGGTGCCCGACGCCGACTGCTGGACCCGGTTGGTCTCGGCCGTCTCGTCCGCCGTCGAGGTTGGCCTGCCGGCCGACCCGCCACCGCTCGGGCGGCCCGGGGGCGGCCGCCAGCCCGAGGAGCTGGCCCTGGAGGCGGGGTTCCGCCAACGGCCGGCGGCCGTGTGGGTGTCGGACCTGCGGGCCGCCGGGGTGCCCTGCGAGGAGGTGCCCGACGCCGACCGGGAGGCGTTCGTCGCCGGCATCGTCGACGACCCGGTCAACCGGCAGCTCGGCCGGGTCGTCACCTATCCCTGGGGCGAGCGGGGCCGGCTGGACCAGCCCGTGTTCCCGCCCCGCTTCGGCCCGGTGCCGCGGCCGGGCGCAGCGGGGTCCATCCCGGGCCTGGGTGAGCACACCGACGAGGTGCTGGCCGAGATCGGGTTCTCCGCCGAGGAGCGGGCCGGCCTGTCGGCGTCGGGGACGGTAGCAACCGGCGGTCGCTAGCCGCCTTCCCATCCTCAGCGGCCGCTAGCCGC